>JAPLNJ010000551.1 GCA_026692885.1 Planctomycetota bacterium | reverse complement strand
CGGCCTGCACGCACCGTACGCGCATCAGACAACCTCGGACTTCATCCACCAACCGGAAGCTCCCTCGAACATGTCTCACCTGTCGAAAACGTCGCTTCTGTTCATCCTCGCGCTCACCTGCTCCACCCTGCTCGGCTGCGGCAGTCGTGGGTCGACCGTCGCGGGCAAGGTCACACTGGACGGTGAGCCCGTTGCCAACGGGACGATCGCCTTTGTTCCCGCTGATGGCGCCACCGCCTCGGCGGAAGTCAAGATCAAGGACGGGTTCTATTCTGTCCAAGTGCCACCCGGTCGGAAGCATGTGCAGATCTTTGCCACGAAGGTGATTGGCAAGCGGGTGGTCTACGAAGGCGATCCGAACAGCCCGGTGGTCGACAACGTCCAGCAGATCATTCCGCAGCAATACAACGCCGCCTCCACGTTGACCTTCGAGGCCACCGCGGGCGGCGCCAAACAGGACTTTGAGTTGAAGTCCCGCTGAGAGGCTGTGAACCAATGTGCGAACACGATTCACGGTAGGGTGAGCCACTGACCTACAACCTCGGTCGTCATGGGTCGGTGGGCAGCGGCGGCAACCAGGTGCCGCGCAGGTGGGCGAAGTGCTCGCGCCACCGCTCGCGTTGTTGATGGTCGAGCACTTCGGCGACCTGTTGCTCGACCCTGTCCAATTCCGCCTCGACTTCCGGCTGCACCCGTCGGCGGATGTCCTGCAGCACCTGCTGCCGCTGACTCAAGATCTGCTCCACCTGACGCACCTGCTCGTCACTCAACTGCAGGGGCCGCCGCATGTTAGCCGCAATCTTTACCGGCATCTCCCGCGGATGGTGAATGGCGTACAGCACGCGATTGCGCAGCACGATCAGCGTAGCGCCGACGCCCACCGCGCCGCCCGATGCGAAAATGGCCAGCGACAGCAGCACGTGGACCCACCAGCGACGCTGTCGGGGCACCGCGGATACCACGGGCTGAGGCCTTTCGTGGGGGCTTGCGTTGGGCTCACTCATTGCATCACCAGGACCAGAGGACGCAGCCAATGGGCCAGCGGGTCGTCGAACCAGACGCCCTGCTGCGTGGCTACGATCAGCACCACGGCGGCTGCCATCGCAGACAAGCCGGTCGCCCACCACAACGGCCAGTCGGCAGCACGCGGCTGGACGCTCGCGGCGAGGCTCCGGACCACCCGATCCGCCACATCGATCGGCGGCAACGACTCGCCGCGCGCCTGCTGGACGAATGTCTCGAAACGAACTTGCTTGCCGGTCATAGCTCGATTCCCATCTGTTCGCAGATTTTCGCCAGACGTTTCCGAGCCCGATGTGTCTGGACTTTGACCCCCGCCTGAGTCCAACCGGTCAGCTGGGCCACCTGCTCGACGCTGCACCCTTCCAAGTAGGTCAGCGTCATCACCAGCCGGTCCCGCGGCGCGAGCCGATGCAACACGCATTGCACCACCTCGCCCGCGTGCCGCGCCGATTCGGTTTCCCCCATCACCGCCGCCGCCGGATCCGTGTCCGCTGGCAACGGGACTTCCCGCTGTCGCCGCTGCCGGACTTGCCAGTACCGATAGCCGACACGAGTGGCGATACGTTTCAGCCAATGCAGCAGCGGTGCCCGTCCCGCATAGCGGGCCAAACTGAGGTACGCCTCGACAAACACGTCGTGAACCAACTCATCCCATTGCCCCCGATCTCGGGTGAAACGCCACATATAAGCAGCAATGGGCTGCTGGTAGCGGCGGACCAAGCGTGCGTAGGCTTCGCCGTCACCGCCCAACGAGGCTTGCACGTCCGCCCAGTCGGTCGGATCCGCCGCTGCGGTCGAACTGGTTTCGAGCGGTCTTGCGTGCACACAGGATGTCTCGGCTTCTGAAAAACCCACCCAACGGCGCAACAACGCGGGGAGTTCCCCCCAACCAACTGGCACTGATCGGACCAGCCCAGCCGGGACGGAACTCCCCCTCGTCAAACTGAGATCGACGGCCGCAGCGTTCATTTGCCTTGCGCAGCTTGATCCAGGAACTTGTTGATCGCAGCGTCGTTCTCTGCGAGGAACTTGCCGATCAGGTGCTGCTGATCCTCGGTCAGGATCGGAGCGATCTCGTTCCGCAACTTGGACGCTTTGACTGCGGCATCGCTGATCGCCTTGCCCAGTTCGTCCGCCGCCGCCCGAATTTGGGCTTCGTCAGCCTTGCCCGACAAGACCGCGTTACGCAACGCCACACGTTTTCCGTGCACCGATTTGACGGTCTGGGCAATCTGGGGCCGACGGCTCACGAGCACATCCCGAATCTTGGTCTTCTGTTCCGCGGTCACGTTCAGCTCGGATCGCAGTACCAGCAGCCGGCCGATACAGCCGGTAACCATGCGTCCCACCGGCGAATCCGCCAGCGGGCACTTACCGAAACCGGCCAACGGTCCGGATGGGGCTGCCGCCCCAATGCCCACCGCCGCAATCGCCAACACCAACACGCCCGGCAATAACACTCGTCGTAACATGTTCCTGCTCCTTCTTTCAAATTGTCACTGTTTCAAGTTGTCCCTTGCTTCCCAATCCATTCCAAGCCCGTTCGGCCGATCTCCGGGCCTGTCTGTGGAAGCTAGTGTAGCGGACAGCGCGTGAGGTTACACCGGCGAGCGGAGAATTCAGGGGATGCTAGCACTGGCTGCCACGTTGTGGCGGAAGGCCCGGATCCCCTGAGCCGCTCAAGGGGCACTGCTGTGCACATCTTCATAGGGGCCGAAGGCCGGTATTTTACAAGCCGAAGGCCGGTATTTTACAAGCACGACGCGCAAGCGAGTGGGTCTGGATTTCACTTGCCAGTCCACCGCGGACCCACTCGCTTGCGCGTCGTGCTTGTATTTCCAGCCTTTGGCTGGCTGCAAAGATGTGCACAGCAGTGCGCCGCAAGGGGTGCACCCAACACTTGACTTCACGACTCATTCCATTCGGCTGGCCAGGGCTTCAGGATCTGCGTAATCCAGGCCCGGTCTTGTTCGTCGAGTGGCGGATCGGGGACCTGCTGGTCGCGGTAGGCGCGCAGCCAACTGGGCCGGTAGCTCAGATCGTAGGCCGAGCGGAAGGCGGCGGCCAAGTCGAGCGGCAGATCCGGTCGGCCAGGGCCCAGCGGCAGGCCCAGCACCGGCAACGGGTTCTGCAACCGCAAAGGGTATCCCTCCTCGTTGCGGCCCACCCCAGTCTTGCGGGCCACGAACACGAAGTACGGGGTCCGGGGCAGTTCCGGAAACAGGTCTCGCGACGGATTCTCGCCGGCGCGCAACAAGTCCAGTTCCATGAAGTGCACCATCGAGGACAGAAATCGCGACCGCTTCTCGCGATACTTCGGGACGTAACTCCCTCGCTTGTTCGCGAAACTCAACAGTTCCACGACCGCCAGCACGCGGGCCCAGGGACCGATGTCGCGTACCACCAGGTACTCTTGCTTGTGCGTCGCCATTTCATCCGGATCCAGGACGATCTCGTGGACGGCCCGCGGTTCGGCCAACACCCCAACGCCGTGGCTCGGCAGCGGCTCCGGTCGACCGCATGCGGGATCGTACCGGGCCAGAAGATCCGGTTCCCCAACGAGCACCAGTTCGCCCGTCGGTTCCCGGCCGTAGACGCTGCGTTCCACATCCACCTCGCACCCCAGTTCGCGAGCTCGGCCGATGTTCTGCCGTGCCAGTTCACGAATGAACCAGCCGTGGAAAACCTCCCAAGAAGGGTTGATTTCCAGAAACGGATCCATGCCGGGAAACGGTGATTTCTTCACGGTCCACCTTGGTACACAGGGCTTGAGCCAGAGCTTCACACATTATACGGCCGACGTGACAGGCTGGACACGTGACACACATGGACGCAATCGCCGCGCAGCGGCGTCCGAGAGTTCGTTGAGTGTCTTGGACAGGAAGATGTGGGACAGGAAAATAGATACTTTCCTTCATTTTCCTGTCCCACATTTTCCTGTCCGCCGTTTTTCCAACCGTCTGCTCTACCACCGATTCGCGTTTCGATCCCGGTCCAGGAACTGCAGGAACTCGGCACTCAGACCGTAGGTGACGCTGGGGCGGTTCAGCTCCAATTGGAGGTGCAATTGGGCATGCGGGGAAGCGGCGGTGATGATCGGAGCGCGCGACACCTTGAGCACGCTGGTCGGTGAGGCATTCCAGCGGCTGACGTACAGGCCCGCGTCCAGCGTAGGTTCTGGCTGTAGACCATAGATCTGCGCGAGCATCGTCCGCAGTCGACTCTCGTCGCCGGTGAAGCCATCAAACGCCACGCGTTGCACCTGGTGATACTGATTGAAGTAGTAGGTCAGCGTGCCTGCCACGTCATCGATCCGTGTGCCGCTCACCAAGGGCACCCGCAACCCCTCCAGACCCAACTCGGCGGTCACCGTCGATACCCGTGGCCAACGTTGCGTGACCCATTGCGGCGAGATATCGGCGCGGAAGACCTCGCTGAAGTCCACGCATGGAGGCCCGGCGAACGCGTTGTCCAACTCCAACTGCGGATTCTGAGCCTTCGGCCCGTGGCCGAATTCGGAGGGAAAGTGCGCGTTGGTCGTGTCGTCGGTAGTGACGTAGGCCATCGCGTTCTGGAACTGCTGTTTGGCCTTCTGTGGCAGCTTGCTCTCAGACATCAAGTACGGCACACCGGCGGCCGTCAGCAGGACGGCAGGCAGCATCACCTTGCGGCTGAACATGTTCTTATCACACGCTCGATAGGCGGCCTGGCGGCCACAGGCAAAGCAATCGGCAGCGTCCGTCTGCAAACTGCTTTGATGTGCACAGATTCCGTGCGTCCTACGACGGAAGACGATAATTTAAGGTCATCGGTCAACATCGGCAGCGCGGGTGGTGGGACTTTGCTGTCGTCCCGGTGGCTAGGACAACACCTACACCAGGGATGACTGGCAGAACGCTTACAGGTCGACCAGACGCGAAACGCCGAAGGTGGTGCCGTCGCCGTCGGTTGGGCCCTCGAGTACCGCGAAGCGGTTGTGTCTCATAGCCCAGGGTTGCCGCGCAGCGGCTACCCTGGGACGAGGCGGCGGAGGGATTCCTCCCGTACCCCAACGGGGATTCGTCGCGCGGTGGCGCCACCCCGACGCAACCCCGTTGGGGTAGAGGAGGGCACTCCGACGACCGAACCCAGGGTAGCTGCGCAACCCTGGGCTATGAGACCTAACGCCTTCAGCGTCGAAACTGCAGAAGATGCGCAGCTTCAAGACTCGCCAGCGAGGGTGGCAACGCCAGCGTCCTGCCGGAAATCGGGGGTCGAGCCGCGGCACTGCCAACCCCACCCTGGCTTGCGATTTGGGCTACGAAGCTGCGTGCCTCTCCCCGCCAGCACCTCGCCATTTCCCGGAAATCAGCCCGCGGTCAGGACCACGCGCAGGTCGCAAACGTTCGTATTGGTGGGGCCGGTGCGAATCAGGGCCTCCAGCGGGTCGAAGAACCGGTAGGCGTCGTTGCGGGCTAGGAAATCGCCGGGCGCCAGGCCACGGGCTCGCAGGGCCGCCAAAATCGACTCGTCCAGGATTGCTCCGGCGGCGTCCGTCGGGCCGTCTTCGCCGTCCGTGCCGCCGCTCAACAACACGATCCCCTGGGCCATTGCGGACGGGTCCTGGAGCAGTTCCTGCAAGGCGGCGAGCACCAGTTGCTGATTCCGGCCGCCCGAGCCTCGGCGGCTGGCCTCGACCAGTCTTACCGTGGGTTCACCGCCGCTGATCAGGCAGCGGCGTCCGCCTTCCCGACGCAGACGCAACGCCGTCTGCGCCAACTGCCGTCCGATGTGCTCTGCCTCGCCTTCCAGTTGCTGCACGGCCTGACAATCCGTCGCGTACCCGCGGCGAGCGGCTTCCGCGCCTGCCGCCCGCACCGCGCTCGCATTGTTGCCGATCACCAGGTTGGTCACGCGCGCCTCGGAGTTGGCCGCTTGGCCCAACGGGCCCTCCGCTGGGCGATCCTTCCCGGACGGCCGACAAGCGGCAGCCGCTGCGGCTCGTTCGAGGTAGTCGAACACGGCCGACGAGATGCCGGCTGCTCGCGATTCGAATTCGGCCAACACCGCCAAGGCGGCAGCCGGTGTCGAGGTGTCGGCGACGGTCGGGCCGGAGGCGATCACGTCCAGCGGATCGCCGAGCACATCGGAAATGATCAGCGTGATCAGGCATCCCGCGCGGCAGGCACGCGCCAAGCCGCCGCCCTTGATGCGGCTGAGTTGTTTGCGGACCGTGTTCAACTGCCGGATGTTGGCTCCGGCCCCGCTCAGGTGTCTGGTGACCGCCAGTTTATCGGCCAGCGTGATTCCCGCGACCGGCGCCGGCAGCAGCGCGGAACCGCCACCGGAAATCAGGCACAGACACAGATCGTCCGGGCCGAGGGATTGGACCAATTCCAGCATCCGTTCCGCCCCCTGGACGCCGGCTTCCGTCGGTTCATTGATGCCGGCCGGCCGCGCGCCGTGCAAGTGGATCCGTGGCAGGCTGTGCACACAATCGTCGGGAACATTCACCCAGCCGCGGACCTGTTTCTGCGCGAGGAGTTCAGGCCCCAGCGCCGCTGCCAGCCCGGCGGCCATCCCCGCTCCGGCCTTGCCGCAACCGACAACCGCCAGGCTCCGCGCGCTGCGCAGGCTGAGGCTTTCGTGACCGAAACTTAGTCGATCGCCCTCCGCGCGCACGGTGTCACGCACCAGCACATCGCTACGGACCGCAGCGACCCCGGCCCGCCAGATGGCCAATGCGTCTTCCCGAAGTTGCGTGCTAGTGCTGGTCATGGTGCATCCGTTGTGAGGTACGCGGGTCGTTCGGCAAATCGTCGAATTCTCGTTCGTTGCGGACTTCGCTGTCAAGCCGGACACCCGGTTTGCGTGACACCCGGTTTGCGAGTCGCTCCCGTTCTGCGATCCTTCGGACGTCGGCGATGGCAATCGTTAGCGTCTGAGGTGTTCTCTCGTTCCCACGCTCCGCGTGGGAATGCAAGTGTCTTGACGCTCCGCGTCGTCTGCCTAGGGTCGCCGACCGTGGCTTGCGTTCCGACGCAGAGCGTCGGAACGAGAAGCATCAAGGACTTGGACAACCGCAAGAAACAAGGGTCAGGCGGTGTTTGCCCGGAACCTGTCCGGTGGTAGAATCCAATTCGGTAGTTCAAAGCTCAACAGCATCACCAGTCACAACCATGCCGGTCTTCACAAATCTCGACGAGCATGTGACAGAGGCCCCGTTCGATACCGTTGGGTACGAACGCCGTGTGCCTGCCTGCCGCGAGATTGCTGGGAAGATGCCGCTGGTGCATGTCACCGGGAAGGGGCGGACGTTCGCGACGATGGTCTCCAGCGGTGTCCAGCAGATACCAACGTCCGCAGATCCGGAATATTGAACGACGACTGGCGAGTGTGGACTTTTGAAGTGCGGTTTTCGCAGCCGCACTCGCTTCTCGACCGCGCAGCGTGGTGCGGCGACGAAACAGCCTTGAGCGTCCTGCGCCTTTGAAGTTGCGCATTTCGCGGCTTGGGGAGAAGCTCCCGGTGTAAGCCGGGAGAGAAATCCCGCCCACAACCTAGCCGCGGTCGCCAGCGCCACCGAGAAGCCCCCGGCGTCAGCCGGTGGGAGTGTTCCCACCCCTGCACCTGGACGATGCACCGCGAATAGGTGTGGGGCGGGAGGCTCCGGCCAGCTTACGCTGGCGGCTTCCGTGTGGCGTGCGTGGCTCCGGGGTAGGTTCGGGGCGGGACGGCTCTCCCGGCTAACGCCGGGAGCTTCCTCGGCAAAGCCCGGAAATGCGCAACTTCAAAGACCGTGGTCACCGAGATCGGCGGGCTGTACATCGGTCCCCTGTCCGACCAACTGGTGGTGCTGACGGCACTGAATGATCAGAACGTCGAGGGAACCCGCACGTTTCTGGAGGAAGTCGGGATCCTGGCGGTGCGGCCGATGGTCTCGGCGGATAGCCCTTCCGCGCCGGCGGCCAGACGGCTGAATCCGAAACCGACGTTGATCGTGGCCAGCCCTGTGCCGGCAGGCCAAATCGCCATGAAGCAGGAACGTTTGAAGAGGCTGGAAGAAGCAGTGGGCCGCATGGTGGGGCCTTGATCATAAGGTTGCGCAAAACGCTAGCAGGGTGGCTGGTGGCTGAGCCTAGGCGAAGCCCCAGCAACAGCGGACTGGGGCTTCGCT
>JAPLNJ010000550.1 GCA_026692885.1 Planctomycetota bacterium | reverse complement strand
TACACTTCGCTGAGCACCAACGAGTTGGACTTCGTGAAGAAGTTCTCGCTGTTGGTGCTGAGCGAAGAACACGGGGCCGTGGTGCGGGAAGCCAGTCCGCCACAGCGGTAGGTAGTCAGGATGCCAAACGAGCACGACTGCCCTGACGGGAGAGATCGCAACGGCTGGCCGGTTTGGCTCGCGGGCGACCCTGTCACCGAACCTCGCATGTAGGGATGAAGCGAACCTGAGCAACGGCGATCAACCGCGTGCGTCATCGTCTGGGGCGGTCATCGCCATCGTGGCCGTCGTCGTCATGCTCCTGGTGGGCGGCCTGGTGGTTCTGGGCCTCGCCGGACTGTCTTTCTTCTGGCTCAGCGCTCCACGTCCGGTTATGGAACCACCGCGGATGGTAGAACGGGTCATGGTCCAACCCGCGCAGCCAGTCGAGTTAGCGCCCGAACTTCAACCCCCGACGATGGCCGAGGCCCCTCCGCCAGACACAGCCGTCCGCAAGATCGCCCTGAAGCTCGATCCACAGGGCAAGATCCTAGCTGACGGTCAGTCGGTCGACATCGGCGGGCTGAAGAACCTGCTGGTCAAGACCCATGAGGACGGCACGATCCGCCTGGAAGTCGTCGTCGAGGTGGACCGGCAGTGCATGTTCGAGCACGTCGCTGCCGTGCAGGCCATTTGCAAGGAAATCGGCGTCGAGAACGTGCGGGTCCAGGCGTTGACGGCATCGCCTGATTGATCTCCTGTGATCGTGGCGTGAGGGCCGACGTCGGCGCTGGCGACGAGAATGAACTGGCTCTACCTACCCTCCTCTGCCAGTTTCCGCAGCAGTTCCCGGGTTTTGAGGCCCGAGTCCTTCAGGTCTGCAGCTTTCCAGTTTCCTTCGCTGGCAGCCGCTGGTTTGAGCATCGAGCATGTCTCGGCTTTGTCGGCGATCGACCAGGTTATGAGACTGACCTTGTTGGTGACGCACCAGTCGATCCAGTTCTGCCACTCCCGGAGATTGAGAGGGCCATCGCCGGAAGCCTGCATGGCCGCGGATTCGGTGATGAAAATGGGGATGCCCTTCTTGATCGCATAATCACATCGGTCGCGCAGGAACTTGCCGTGTGTTGCGGCGTAGAAATGGCAGGTGTACATGATGTTGGTGAAGCCCCGAATCGGATCGTCGGCGACGAGATGAATATCCTGATCCCAATGGGGGCTGCCTACCAGGACAACATTATCCGGATCAATCGCACGGATGGTCTTGATCAGTTCGATGGAGTATTCCTTGACCTCGGCCCACGAGTCGTTCACCGGCTCATTGAAAAGTTCGTAGATGACATTCGGGGTCTTACCGTACTTCCGGGCCATTTCCGTGAAGAACAGTTTGGCCTCGGCCAGCTTGATACTGTGGCTGTGCCAGTCGATGATGACGTAAACATCGTTCTCGATCGCCGCCTGAATCACGGATTCGAGCTTCTCCTTCGACCATTCAGGTTTGTCGAGGTAACCGCCTTTGGGCTCGACTCCCAGGGCCGCCCTTACGACCGAGCACTTCCAGTCGGTGGCCAGCCATTTCACGCAATCTTTGTTGTAGAACCGTGGCCACCAGTTGTGCCATCCGTAACTGACTCCGTCCAGCACGGTCGCCTTCCCGTGCTCATCGGTTAACTGGGTCCCCTTGACCGACAGATTGCCGTGTTCTTTTACTGGTTGTGCCTGCAGACACGGGGACATAAACATCCCAATAGACAACGCTAGTGCCGAAAGTCTGAGGTTCATGGTGTGGTTCCGATTCACGGGGGCCGTACCTTTTATCATGGCGACCGTGACGCCACAGTGATCGCCTGATAGAATTGAGCTTCGGTGCCGAACGAGGCCATGTCAATCGCCCTCCCAAGGGTCTTCCAGAGTTCTCGCGTTCGGTAGACGCTTGCCGCGGCTATCGTATACCGACGTTGCTGAAACGTGTCGAACATCGCAGGACGTGCATGGTGTCGTCCACGTAACGTGAGAGATCGAGCAGCGTGTTACCGCCCCTTGCCGACGCAGTACAACTTGCGTGTGGTACGGATGAACAACTGCCCGTGGGCGGCGATGATCGACGCTCGGACCATCTCGCCGTCGACAGGCTTGTCCATCGGGATCACATGGAGCACTTCACCGTTGGTCGCGCTCAACACGGCAACTTGCCCGTCGAAGTTGAGCAGGTAAATCTTCCCGTCCGCCGCCAGCGGCGAGGCTTCGTACTTGGCCGTCCCCGGCGTGCGGACGCTCCAGACGACCTGCCCCGTGCGCGCTGCAACCCGGGATAGGCAGTTCCGCGAATCGCTGAGCACGAAGAAATCCCCGTCGTAATAGGCGGGTGTGGGCACTTCGGATGTCACTTCCCGGACTCCGCGGCTTGTCCACACCACGGCGTGCTCATCGAGCGCACCGTTTCCCTGCGTCGTGATGGCATAGACCGGTTGACTTTTGGGCACGCAGACCAGGGCGATGCCGTCTCCAGCGACCGGCGAGGCGATCAACGGCCAGTTGGGTGCGCGTGATGGATTCCACCCACCCCACCGCCACAATTCCTTACCGGTGGCGGGGTCATGACCGCTGAACGCGTCGCCTCCGGCAATCAGCAACTGTTGCTGCCCGGCGTGGAGTGTGGGGATGGGCGTCGTGTGCGATTCCTGGGATTCAGCTGCGGCTTGGCTGGGGCGGACGTGCCGCCACAGCGTCTTCCCGGTCTTCGGATCGAGAGCCAGGAGATAGGACTCGTTGCCTTTCACGTCCCGGCCATCCACGGGCGAGTGGCGCTGCAACACCTGCAAATATAACCTGCCCTCGTAGAGCAGCGGGCTGCCGCCGAACGTCCAAAAGAACGCCAGGGGGCCGTAGTCCTGCTGGATGTTCCGCGTCCAGCGGCGGTCGCCGTCCAAGTCGAAGCAGACCAGATCCCCGCTGCCGTAGAAGAAAACCACCTGTTTGCCATCGGTCGCCGGCGATGACGAGGCTTTATTGCTGCGTGAGTCCTGCCGGACTCCCTTGGCTACGTCGTGGCTCCAGAGCAGCTTTCCGCTGACGCGATCGAAGCACATGGCCTGAAGCATGTCACGGCCACTGTCCACACCCGACAGGAATACCCGCTGATCCCAGACGACGGGAGTCGAGGCAGCTGCCCCCGGAAGACTTGCGCTCCAGGCGATGTTCTCGGTGGTGCTCCATTCTGAAGGCAGGCCCTTCTCGCTGGTCGAGCCGTTGAAATACGGACCTCGCCATTGCGGCCAGTTCTCAGCCTGCGTCGAGGAGACGGCCAGCAACACCCAAAGCACGAAGGTCCGGTACACCACGAATCAGAACCCCTTCCGCATGCAGTCCAGGAAATGGCAACGGGGAGCCATTGTCGTCTGTGCGGGACCGACCAAGCAAGCGGCTGCGGAAACGCAGCCGGGCACGAGGGCGAATGTCACCGAAGGCGATGCTGCGGGGCATGGCGGTTTCCGAGTTTCTGGCGAAAAGAACACCGTGCTGGCAAATTGGACCACCCGCGGCCAGCCCAGAATTATTTCCGCGGCGGACCATCCGTGTCACGGGGCTGGCGATCTAATTAACATCAAGAGAACAACAAGGGACTACCCAGAATCACGAAAGGAATCACCGATGCCTAAGTTCTACGTCCAATCCGGACCCATCCGACTGATCTTTGATGCCGACGCCGCTGAGCAGGCCGCCGTCATGGCCTTCCAGTGGACCTGCGACAAGCAGGTCGAGATCGAGGCGGCCTCGCCCTCGGACCATGTGCTGGAAGCCGAAGTACGCGGTTGGCAGCTGTGCGACGAAGTCACGGTGAACGAACAGGGGTTCGGCCGGTGGGACGGCGAGGTGTTCGAGACGCGGGACATCTTCGACGCTTGGCTGCGATCGCCATTGCTGTTGGTCTGAGCCGTATGGTCATCAGACGGCTGCTCCGACGCTGCTTCTGGACGCCAGCTGAGTGCCGTACAATGAAGCTCATCCCCAGACTCGTCCATAACAGGAGCTGCCCATGAGTGCGCCAAGATAAGCTGCTGCAAATCAGCCGGACAATCCGGCCTGGCCAAAGGCTAACCACCGGGTCAGAACAGAACTTTGCACGTAAGGAGGTAACGAATTACGCGAAGCCAGAGGGATGGCGAA
>JAPLNJ010000549.1 GCA_026692885.1 Planctomycetota bacterium | reverse complement strand
CACTGTCCTTGGCAATGACGGCGGCAATCGCAGTGCTGAAGCCCAAAGCCGGGGCGGCCGCCGTACCGGTGACCACCACGGTCTGCGTGCCCTCGGAGGTCCCCGTCGTGATCTTGGCAATGATGTATTGCACCGTGACGGACGCCTGGCCGTCGGGGATGATCACGCTGGCCGGGAAAACCCGGATGTCCAACGGGTTGTTGATGGGGTCCGGCAAATACCACAGCCGCCCACCGTTAGTCGTCGTGAGATTGACCGTCAGGGCACCGACCGTCGAGCCGCCTCGGGTGACCGTAAAGGTGCTCCATTCGGGCAGGGCGGCGGGTGGGAAAGTCGCCGCTTCCGTCAGGCTCGCGGCGGAGAAGGACGCCGTCAGGCTCGTCAGCGTCACGCCGCCTCGGAACAGGTTCTTGGCGCCGACCAGATCCACGCGGTTGCTGGTCGTGGGGGTCGTGAGCTTCGTCGTACCCACCAGCGCATCCACGCCCAAGCTGACGCCGTTGGCGTCGACCGTGCTATTGATGGCGGTGGCGATCGTCGTGGCGACGGCGTTGGCCGTCTTCCCCGCGAAGGGGATCGCGATGTGGCCGGCAGCCGCCGCGGCAACCGTGTTGAATTCGTAGACTTGAGTGAACGTGCCGACCACCGTAAACGTGCTGCCCGCCGTCACGCCGGTCCCGATCGGCGCATCCAGCGAGAAACCATCCGCAATCCGTTCATTGGTGTCGAACGTCTGGACGATGCTGACATCGGGACTCGTCGGATCCATCCCCAAACCAGCGTACTCCGTCGAGCGGCGGACCTCCAGCTGGAACGGCCCGGTCTCGATCGTCGCGTACTTGGCCGGGTCCGGGTTGGCGGGGACGGAGACCCGGGTGGTCGTGTTGTGGATCGACGTGGTGGCCGCAACGGTTGCCATTTCGCCGCGTTCGGCCAGGCCGACCAGGATGTCGTCGATGTAGAACCCTTCGTGCTGGTTGTTCAGCCCGCGGAACGACGGCAGGTTGGTCGTCGCATTCAGCGAGACCCCGAACGCGTTGTTACTGAACTGGCCGAAGGCGTTCGTATTGGCCGCCGTCGTGATCTGCGGCTCGGTCGTATCGTTCATCGTGCCGGCCGTGGTGAACTCGAACCGCAGTTTCAGGCCGCTCTTGCCGGCATAGTTGGACAGATCGATCCGGGCCTGCCGCCAGGTGTTGGTGGCGGTATCCGCGGCGGGAGGAGTGCCGACGGGAGGGTTGTTGTCGAACAACTCCTGGACCTGCTGCCTGAGCCTGGAGACTGGCGTCTTGCTCGCCAGTCCGGCGGTGTCCGCCGCCGAACGGAAAACCGGCAGTTCGGCGTCCAAGTTGGTCGCCGACGCGCTGAGTTGCGAGTTGTTCGTGGCCAACAAATCCCAACTCGTACCATTCCAGATGAAGACGCGGGCCGCGTCCACGAAGGGGTTGGTGGGATTGCCCGCCTTGTTCGCCCCGGCATCGTTTTCGGTATCCAGAAAATAGGTGAAATAAACTATCGGCTTATCCGCCTGGGCGTAGGGAGCCAAGCTGAAGGTATTCGTCTCCAGACTGCCCAGGGCACCGGCGGGCAAGTTGTAGGAGCCGACGCCAGCGGCGGAGACGATGCTCGGATTCGAGCTCAGGTCTTGCTGATTCGTCTGCTGCAGTACGCCGTATTGGCCAGCGGTCTGGTACTGGAAGTAACTTGGTGCGCCCGCCGAGTACTTGTCCAGGCCGAAATACATGCTGGCCCCGCCCTGGGACTCCGCGATCGACTTCGTGGTCGTTCCTCCGCTGATCGCGTCCGTCACCGAAGCCGGGGTGCGGCTGTTGTCAAAGGCCGGGTTGATGCCGTGCCCCACGTCGTCGCCCCGAGTCGCTGTCGGGTGCCAGAGATTGAAGTCCAAGGGCGAAAACGCCAATCCCGTTGTGCCGGTGACGCCGGTGTCAATCGAGGTGACGCCGCCCGTAAATACGGGCAGCCGCGTTCCGAACGTGGCCAATGTCGTGTCGAGTGCGTACAAGAGACCGTTGGTATCGATCGCAAACAGCGTAGTCGCATACTTGCCCGCCTCGACGTTCTGCGGGCCCAAAGCCAGCCCCTGGAACACCGGCGCGCCGGTGACTACCATCCGGTTCGACACGCTGCCGTCGACGGTGCTGATCTGGTAGAACTCGCCCTTGTCGCTGACCCCGTACAGCTTGTCGGCGACAAACGCCATGCCGGTCGTCGCGCCGACCAACGTCGAGTTGGCGCCTCCGGCGGCAGTCAGAGTTAGAGAGATGCTGGTGGGCGCTGGATCGACGAAGTGAGTGGCCCCGGTCGCACCGTTGGACAACGCAGAAATAGCGGCACGCGCCAGGGCAGACGCCCCGGCATTGTTGTTGACAGCGTCCACCACCTGCTGGGCAGTAACTGTGTTCTGAGGATTGAACGGGGTAGTGGCACTTTTGTTGTCGTAGATCGTGACCGTGATCGTGGTCCCGAAAACGCTGACACTCGGATTCGTTGAACCACCGGGCGTATTGCCGCCATTGTGCGTGATATCAAGCACCACCCCATTTCCGGCCGAACCGGGGGCATTGGCCAGCAATTCGATCGTCACGCCGTTGGCCGATGTCTTGGTGTCCGTCGCTCGCTTCGCGCCGCCGATATAGCCCACGTAGCCGCCATTCTGTAGATTGTTGGGATAATTAGCCTGGTTGAACGCCGTGGCCGTATTGAGCCAAGTGGAAATACTCCCATTGGGGTTATTGGCGCTGTTGCCGTTCCAGGCGTTTCCCGTGTTGTCCGCAACGAAGAGCTTCGAGTAGCCACCTCCGCCCGCGGTCGACCCGGCCACGGGATCTCGCACCGAGTAGAACAGATGGTAGGCCGGGGCGCTATCAAAGCCGTCCCGCCGCCACGCCAAGGCGTCCACCATGTCGGTGTAGGTCACATTTTCTCCGGACGGAGTCGGCACTGCGAGCGGGACCCCCTGCGGCCCCTGGATGTTGTCCTTCTGCGACGTGATGACAACGCCGGTGCCGGAGTCGAGCTTCACCAACACACCGGCCGTGTCCGACGTGTTCGCCGCGGTGCTCTCGTAGCCGTACAGGTAGCCATCGGAGCGCATGACAATGTCCTGTAAGCTGGAGCCGTAGCCGTTGCCGGGCACAAGAGTGGTGACCGCCCCGCCCTTGTATGGATTGGCCGTGTACAAGCCGCTGTTTGTGTTGACGAACAGCGACACGTCGCTGAGGGTGAACGGGACCACATTGGCCGAGAGGGTCGTCGCGGTGGCGATATCAATCGCGGGGCCGAGAGTCTCCGGGGCGACGACCACCCCGTTGGACGAATAGCCCTGGACGCCGATGTGGTCTTCCACAATCCGCGTCACCGAGTTGATCGGCTCCAGTCGGATCAGCCGATTGATGCCCTCGGCGACGCTGTTCCTGTCGGTCGGATCTCCGCCCAGGGGCAGCAGGTGCACCGCAAACGCCTGCGGCAAACTCTGGGCGCCCATGATCGCCACGTAGTACATCTGCCCGTCGCCTTCCGCCAGGGTCTGGGTCCCGATAAACGGATCCCCATTGCCCGCCGAACCACGCGCCAAGTCCAGTGGGAACGTGGCCTTGTTCGGATCGGTCTGATCGTCTTCTACGTTCGACTCGCGGCCGATCAGCACCGGGATTGGATTCCCGGCCACAATCTTGTACACGACCATGGTCAAGTCACCGCGCGTGAACCCGTCCGCGAAATCCACGTCGAAGGTCGCGGCCACGGTCTTCCCGCTGGCGTTGAAGCCCGCGATGGATTCGATGAACTGGTGATCGACGGTGAAACTGTAGACGGCCACGTTGTCGCTGACCGGCAGCGTCCCCGCCACGGACAGCGCAGCCCGATCCGTGGTCAGCAAATCGCCGAGATCCTGCGTGATGCCGAAGGCCGGGTACTGGGTGTTCGTCTGGGCGCTTTCGCCCAGCAGCGGCGAGTGGCCCGGCATGCCCCTCAGATCGATGGCGTTGGTCGCATACCGAATGTCGGCAAAGCGCACGGTAGAACCGGGGAATTCGTAGTTCTGCCGCAAGCGGATCTGCAGCTGGTACTGGCCTGACGAGTAGTTGGCCACGAGCTTGGTGCTGACCGACTCGACTCCGGTGACCTTGAGTCGGTTCCCCGCCGAGTCCAATGTGATGCTGCCGCCCGTGACGCTCAGGATCGTGTACACGCCGTCGTTGTTGGTCGTGCCCGTCACAATCAATTGCTGGCCTTGCGTGAACCCGGCCTGGATAAATCCGTTCGCCGAGTCGGTGATAGTGTCGGTGATGCCTTTGGTGAAGGTCAGCGTGTGGTTCGTGTTCAGGAACTGCCCGCCGTTGCTGCGGACCCGCACATAGTACGTCGACGTGGTCGCGCCGGTACCGGACGGTGGCAGCACTAGCCGCATGGCCGGGTCGCGGAAGTTGGTGCTATAGATTCTGGAACTTGTGGTCGGGTCCGTCGTCCCCGCCAGGTTCGGATTCGCCTCCGCTGGCAAAGCCAGACCGTAGTACTGAACGCCGGAATTCGTCGTGAGTTGCGGGTCGATCGGCTGGCTGGGATCGACCACGACCGCCTGAGCCAGCACAATCCCGCTCTGGTCCAGCAGTTCCACCACGGGGTACAGTGCCCCGCTGGTGCGTGCGACGTCGAACCAGACCTCGGTGCCTGGCACGCCCTGGAAACTGTAGACGTCGGCGTCGCTAGGTGCATCCGGGCTGATGAATCCGTGAGCTTCGAACCCCAGTCGCCGCGTGTCGTCGGCGTTGTTCTCGTCGGTGGCCAACGTGCCCAACACCTGGGCGGCGTTCGGCGCGTTGTTGACGTCCTTGCCATTGGTCAACGGGCTTTCCATTTCGTTGACCGCGACCAGGTTGCGATCGTTACTGAATTGATCAAACTTAATGCCCCGCCAGCTTCCGGCGGCGGGCGAGACCAGACTGCCGTTGTTATCCGTGTCCGTCTGAGGTGTTCCATCCGGCTTGAAGCCTGCACCGACGGTGTCATCGCGCTGGTCCGTCATGATCACGGGGTGCCCGATCGTGCCCAACACCTGCACCGTACCACCCACGCGGTCCAGGATCTCCAGCGGGTGGCCGCCGGCAGTGAAGCCGGCGGTGGCTCCCGAAAGCTTGACCACCAGGCTTTCCGAGGTGCTGCTCTGCAGCCGCAAGTTGCCGAAGGTGTGCAGGTTGTCGACCAGGATCTCGCCAGCCAGCACGTGGACGATGTCCGTGTCGTCCCAGATGCTGTCGATGGTCAGTGTCTCGGGACGAACAACCAGGCCATTGGTGGCGTTCAAATCCAGCCGATTGAGCCTGATCAGCGGTCCGCGGTTGTCGCGGAACTGGTCGAAGGCGTCCGTGAACCTCGTGGCCGGACCGTAGTCCGACTGCAGCGTGGCCTGCAGCGAATTGGCATTGATATCGATCGCCGATCCGGCGTTGTTCTGAATGACGTTGTTCACCAGGATCGGTTGGGCCCCGTTCACGTAGATCGTGGTGGCGGTATTCTTCTGGCGGCCATTGCGCGTCGAACTGGCGGTACCGGCGGCGTTGTTCTCCAGAGTGCTGTTGGCAATGCGGACGCGGGCCTGATGGATTTCGACCGCATTGAAGTTGTCCTGGCCGCCCTCGATGGGCACGTTTCCGCCGGCAAATGTGATCAGGGCCTGATCGATGCTGGCGGACGACATCTGGTTGAACATCAGGCCGCCCCAATTGCCGGGCGCTGCCGCGCTACCGGAGGGCAGCAGGCCGTCGTTCTTGGTGTCGAACGTACCGCCCATGCCATAGCGGTCGTCGTTCAACGACGTAAAGACGACGGTGTAGCCAGGCAAACCTTCGGCAATCAAGCTGCTCGGACCGCGCGTGGTCTCGATCCGCGCGTTGTTTAACTTGACCACAACCCCGGGATCGACGCGCAGGCGACCGCTTAGCGCGCCGTTCAGCGGACCACCGGCGTTGCCCGTAATCTGCAGATTGTCGGCCAGCACGTAAACAATGTCAGTACTGTGGAACCGGGCCGTAACATCCAGCGTGTTCGGGGCCTGTCCGAGTTCGTTCTGGATCCGCACGAACAGCCCGTTATAGGCGTTGCCGGTCACCGTGTTGCCGTGCACGTCGGGGCCGAGGCGCCCGCCGGTGTCGCTGAAGCTGTCCGGATCGGCCGAGATGGCGGCGCTGGCGTTCTTGGTGAACGAGTTGTACATAATCGTGGGCCGGCTGGCCTGGGCGACCGTCGATTGGATGAAGATCGGCGCAAACACGTGCTCGACGCCGCCCACCGGCGCCTTGCCGCCCGCATGCTGGAAGTCGCCTTGGGCGACCCAGTTGTAGTAGATCCCCTGCGACGACAAATCCGAATCGCTGCGAAACACCAGCCCGCCCCAGTCACCGGCCGCTGCCGCCAAGTCCGTCGGATCGGCATTGCCGCCGACCGAGTCGTCCCGGTAGGAATGGAACTTCACCGCCAAACCAGGGATCCCCAGCACCTGGATGGCGCCGCCGCTGCGGTCGATGTTCTGGGCCGAGGTACCTGCGTCGATCTCCGCATAGACGAGCTTCAGTAACGCCCCTGCGTCGAACATCAGCTTGGTGTCCTGCGGCACGAGAACATTGGCGCCGTCTGCCAGGGGGACGTTGACGCCGCTCTTGTTGACCTGGCCGATCAGATAGGCCGAATTGTCCGCCGCGGTCGCCAAGTTCCCGTCCAGGCCCCCGTAACCCACGACCCGCACGAGCTTCTCGCCGGTCAGCAGCCCGGGCGAACCGGTCGACGTCGTCGTCGTGTTCAGATTCACGTTCAGGCTGGCCGGGCCGCGCAATTGCACGACGTTGGTGCCGGCTTTGCTGCTGTCGGTCGTGACATTCTTCAATTTGCCGCTGGCGATCGCCGAATCGATCGCGGCTTTGATGGCGGTCGCGATGCTGGCCGGGGTCGAACCCGCGGTCGTGTAGGGGACCGAAATGGCGTTGGCATCCACTAGACCGCTGGCGTCCGGGTCGAGTTCGAAAGTCACGACAGGGTCCGTCCCATCGTTGATTTGAAATTCGTCCATCCACTTCAGGACGCTGGCGCCGCGGCCGGGGACCACGATCCGGTTGGCGGCGTCGGTCAAAGCCGACTGGATGTTGTCGTAGGGCCCCTTTGCGCCGCTGGCGGTATTCAGCGCCCCGTCGCCGTCGACCACGTTGGCCGTCTTGTCGTTCGCCTTGTCGACAAAGATCGTCTGGCCGCTACTCTGGAACCAGAAGTGGAACACGCCCCCGGGCGTGCCGTCCCCCTCGCCGTCCAGGGCCACGTTGGTGGTGGTCACAAGGCTCGAGGCCGGCGCCTGGCTGAAGTTCAATTCCAGGTGATACGGTCCCGCACTGTTCCCGCCAGATCCCGAATCGGGAATCGCGGGGTCGTAATTGATGTTGCCCTTGCTCGTCACGCCGACATAGTAGGTCCCGGGGGTTAGACTGAGTTGGAGAAAGGCATCCAGGCTGAAGTAATCGTCATTGCGAGCCAGGACATTGCCGTTGGCATCGAACAGCGTCAGGACGCTGTCCAGCGTGCTGCCGGCACTTGGATTAGTCACCCCTGCGGAATCTGTTGGCCGTTGGGCAACGACCTCGGCGCTCAACGTGCCCGTCTCGGGAACTTGGACTTTGTACAGATCGACCGCGTTGCTGTTCGTCGGGTACAGCCGCAACAGGTGGATAATATCGTTGTCCCCCGGATATACCGTGTTGAGGACGCCACCGCCCATGATGCCCGGGATATCGAAATTGTGACTCAGGCCCAGCGAGTGGCCGATCTCGTGGAACATGATGTCGAAGAAGCCCCCGCCGTAGGTGAAGTCGGTGAAGCCGCTGGAGGAACTGACCACCACCGCCGCCCCGCCGCCAAGTGACACGCCTCCTGGCGGCATGGTGGGAGCCAAGTACCGCGGATCACCGTAAATGATCTTGGTACCGCCGCCTTCGGCGACCGTCAGACCATCGTAGGCGGCCCACAGGGCATAAATCTCCCGCACCAACTGCTTCATGGGTTCCGTCAGCAGGTTTCGCTCCTGCAGCGGCCCCGTCGGCGTCTGCACCGTGTACGTATCCGGGAAGTTGTAGTAATGGACCGGCGTGGAGTCCATTTGGGCCACCAGCGACTGGCCCGTGCCGGCCCCGTGCTGTTCGACTTGCACGACCCGATGCCCCGGCGAATCGTCGGCACCAGGGTACTGGGGCACTTGAATGGTGTTTTGCGACTGGATTACCCAACTCAGCGACTGCCCGGCCTGCCCCAACGTGCCCAAGTCGGTCGCGGTCGCGAAACTGGAGGTGTTGGTGGCGATGCTCAACGCGTTGGCGACGGTGATGTCGATCACGTACGAGCCGGTGGTCGTGCCACCGGTGGCGTTCAAGCCTGTATTCGGGTTGTAGGTATTGTTGCCCAGGCTGGACACGCCGACGTAGTAACTGGCGGCGTTGCCCACGGGAGCGGTGATCGACAGCGGGCCGACTCCACCAGGTGAGCCGAGTTCGGTCCCCGCGGCGTTGAACACCCGAATCCACGTGTTGTTGCCCGCGTCGGGCGTGACGGTGATCGTGACAGTGGTTGGGCTGGCGGTCGTCGGCAAATCGAACCGATACAGATCCACGTCGTTGACATTGGTGCTGGTGCCCGCACTGCCGTCCCCAAGGAAGCCCGCGTAGGTGAACGAGGTGCTCGGGGATCTGTTGAACAGCGTCCCCGCGTTCACGGCGGTTGCGATCGTGCCGTCGGGAATGAAACCACCGGTCGCCAGCGAGGTGACGGTGGCGGTGGCCGGCGCCGTGGGCGTGGCCACCAGGGTCGCCGTGCTGACGCGCGCCAAGGCATTGTTGAACACCAGCGTAAACGGCCCGCCGACGGACCCCAACACCGTCACGTTTCCCTGCAGCGCGGCAATCGTGTTCAGGTTGTTCTGCAAAGCCGCGTCGGTCAGCCCCGTGTAAGGGGCACTCAGCGGCGTGGCCGCCACGCTCTGGTAAGACAGCGTCACACTGCCCGAGGCGCCGCCGAGGGCCAGCGTCTGGACCGCGGTGCCGTACCCATTCGCGACGGTCGCCACGGTCAGCGTGGGTGCGGTGCCCAGGAGACTCGGAGTGACCGTCAGTGGTGCGAGATTCGCGCTGGCCAATTGGCCCCCGAAGGTGATCGTATAGACGGCGCTCGACTCGGCGGCGACAACCGTGTTGCCCGTGCCGAAAATCTTGTCCAGGGCGGTCTGGATGTTGCTGACCAGATTGCTCGTGGTGGCGTCCCAGTTGATGGTCTCCGTCGTCAGGTTGCCGTTATAGGTCAGGGTAAACGACGAACCACCCGCAATCGTTCCTCCAAACGTGAGACGCTGGACTTCATCGATTCCGACGAACTCATCCGAACCGCCCACGTCCAAGCGGAACGAGCCGTCGGGAATATTGGTCCCGCTGAAAATCAAGGTCGACATCCGGGCGTCCGCATCGTAGGACACCTTGGTCGGCAACAAGATCCGGTCGTCCGCCGTGTTGGCCGTGCCCGCTGTGTCGACCAGGCGATAGTACTTGGGGTCCTGCGCCGACGTGACCGCCAGAGGATTACCGTTGAAGTACACCAGCACCTGATTGGTCGCCTGGTCCAGTTGGCTGAGCGCCGTGACGGTCACCGCGGGGTTGGGCACCCCGGCGTTGGTCGAGGTCAACAGCGGGACGACCGCGCTGTTGTAGCGGCCGTGGAAAGCGACGTTCCAGTCGCCCGCTGCAACCGAGGTAACAATCACGTCGCCGGGCTTGATCACGCTACTCGGCAGCAAGGCCAGGCCTTCCAACGCCGCCTGGACGGTAGCCGCTGTGGCTCCCGCCGCAATGGGCACCGTCGTCTGACCTTGGAAGGTCAACGTGAACACGCCGCCGCTGCACTTGACGTTCTGCACGCTGCGGCTGATCGGTTGAGGCACTACCGAAACCACTTGGGATCCGAGATCCAAATTGAAATCCAGGTTGTCCCGATCCGCGTACTGATTCTGCGGAGTGAACAAGTTGCCCGTCGTGTTACTGGCCAGGGCGTCGTGCGGCGTGGAACTCGTGGTGTCGGCGAAGTTGAAGATCTCCGCGCGGTACAGGCCCGCCGCCGGCGTGTTGGCAAACCGCCATAGAATTTCGTTGCGGTTGGCGGTCAGCCCGGTGGTGTCGTTGGGCAGTCCGACAAAGCCGGGCTCGACGATCGCGTCATCGCCGCCTCGCAGAACCAGTGGCGAGTAGCCCGTCGACAGATTGCCCAGCGGCTCTGTCGAGCTACCGTACAACAGGGCCGCCGTCAGCAGCGTACCGGCCGCAGCGTTGAGCGCCGTGACCAGTTCCTGGGCCGTGGTCGGCTTGGTCGCGTTGCTGTTCAGTACGACGTTCACGGTCGTCCCCGTTACGGTCACCAGCGGCAGACCGGCGGGCCGCGGGATCAGGCGGTCGACTGCCGTGAAGTTGACGGTCAGGCCGTTGCCGGTCGGACCCGCAGTGGCCGCCTTCAACTGAATCGCCAGCGGATTGGTGGCCCCGAAATTCGAGATCACTTGGGCGGCATTGGCCCCGGACAGCACCAGCGAATTGCCGGTGTTGAAATCGGTGCCGCCCATTAAGGGATAGGTCGCGCCGGCCGTGCCGACCAACAGGGATTCCGCCGCCGGGATGACCCGGGCCTGGACCAGGAGTCCGGCGAGCGAGCTGTTGAGCACGCTGACGAACTGCGCCGCCGTGGTCTCGCTGCCGGCATGGCGGTTCAGGGTCACCGTGACGTCCGTGCCGATCACACCAATCGCGGGCACGCCGCCAACGCCCAGATCCGCTTTGCTCACCGTGACCGTAATGCCGTTCCCTAGCGTGCCGATCGGCACGGCGGTAAAGAACACGTTCGTGGATCGCCCGAAATCGGAGAAGCCGGTCGCCGGAGTACTGCCCCCGTCTCCCGTCCTCGCCACAGTGAACCACGTCGGCCAATCCGGCATGTTGGTCGCCAGGCCCGCGTACTGGGTGTTGGCTCCGGACACCACATCTGCGGTAATCGGCGTTTTGACGATGCCGTTCACCAGCGCACTGTTCACCGCGGTGACCAATTGTTCGGCGGTGGTCTGGCTGCCCGACCGGCTGTTCAGGACCACATCGATCCCGGTCGCGCTGGCAATCACCAGCGGCAAACCGCGTTCGCCGAGGTCACGTCGGCTGACCCTGATCTGCAAGGCGTTTCCCGCGATACCCGGAGTCACCGCCGAGAACTTGACCTGCACGCCCAGCGCGCTGTTGAAATCCGTGGTCCAACTGGCGGAGATATCCTGGTTTACCCCGCCGCTGAGCGTTACGGGCGGCGCGATCTGGGTCGACAACACGGCGCTGACCAAGGCACCGGCCAAGGTATTCAGCGCGTCCCGTGCTTGGGCGGCGGTGCTCACGCTGCCCGCGTGATTGTTCAGGACCAGGGTGATGGTGGTCTGGTTCACGCTGACCGTCGGCAACACTCCGGCGCCCAGGTCCTGCCACGTGGCCTGGATTCGGATAGCGCTCCCCGCGGCCCCCGGATAGTTCGATGTGTTGGCCGTGATCAACAGGTCCGTGCCCGTGCCGAAATCCGTGCTGGCGGTGGCCGGCGTCAGATCGACGCCTCCAAACAACGACAGCGGTGCATAGGGCGCCGGGCTGGTCAGATCGGTCGCTACCACATCGGCCACGACCAGCAGGCTGGCAGTGGAGTCCGCGTTGATCGCATCCACCAGCTCCTGAGCCGTGGTTTCATGGCCGGTGTTCGTGTTCAGGTCCACGCTGATGACGTTGCCGGCGACCGAAATTGTCGGGCCGCTGGCATCGCCATGATCGCTCTTGGTTACGCTCAGGGACAGGTTGTTGCCCGCTGTGCCGGAGTTCCTGGCCATGAACCGCAATTGGTAGCCGCCGACGCCGAAGTCGGAAATCGCGGTTGCCGGGGCAATGATGTAGTTCGTGATCTGCACGGCGCCGGGCGTCGCCGACCGACTCGCCGCAGTGTTGATCTTGGCCACGATCAACGACCGAACCTTGGCATCCGCGCTCAGCGCGTCGATCAGGTCCTGGGCCGTCGTTTCGCTGCCAGGGTGCCGGTTCAAGTCGACCTGGATCCGCCGATTCGTCAAATCGGCGATCACCGTCGGAACCCGCGTGCTCTTGTCGCCGTGATCGCTTTCGGTCAGCGCCAACTGGATGCCGTTTTCCGCCACGCCCAGATCCGTCGCGGTAAAATCGAACACCACCTGCCCGTTGGTGTTCAGATCGCTGCGGACCGAGGCGAATTCGAACTGCCCGTCGCTACCTGCGGTGGTGATGCGGATGGAGTCCGTGAACGTGCTGTTGTTGACGCTGGAATTCACGGGGTTGAGCATCCCGGAATAGATCCCCAAATCGGCTCCGCCTTTGAACAGGAAGTTCAGTTCCCGCGGCGCGACGTTCAGCGTCGTCGTCTGATTCTGCAAGAACAACACCCCATCGTTGGGCCGGACGGCAAACAATTCCGGACCCACGGCGACCGTTCCGGATTGGACAATCGAGCCGGTGACGGTATAGCGGCCCAGACTAGCGTAGTTGCTGTAGCCGTAGTCGCTCCCGGCTGCCGCCTTGCCCGTGCCTTGAACCGCCAGGTAGTACGTGCCAGCCGGCAGGACAAAGTTGAAACTGGCCGTCAGCTGGTCGACCGGGTTGCTGGTAGTAATGACCTTTCCGGACGAGTCATAGAGTGTGGCCAGAATGTCCAGGTTGGGACTCTTATAGAACGGATCGATGCTCAGGTCGATCGCGCCCGCCCCGGTGCTGAACGAGAACACATCGACATCCGTGTTCTGCTCGATGATCCCGCTGGTGGACACGGTCGCGCCGCCGGTAATGCCCAGGGGGCTGGCCGTCGCGATCGTGCTTCCATAATCATCGGTCCGGTAGCCGAACCCGTTCTGGGTGGTGAGGATGTTCAGGTCATCTTCCTGGTTGTTGGCACCGGGGTATTCTCCCTTGCTCCACTGAACCAACTCCTCGGAGTAGCCGACACCCATGATCGGTGCCCAGCCGGTCGCGCCCGAACCGTGGCCCGGATAGTAACCGTTCAGCGGATAACCGTCGTGAAACAGCCCCAGCGTATGGCCGGCCTCGTGCGACGCCGCTTCTGCGGCACCCTTATAGCCCACGTTGAACACAAAGCACGGTACGTCGGTGTTCCAGTTGAACGATCCGATATAGGCGATGCCCCCCGCCCCCGTGGCCATCTGGTCCGGCCCAAAGACGACGCGAATGCCCCATTGGGTGTCGCCGCCGCCCGTGTTCATCAGGGCGGCGACGCCTGGGTCTTGGGTCGTGACATCAACCTGGAAGGGACTGTAGTCCTCGGCAACCAAGTCCCAGATGTCCTGGATCTGCTGCAATTCAGCAGTCGAAAAACTGCCTGGATTGCCATCGAAGTCGTAGGCTGGCGTGGTAAACGAACTGCCGGGGGGCGAGTTCCAGGGCGTGCTCGAGGTCGTGTATCCATCGAAATCGAGGTAGATGACCTTCGAGGCCCCCGGCAAACTGTGCAGCGCGAAGGTATTCGCCAACGGATAACGTTCCGGCTGGGACAGCGGCGCCTGCGCTGATGGCCCCATCTGCGGTTCAGCGGGAGGTATCCAACCGAACTGCCGCCCGACGCTATCGAGCCCCACATACGGCCCGTTGGGGTCAAGTCCCTCGAACGGCCCACCCGCCAGCAATTGCCGCGGCTCAAGAGCTTCGAGAAACATCGCACGCGAAGACAGCTTGCGCAATGATTTCCCACCGGTCTTGTCTCTACGCGATTTTCGTCGGATAGCCATACGCAGTTTCCACCTTTGAAGCACACGAGAAATGAGGACGAATTAAGGCCCGAAGGAAACGGACGAAGCGAAGGGTATGTTGACAGACGCAACGGGGCAGTCGAGATCGGATACGCACGGTAGGGTCACGGACAGCGCACGCCGCGACGCGCGGAATCCTGAAACACTGCCTTGGTTGCTGACTGCCATTCGCAAACCCCGAGGACCGACCTCCTGGCGCAGTCTCCCCCGATCGCCAATCAAACGAAGTGCGCAATATAGCGTTCGGTCTGACGCTTGTCATCTCTTTTGCACAATCTGGCAGGCCCAGTTCGGTTGCCCTGTTTCTCTCGGGGTTGCGCCAAGTCGGAATGTCCCAACGGCCGGGAGGATGAAACCGCCGCAGAACACTCCTGTTTCTATGGGTAAAATAGGCAACTTGAGTTAACTTCTTCGTTCTGGACTGGCGGCGGATGGCCTCGATCGTAAGGTTGCGCAAAACGCCAGCAGCAGATCATGGTAACCCGACGCGTCAGCGAGGAAAACGCCGCTCTTCCTCGCTGACGCTTCTCGCTTACGATGCGCAATGTTCCGATCAAGGCCTAAGCGTCCATCAAGCTAGAAGCCGCCGTGAGTATTGCGGAGCACGCGTTTCTGTCACTAGCACCAATCGGTTTTTTCAGGTGTTGGCATTCACTTTGGCATTTAACGAATGCCCCCGGCTTGCCCGGGGGATACTCACGTTTGTCGCTACACACAAGCCCTACACCTCACTCCCCCGTTCCGCCCGCGGCGGCTTCGCCGCCGCGGGCGGAACGGGGGAGTGAGGTGACGCGGGGAGCGTCTCGTGTAGCTGCGAACGTGAGCCTCCACGGGGCAAGCCCGTGGCATCCAATTCACAGAACCATAAAATCTCATTCTTCACGCGAATCGCCCCAATAGCCGTTTGGTGCTAGTTTTGCGCATTCCGCGGTTGATTGCCACTTTGGGCAGAGAGTCCCCTAGGCCACCCAGATAATACACCAACCGCTTCGACGGTATGCACCAAGAGCCTGTGTCTTGTTTCAAAAATCATGTAAACGAATCTGTGATTACGTCTAGTGAAAATGAGTCAAATACGCTAATTCGAAATATGGGTAGCTTGGCGGCTATGGGTCGACTATTTAGCTTCGCCAACAGGCACGGGAGGCCTTGATCATAAGGTTGCGATGATTCGCTGCTAGCGTTTTGCACAACCTTATGATCAAGGCCGGCACGGGACCAATCGGTGCGCTCACCCCACATAATCAAAACGCAATGGTCTTCAGCGAGTACTCACACCCTAGCGAGAAATCGGTGGGCAATGGGGGGACAGCCTCAATCAGCCGGCCGAACGTCCGCGAGAAGGTTTCACTGGTCAGATTCAAGTGACTGGCCACGTGTCGTTTGAGGCTGGGCAATTTCACCGTCCCGTCTTCGCCCGGCTCCGATTCGATCAGGAATCGTGCGATCCGTCCCGTCGCGTCGCGCAGGACGATATCCTCCAGCAGTCCGATCAGGTGACGCACCCAGAAGGACAATCCGGTCATCATCTCCAGACACTTGTAGGTCAGCCTTTCCAGGCTGGACGGTCGGTTCGCGTCAGGCTGGAAAGCCTGACCGACTTGGTGGCAGCCGCGAGGCCGTGTTAGAAAAAATTCTTTCGCGGAATTGACCTAGATCAAGGCCATCGCCTCACCGGGGCGTACTATATCGCCTCACCGGGGCGTATCATATCGCGTCGCTGAGGCGTATCATATCGCGTTACTGAGGCGTATCATATCGCCGTGGTTGTCGGTCGGCTACCGCGGTCGGCACGTTCAGAAAGGTGTCCAATACTCGAAATAAGGAACACTTCCTCATGTTCTGTAACCAATGCGAACAGACGGCTCACGGTTCGGGCTGCGTGTTAACTCAGGGTGTCTGCGGGAAAGACGAAGATATTCAGTCCCTCCAGGAAACCCTCCTGTACGGCCTAAAAGGGATGGCGGCCTACGCCCATCACGCCCGCCGGCTGGGCAAGAGCGACGAGAAGGTCAGCGCCTTCATGGAGGAAGCCCTGTTCGCCACGATGACGAACGTGAACTTCGACATGGAATCGCACCTGGAGCTGATCCTGGAATGCGGCCGCCAGAACCTCCGCGTCATGGAAATGCTGGAACGAGGCCACGTCGAGATGTTTGGCGCTCCGGCTCCCAGTACCGTCCGTGAAGGCACTGCGGCCGGTCCCGGCATCTTGATCACGGGCCACGATCTGTTGGATTTGTCCAACCTGCTGAAGCAGTGCGAAGGGACCGACGTGAATGTCTACACGCACGGCGAAATGCTGCCGGGCCACATGTACCCGAAGCTGCGTGAGCATCCGAATCTGGCGGGTCACTTCGGCGGAGCCTGGCAGAAGCAACGCTGGGAATTCGACGTCTTCCCCGGGCCGATTGTCGGCACGACCAACTGCGTGCTGATTCCCAAACCCGGCTACGCCGACCGGTTGTTTACCACCCGCTGTACGGCTGTGCCCGGCGGCAAGCGAATCTGCGACGACGATTTCTCGGCCGTGATCGCCATGGCCAAGGCCCGCCCGGCGCTGCCGGCGACGACGATTAAGGAGTCGACGATCGGGTTCCATCACGACGTGATCCTGGGCTTGGCGGACGTGATCGTGAAAGCGGTGAAGGACGGCAAGATCAGCCGCTTCTTCCTGATCGGTGGCTGCGACGGCGCGGAACCAGGCCGCAATTACTTCAGCGATTACGCACGAGCCACGCCCCCCGATTCGTTCATTCTGACCCTGGGCTGCGGCAAGTTCCGCATTCGCGATTACGACTACGGCCAGTTGTTGGGGCTGCCACGGTTGCTGGACATGGGGCAGTGCAACGACGCCTACGGGGCCATCAAAGTCGCCTCGGCGTTGGCGCAAGCCTTCAACTGCACAGTGAACGACCTCCCGTTGACGTTGGTCATCTCCTGGTTCGAGCAGAAGGCCGTGGCGGTGCTGCTGACGCTGTTGGCGCTCGGCATCAAACGCATCACGATCGGCCCGAATCCGCCCGGGTTCATCACGCCGAACGTGTTCAAGGTGCTGCAAGACAAGTTCGATCTGCGCCTGGCCGGGAACGACGCCAAGCAGGATCTGGCAACTGCCCTGGCGGGTTGACTGGCAATTGCCCTGGCGGGTTGACACGGATGATCCAAGCAGTGGGTCAATACGATGTTTTCAAGTGGCCAGGCCGACCCTGCACGCGTAATCCGGGTTCTATCGTCGTTAGACTCGGAGCCGCGTTTATCCGGTTCCGGGTTAGTGCCCGCGCAGAAATAAGTTGGTCAAACCCTTGTAGGACGGATTGGCGATCCGGCCGGTATTTCCCGGCCGGATCGCCAATCCGTCCTACGGCCAATTGCTCAAGTTATTTCTGCGCGGCCGCTTAGGCGAGCCCCTGCCGGCCGCGTGCGGTATAGCAAGGAAAATCGGGAGTTGTTGGCCTGCTGTGGCGAGCCGCATCGGGTAGAATGTGGAGGCGTCCCCAGTTTCGCGACCGCCGAGACCGAAAGACTCCGGCCATGCACCTGATCGTCAACGAAAAAATAACACTGACCGAGTTCCGTCCCACGGACCAAGCGGCGTGTGTCGAATACCTGTCCGACAAGGACATCTACGACCGGACGCTGCGCATCCCGCACCCATACACTGCGGCCGACTTCGACCGGTGGCTCCGCGTGATCGTCGAGGCCACGGAGCAGCACGGCGAGCCGGTCCATTTCGCCGTCCGCAACGCGGCTGGCTCCTTGATCGGTGGCTGCGGTTTCGAGGAACTGGCCAAGGGGCACCTCGCGCAGATTGGCTACTGGCTAGCCAAGCCGTACTGGAGCCAGGGCATCATGACCGCCGTCGTGGGCAAGGCCTGCGAGCACGCCTTCACCCAGTGGAAGCTGGTCCGCATCACCGCCTATGTCTTCTATGTCAACGTCACTTCCGCTCGGGTCTTGGAAAAGAACGGATTTACGTGCGAGGGCAACCTGCGGAAGCACTTCTTGAAGGACCGGCGATTTCTGGACAGCAAACTGTACGCTCTGGTCCGGTGAGACGCAGCCGTTGTTCCGCCGGATCAGAGTCACGGTTTCTTGGCTTCGTTACCCAAGATCCCTTTCAGCTCGTTTTGCAGATCGTTGAGTCCCGGGGCCATTTCCGCACCGGGCGCGAGCTTGCCGACCCAACTGCTATCGCTCAGACCTTCGAACGGCGGTAACGGGGATTCCGCATTGCCCACCAAGGGGGCCATCTGCTTCAAATTGGCCGCGAATTTGGTGCGTGCCGCTTCGTAGCCTTGCTTGATCTCTGCGACGCGCTGCAGTTCCTGGTTGGCACTCGCAAGTTGCGCGCCGACTTTGGCTTTCTCCGCTTCCAGTTGTATCATACGGGCCTGCAGGTTTTCGACCTCGGCCGTCAGAGCCTTGGTCTTGTCCGCGCCGCAACCGGAGCCAATCGCGCAGCCAAGCACCACGAACGCAAACGTGCGGAACAACAGCATGGCGGGAACCCCTATGATCTTCGGAAGGCAATCGACTACCAAGACGCGCGGTGCCGTGGAAGATAGCAGGTCGTGAGCAAGGTCGCAACCAGATCGCGGACGGCGCGGCATGGCAGCCGGGCCACTCATACCGCTCGCGGATGAGGACAGACACATGCTTCTTTGTCGTTTAAGCCGCAAGCGGGTATCCGGCTCCGGGTTAAACGAGCCGATGCCAGCCGCGTGTGGTAGGACTACAAGCCGGAGACGTAGCAACGCGGACCGAAATAACTTCCCGGTTGGGCCGCAATTCGCGGCGGATGGCAACGGAAAGCGGCTCACGTTCAAATAGCCGCCTTGGTCGTCCGGTTGTCGGCTTCAGCCGACACCCTGGCTGCCACCAGCTGTAGCTGGTGGGGGCGCTGGCCGAAGCATTTCCCGCAGCCGGCTTTAGCCGGGCTTCTTGATCTGGGTTTCAACCATTTGTGGGAAACCCGCCGATTTGCCGGGAGCGATGTCTGAAGACATGAGGAGAAGTCCGGCTGAAGCCGGCTAAGGTGCGCGAGGCCCTCTCGACCCACCAGCTGAAGCTGGTGGCAGACGGGGAGCCGGCTGAAGCCGGCTAACAAGCCTGTAAACCGGTCGCGCATCGTTCGACGAAATCCGGAAGTTATTCTGGTCTGCGTTGCTACGCGGAGTTGCCGCACGACAAACCGCGTCAAGAGTCCTCTACGTCCGCGGTGAGTGCCCCGCACTCGGTGACAGGGATGCGCATGTCCATGGGTTGGCCGAAGTCGGTGTGGTCGAAGTATTCGCCCGCGCCGCCGGCGGCACGCCCCAAGGCGAACGCGGCCACCGCGATCTGTTTGGCGCGGTCGGTGGTAATCCGCTTCTCGCACAGCAGCGGCCAACAAATCCCCAACCAGACGCAGGCGATGACGGCGTCGACGTTGACGGCCAGCACATTCTGGGTGACGCCCACCTTGCGCAGGGCCATGGCTAACTCGTGGTAGAAATCGAGGAAGGCGTGGTAGATGCCGCGTTGCTCGAGATACCGAGCGATGACCTGCTCGCGAGGGTCGTAGTTGACCTCGTCTTTGCGATAGACGGGATGTCCCAGGCAGGGGATCCGCGCGAACGCCACGTCCTGTTCCGTCGCCGCGCGTTTGGCCCGCAGGGCCTCGGCGGCGACCTGCCCGGCCTTCTGCCGGACCAAGTCTCGACGGGAGGCATCGTAGGGATCCGTGAGCAGCGAATTGGCGAAGGCGTCGATCATGAAGGCCACCGCCTCTTTGCCGTTTCCGCCATGTACGTCACCGATGGCGGCCAGGGTGGCGATCATCGCCGTGTGCGGGCTGTTGCCGGCCGAAGCCGAGAGTTTGGCGGCCTGCGCGGAGATCGTGCCGGGTCCGTTGGTCAAGGCAGCAATTAAGGCTTTCTCGACCAAGTCGGGTTCGAAGTCCCTGGCGGGCGGATGTCCGGTCCAGGCCAGAACCAGCGTATGGCCGAACGAACGGGACTCCATCAACCGCAGCATGCTGTGGCCATAGATGCGTGGCGTGGCGCCGTCGTTGGATGAAGCGTGGCTCGCGTTGCGCATGTCGCGGCGGGTGGTGAGCCGCCCAAACTGAGTCTTGTGAAACTGCTCGATCTGCTCTTTGTAAGGCGACGGGATATTGCCCTCGCTCAGCACCAGGGCCGGCGGCAGTCGCGTGCCCAATTTGCCCATGTTCTTCAGCCACGGATTGAGTTGCAACGTCCGATAATGGCGGTAGTCGCGCTCGCGGCGGAGCACGTCGTAGAGGACGCGCACCGCCTCCGGCAGATCGTGCAGGGCCTGGATCCGCAAGCCCTGAGTCGGTGGCTGGTCAAAACTCATGCCCGGGGTGAACGGGGGCATGCCAAGATAAGTGTCAAACAGTGCCTGCTTTTCCCGGGCCCGGGTACCGGGCCCCTCGACGACCGCGCCGGCATGCCCTAGCGAGAGACTCCGCTCGTCGGCGATCGTGCCCCCGACATACACCACAATCGGCTTGGGGAAGCCTGTCTCCTGCAGCCAACGCACGGCGATCTGCTCGTACAACCCGCCCGGCTCCACATACAACACGATGACTTGCGTCAGTTCGTCCGGGAGCGTCAGCTCCAACAGATCGCGCAAGGGCGTGAGGATCAGCTGGTCTTTGCCGGTGGAAATGCCGAACCGTGTCCCAATGCCGGCCCCATACAGGTACGAGGCCATGGTGTTGACCATATTCCCACTGTTGGAGATGATCGTGGCGCTGCCGGGTTGGAACGCTTCTTCCGGCGAGTCGCCGCCGACGGCCCCGATGCGCACATGGTCCGTGGTATTGATTACGCCGAGCGTATTGCCACCGATCACGTCGATGTTTTCGGCCTGGCAGAGCTGGTGAATCTTGGCCGAGACCTCGATGGAGATGTGCTCGGTGATGATGAAGATCGTCTCCACCCCAGCCGCGGCCTTGACCACGTTCTTGATCTCGCCGTACACCGCCTCGGGGGGGGAATAGATGATGATCTTGTTGGGATGTCGTTCGGGAGACAAGTGCTCCAGCAGGTCGGCGTAGTCGGAGAACACCGGCAGGGACGACTGCGGATCGAGCGGAATCGCGCCACCGCCTTTGCCCAGGGCCCAGCCGCCAATGATGTTCCCGGCGTAAGCCTGGCTGACCTCGGTGACCTTGCCGGCCTCCCGGCCGGTGATGTTCGAGACCGCGACCCGGTCGCCTTGACGCAACAGCTCGGAGAGGGTTTTCGCACGCATCAGGGGTTCTTCTTTTCGGCGGGGTGAGTCTTCAGGTATTCGTAAAGTTGCCCGGCGTACTGGGCGACCATGGTGATCGGTGTATCGTGGCCGAAGATGGCGTACGGCCAGCCGAGTTCTTCGAGGCAGCGTTGCAGGGCCAGCAGTCCCGGGACCAGCCGTGGCCCGCCCCGGCCGACGATCACCGGCAATTCCGTGGTCCGCAGCGGCGCGGCCTCCGCCAACGCGTCGGCGAGGGCCTGAAACGTCACATCGATGCGGGTGTTGTTGGCCTTGCCGCCGAGGATGAGCAGCACGCCCGCCTGGGCCAGCTTGTGCTTGAAGCAAATCGCCGCCGTGCCGCGCATCCGCTCGTAGGGCGGGTTGCCGCCGAAATCCGAGAGGAACATGGGATCGCCTCCCGACTGCATCAGCGTCTCGACGATGATGGTCGACGCGCCGCCGCCGAACAGGATCGGCAGTACGCCGCTGCCGTTCAGGTCGCTCACGTGGGCCTGGCCCTGGTAGGACTGCGCATTCCAACGCTCCATTTCTTCCTGAAACTCCGATACGCTTTCGGGATACTCCGGCAACTCCAGTTCCAGATTGCGATGCTTGAAGTTCGCCTCGTCGAAGACGGCCTTGAAGTCGCAAGCCACGGGCTGATGGTCGGGTGTGATCCGCCAGGGATTGACCTCGCACATCTTCATCCCCGACGTGATGAATAGGTCCCACAGATTGACGAGAGCCCGGGACAGTGGGCTGATCACCGGACGTGGACACTGGAGGGTCTCCAGGAGTTCGCCGGCCTGGTAAGCGTCCAACCCCTGGTAGACGTCAACGGGAAAGGTCCGTTTTTCGCTGTCCGGGATCGACTCGATGTCCATGCCGCCCCGCAAGGCCAGCGTGATCACGGGGGAGAGATACCGCGAATCGTAGGTGATCGCGGTGTAGACTTCGTGGTCGGCGGGCACGTGCTGGACCAAGTACGAGGTCCGCGCCAGGCGGCCGCGATGCTCCATGGCAGACAGCCGCTTCAGCGCCCGGATGGCCTCGGAGAGTGAGTCGACCGACTCCACCAGGCCCGCCTTGCCTCGTCCGCCGGTCAGGATATCGGCTTTGGCGACGGCCGACTTCCAGCGTGCCAGACACTCCTGGACGGTCTTACGGTCCGCTGGCCATTCCACGAATTCGGGCACAGGCACCCCATAGCGCGGCGCCAATTGACGCAGAAAGGTCAGTTCGCCGATCTCCTGAGACATCCTTCTTACCCCCTTTTGAGCCCACTTGCGGCGTCATTGCCCCGGCAATTCCCGGATGCGGAGATCCTTGTACCACGCCTCCGCCGGTGCGCCTCCGTGGATCTGGAGGCCGATGATGCCGCGCCGCGCGATCGCCGCATCCGTCTCCTTGTAGTCGACCGTCTGATAGCCGTTAACCCAGATCTGCACACGCTCCCCCTGGCAGCGGATTACGACCTCGTTCCAGTCTTCCGGCTTGAACACCTGCGCCAGTTTCTCGTGGTCGCCCTGCGCTACGAAACGGTTCCTCCGCGATTCATCGTACAGCCAGCCCCAGATGATCTTCCCGCCCATGTGGCCCATGTCGCACTGATAGCCGCTCACTTCG
>JAPLNJ010000548.1 GCA_026692885.1 Planctomycetota bacterium | reverse complement strand
GCGGTGGAGGCCAGCAGCACCGATTTCGCTAGGAATGCCCGGCGCGAATCGCGTTGCGGAACGGCGGAAGCGGGGTGCTGGGACATGCTGGGACTCCTTGTCGGTAGAAGGAACGTGAAGAAACCGTGTCGTGTAACCGGTGAGTTCGTCGAGTCGTTTTCGCGGTTCTTGGGAACGGCTGAGAAACAACTTCGGCAGTTGCTGATTCGCCCCTCACCCCAGCTCTCTCCCCGGAGTACCGGGGCGAGGGAGTCATTCTACCCCTCGTTCCCAGGTTCTGCCTGGGAACGCATTGCCTTGCCGGCTCCGCCGGCCTGTTTGCGAGGCGGAGCCTCGCGTCCAGTGGGTTACGAGGCGGAGCCTCGTAACCAGAGCGATTTTTCAGCCGATGTCGGCGTGGTAGCGTTGCAGACTCTTCGTCTGACCGCGGCCCTGCCGGTAGGCAGCGATGCCTTTGGCGGCGGCGAGCGCTGCGGCGAGTGTGGTGATGTAAGGTACTTTGCGTTTGATGGCGGTGGTGCGGATGTAGGCGTCGTCCGCCTGGCCCACTTTGCCCTTCGGCGTGTTGATCACCAGCTGGATCTCGCCGTTGACCAGGGCGTCGCCGATGTTGGGCCGGCCTTCGTGCAGCTTCAGGATCAGCTCGGCCGGAAGGCCGTGTTCGGCCAGCGTCGCCAGGGTGCCCGCGGTCGCCCGGATGCGAAAACCCAGCTCGACAAATCGCCGCGCGACCTCGACGACCGCCGGTCGATCCCGATCGTTGACGGTGATCAGCACCGTACCTGCCAGCGGCAATCGCTGCTGGGCGGCTTCCTCGGCTTTGTAGTAGGCCAGTCCGAACGAATCGGCCAGCCCCAGCACTTCGCCCGTGGATCGCATCTCAGGGCCGAGCACCGGGTCGACTTCGTGGTACATGTTGAACGGGAACACGGACTCCTTGACGCCGAAGTGCGGAATCGGTCGCCGCCGCAGGTCCAATTCCGCGAGACTCCGCCCCAGCATGACCTGCGTGCCCAGCCGCGCCATCCCGATATTACAGACCTTCGAGACCAACGGCACGGTCCGCGACGCGCGGGGATTGGCTTCCAGGATATAGACCGTGTCCTGGCAGATCGCGTACTGGATGTTCATCAGTCCGACCACGTGCAACTCGATCGCGATCTTGCGAGTGTACTCGTTGATCGTCTCGACATGCTTGGGGGGGATACTGACCGGTGGAATCACGCAGGCCGAGTCGCCGGAGTGCACGCCGGCCAACTCGATGTGCTCCATCACCGCCGGCACAAACGCGTCGTGGCCGTCGGCGATGGCGTCGGCTTCGGCTTCGATCGCGTTGTCCAGGAACCGTTCGATCAGAATCGGCCGCTCGGGCGAGACATGGACTGCAGCCGCCACATACCGTTCCAGCATCCGCTGGTCGTGGACAATCTCCATGGCGCGGCCGCCCAAGACGAACGAGGGCCGCAGAATCAGCGGATAACCGATCTCGTGGGCCACCGCCACGGCCTCGTCCAGCGTACTGGCCATGCCAGAGGCGGGCTGCGGGATGCCCATTTCTCGCATGCGTTGGCGGAAACGATCGCGATCCTCGGCCAACTCGATCGCTTCGGGCGAGGTCCCGATGATCCGCACGCCGGCCAGGGCCAACTCCGCGGCAATGTTCAGCGGTGTCTGCCCACCGAATTGCACGATTACACCCTCTGGCTGTTCCTTGTGGTAGATGTTCAGGATGTCCTCGACCGTCAGCGGCTCGAAGTACAATCGATCGGACGTGTCATAGTCGGTCGATACCGTTTCCGGATTGCAGTTGACCATGATCGACTCGACGCCTTCGTCGCGCAGAGCGAAGGCCGCGTGCACACAACAATAGTCGAACTCGATCCCTTGGCCGATGCGATTGGGGCCGCCGCCTAGGACCAGAATCTTCCGTTTCTCGTGGGATACCGGGGCGGCATCCGGCCCGTTGTAGCTGGAATAGTAGTAGGCGGCATTCTCGACGCCGCTGACCTGCACCGGATGGAACCCGGCGACGACCCCCAAGGCCAGTCGCCGTTCGCGGATCGCCTGCTCCGGCACGCTCAGCAGTTGGGCCAAGTACCGGTCGGCGAAGCCTTCCTGCTTGGCCTGGGTCAGCAGCGCATCGGGCGGCAGGCCGCCCCGATACCGCAGAAGTTCCTCCTCGCGCTCCACCAACTCTTTCATCTGCTGCAGGAACCACGGCTTGATGAACGTCTTGGCATAGAGGGCCTGGATATCGGCGCCCTTGCGGAGGGCTTCGTACAGAATGAACTGGCGTTCGCTCGTCGGGCGGTCGAGCAGCGCCAACAACTCATTCAGCGACCGCTGGTGGAAATCCTTAGCGAAGCCCAGTCCATAGCGTCCGATCTCCAGCGAGCGGATCGCCTTCTGCAGGGCTTCCTTGTACGTCTTGCCGAGGCTCATGACTTCGCCCACGGCCCGCATCTGGGTCCCCAGTTGATCGACCAGTCCGGCGAACTTCTCGAAGGCCCAGCGCGCGAACTTGACCACCACATAGTCGCCCGAGGGTGTGTACTTCTCGAGCGTGCCGTCGCGCCAGTAGGGGATTTCGTCCATCGTCAAGTCGCCCGCCAGGAGCGACGACACGTAGGCAATCGGGAACCCAGTGGCCTTGGACGCCAGGGCCGACGAGCGCGAGGTCCGCGGGTTGATTTCAATAACTACGACCCGGCCCGTCCGGGGATTGTGGGCGAATTGGATGTTGGTGCCACCGATCACGCCGATCGACTCGACGATATCGTACGAGTGCTTCTGCAGCCGGGCTTGCAGCGCGGGGTCGATGGTCAGCATGGGTGCGGTGCAGTACGAATCGCCGGTGTGCACGCCCATGGCGTCCACGTTCTCGATGAAGCAGACGGTAATCAACTGGTTCTTCGCGTCGCGGACAACCTCTAGCTCCAACTCCTCCCAACCCTCCACCGATTCCTCGATCAGGATCTGGCCGATCAGGCTGGCCGACAACCCGCGGGCGGCGATGATCCGCAGTTCGTCGAGGTTATAGACCAGCCCTCCGCCGGTGCCGCCCATCGTATACGCGGGTCGGACGACGGCGGGCAAGCCGATCCGCTCGATGACTTGCTCGGCCTCGGCCACGCTGTGGGCGACTTCGCTGCGCGGCATGTCGATTCCCAACCGCTCCATCGTGGCCTTGAACGCCAGCCGATCCTCGCCGCGCTCGATCGCGTCGATCGGGACGCCGATCACCTGCACCTGATACTTCTCCAGCACGCCGCGGCGTGCCAGCTCGGAAGCCAGATTCAAGCCGGTTTGACCGCCGAGGTTCGGCAACAGCGCGTCAGGCCGCTCCAGCTCGATGATCTCCGTTATGGCCTCGACCGTCAGCGGCTCGATGTACGTGACGTCCGCCATCCGCGGGTCGGTCATGATGGTGGCCGGATTGGAGTTCACCAGCACGATTTCGTAGCCCAGGCGCCGGAGCGCCTTACACGCCTGGGTGCCCGAGTAGTCGAATTCGCAGGCCTGTCCAATCACGATGGGTCCCGAACCGATGATCAGGACTTTCCGAATGTCGTCGCGTTTTGGCATGTGTTGTTGTTCCTCTCGCCAGGACTCGTTACTTCACAAGCTCAGACCCTAGCGAATCGGTGCCAAATTGCAAGATCCCCTGCACGCACGAAAGTACGATATTACGATTGAGTCCTAGGTTGCCAATAGCAGGGGAGGGCGAGGCTCCTGCCGAGCCGAAGCGGGCCGTCAGGGACGGCTCACGGCTCCGCGGGAGCGTCGCCATCCCCATCCACGTTGTCTCGTTTTCCCTTGGCAACTTGGGACTCCCTAGCAGGCCCAACTGAGAAAACGGCGGGACAGGCGAGCGGCAGGAAATCGCTTACCCAACTCAATGTAGGATGGTCTTCCCAGACCGTCCCGATCGGCCTGCAAAGGCCGACCTGCGGGTAAGTTATTTCCTGCCGCACGCCACAGCCTAATGAGAGCCCCCCAGGTCGTCCAGGATGTCTGGGGTTTCGCCCCACCTTTCCAAAATCTTCCGCAAATTCTCCAGCCCGGCAGGCGGGATCCACGCGACCGCGGTGGTGGTCATCGGCAGCTCTCCGATAGTTATCGGATTGGCAGCCGAAGCGAGTTCCATTCCGCCTAGCTCTTGCCCGCGTGCCTGCGCCACGGACACGACAAGATTGTCGGAAACCGACACGAGATAGCCTGTCTGGCCGACGGCAACCACAGGGGCTGCGGCAACGACAACCGACGCCGGAGCGATCGGGGTCGGCAGGACGCGGACGGCATCGGCCACCACCAGTGTTCCCCCCGAGGCGTCGTTGCCGAGGACAACTCGGACGGTCCCGCTGGCAATCTTGAGCGTGGCCAGCGTTTGAAATGGGACCGGATCGCCCGGTACCGCGGCGGGGGTCTTCTTCTGGTCGACCCGTACTTCGGCGACCAAACGATCCCCATCATAAATGCGGTACGGCGCGTTGCTCACATTGTTGTGGTAGCCGAACCAACTGGCCTGAATCGTGTAGTTCCCAGGGGCCAACGTTTGCTCCCAAGTCGCCGTGCTGCGGCCATCGCCGGCATTCACAAACCGGCTGTCCGAATGATAACCGGTCGTCCACCAGGCAATACTGTACCAACCGTAAGCCGACTCGGTATAGCCTGCCTCGCCGTCGTCCACCACGCCCGGCCCGGCCACCACACTCGGCGGCAAAACTATCGTGCCCGGCACGATGCGGACGGCATCGGCCACCACCAAGGTGCCACCCGAGGCGTCGTTGCCGAGCACCACGCGCACGCTCCCGCTGGTGATGTCCACGGTCGCCAGCGTCAGAAATGGCGCGGGGTCGCCCGCGGCGTAGGAGGGCGTACGTTGTTGGTCGACCCGCACTTCGGCAAGCAAGCGATCCCCATCATAAATGCGGTAGGGTGCGTTGCTCACATTGTTATGGTAGCCGAACCAGCTGGCCTGAATCGTATAGCTCCCCGGGACCAGCGTTTGCTCCCAAGTCGCCGTGCTGCGGCCATCGCCGGCATTCACAAACCGGCTGTCCGCGTGATAGCCGGTCGTCCACCAGGCAATGCTATACCAACCGTAAGCCGACTCGGTATAGCCTGCCTCGCCGTCGTCCACCACGCCCGGCCCGGCCACCACACTCGGCGGTGAAGTTATCATGCCCGGCACGATGCGGACGGCATCGGCGACAACCAAGATACCGCCCGAGGCGTCGTTGCCGAGGACTACGCGCAGGCTGCCGCTGACGATATCGACCGTGGCCAGGGTCAGAAAGGCCGCTAGGGCGCCCAGCGGGTAGGAGGGGGTTTGTTTCTGGTCTACCCGTACTTCGGCGAGCAAACGGTTGCCATCATAGATGCGATACGGGGCGTTGCTCACGTTGTTATGGTAGCCGGACCAGCTGGCCTGTACGGTGTAGCTTCCCGGAACGACCGTTTGCTGCCACGTCGCCGTTTTCCGGCCGTCACCCGGACTCACAAAGCGGCTGTCGGTCTGATAGCCACTCGTCCACCAACCAATCGAGTACCAACCGGTTCCCGTTTCCAAATAGCCCAGGTCCCCGTCGTCGATCACGCTCGGCGCGATGACGGAAATCACGAAGGTCTGCGTCCGGCTCAGTCCGCCGTTGTCGGCGGCGGTGATGTCAATCGCGACGGTCGGCTCAGTCCTCCGGTCCAGGCTCACATTCGCTTTCAATCTCAGTTGGCCGGCGCTGATCTCGAACCGTCCGTCGAACACGGCCAGCGTGTGCGTATCACCCACGTCCGGATCCGTCACCGTGACCGTGCCGATCACGGCGGCCTGGGTCCTATCGGCCACAATCATCGAGGACAAATCGATGTTGGTGGGCATCTTGTTGGGGGGCTTCGCCACGATCCAGGTGAAGCTTGCCAGGCTGCTCGCGCCGGACTCGCGGGCCGTGATCACCACGGTGTAGGTGCCCTCGCCCTGCAGGTCGATCGTGCCGCGAATCTGCCCGGTGTTGTTGATGCTCAGTCCCGGCGGCAGGCCGCTGGCACTAAAGCTGTCCGCACCGATTGCCACCAGGGAAAGCTGTACCTGATCTCCGGTGAGACTGTGCTGGTCCCCGGGATTGCTCAGCGGTGGATAGGTGCCGTATTCGAACGCCCCCAAGTCGAAGGCAGCACCTACCACGGGACGAGCGGTCGAGTGCAGCGCAGCGGAATACTCCCGATCGACCGGATAAGCCAGTTCGGTGCCGGCCAGTCGCGTGGCTTGGTTTGTCGGCTCCGAGGCGGCGGCCAAGCGGTAGTCACCGGCAACCAGATTGAGAAAGCCTGGGTCGTAGGTCTGGCCCACCAGCAAGTTCGCCAAACCGGCAATATGGCCTTTGAAGCCAGCGTTTCCGTAACCGTTCAACAGGTAACCTGGCGGGACCCAATTTCGTCCGAAGTAGGCGTTGGCCTTGCGGAGCGTATAGCTGTCCATTCCCAATAACCCCAAGTCGGAATGCAACGCCCCGGGCGTCGCCGGAATTGCGGCGAGGATGTTGTTTCGGGCGTCGAGCGTCTCACCGGTGGTATTCAACCCGACGGCATTAACACGCCACACCGCGGACTTGTCGGAGCGTACCACCAGGGTGTTCTGATACAGGTACAGAACCCCCTTGCGATCGAAAGCGTTGAGGTTTTCCCCCCCCGTACTCGACAGGGCCACTAACGTTTCCGGAACCGTCGACGACGATGTTTCCGTAGACCAGCGCCCGGTGGTAGCGGGGAAGCGTCACCGCCAGCGCGTCCTGATTTTCCGCGGACGGCAACTGGAGGTCATGCGCGCCACCTTCGATATAGTTGCCCCGGATCACCACGCCCACTGAGCGATCTTTCAACCCGTTCCCCGTGGCCCCCGCCCGCACCGGCCCATAGTGGTTGAATTCGTAGACGATATCGATGGCCTCGAGGTAGGTATTATGGGTGTGGTTGTCGCCGATATTGCCGTTGTTGAAGATCTGGTTCGAGGCAATCGTGATGTTCGACATCAACCGATCGAAGCTGGCTTGTCCCGCCCCAAAAATCCCCTCACCATTGTCGGTGATGACACAGTTGCTGATGGTGACATGCTCGGCCCGGTAGAGGTAGATAGCGGCACCGACCGTGCTGTAAGTCTTGGTCTTCCCATCGTAGTCGGTGAACGTATTGGGATTATTGCCGACGTAACAACGCTGAATCTGGAGGTTCTGAATCGTTACGTAGCCAGGTTTGTAGCCATCGGCGTACCCCGGCCGGGTGCCGACAAGGATCGCTCCGCTACCGTGCAGCGGGGTGTAGCTGCTCTTGAACTGCGGGTCCAGCACCGCTTGCAGGCCGTCGATGACAGGCAACTCGCCGGTCACAGGATCGGGGACGCCGTTGATCGTGATCCACGCCTGGGCTGTACCTCGCGTGGAAATCATGAACAATTCATGGTATCCTCCCGGCTTGTAGTGGATATTGACCGTGTCACCCGGACCGAGTTTTGACCAGTCCAAGCTGGCGATGTTCTCGTAGACGCGACCGGGGCCGATGTCGTACACCCTCGGCGACCCTGTGCCCGCGCTGGATGTAATCACAGGGAGGCTGTCCCCGAACAGCGACTGCATGACATCGCTCGTCGGCACGGCGTAGCCGGAATCCGCCTGAGCGTTCGTAGCCCGCACCCGATACTGGTACGTCGACTCCGGCTTCAGGCCGATATCCGTAAAGGAGACGGCGCCGGGCCCCGTGATCGCGATAGAGTCCCAGGGTTGTGGGTGCCAGGGATTGAACACCGAACGCTCAATCTTAAAGGAAGGATTCGACAAGTCGTTGTTCGTCCATGTCAGCGTGAGGCTAGTGGCGGTGACCGCGCCGGCCTGCAGTCCGGAAGGCTCGATCGGGGCGCCGGGCAGGCGATTCGGCATGGTAATCCGAGCGGCAGCCGAGTAATCGGACGTCGGATAGTTCCAGGAAGCGGCACGGACGCGATAAGAATAAGTTGCGTTGGGGGTCCGCCCCACATCGGTCCAGGACGTCTCGGTGCCGAGTGATTTCACGACTTGATAGAAGACTCCGTCAACCGACCGTTCCAAAAGATAATAACGTTTAAGGTCGGCCGTATTCGGGTCGGTAAAGGAGATCGTCGCCGCGTTCGGCGAACTGGGAACAGCCTGCAGGTCCCTAACCACGGCCAGCGCTCCGGCCGGAACGGCCTCGGTAGCCGCCGACATCTCGCCGCTGTAGGCCGAGTTCCCGGCGTCACTTGTCGCCTTGAGACGGTAGGTGTAAGTGGTTGCTGCCCAACCACTGGTGTCGGTAAAGGTATTCTCACCCCGCGGCAGGGTCGCAAGCATCTGGAAACTGCCCTCAGCACCCGTCTTGCGTTCGATGACGATGCCGGTATCTGCCGCGTCGCCCAAGTCCCAAGTGAGATTAATTTCGGATGGCGACACAACCGTCGCAGCTAAGTTGTACGGTGCTGTCGGCACATTCGCCAAGTCAACGCCCGAAAACGAAGCGAACTGTACAACGCTATTATCGCCGAGAACAGACGCATCCAGACTTGACTGGGCAACCGAAGCAGAAGCGGGCGGATCCACGTAGTCAGCCCCCGGGGCCGGCATCTGGATCGCGTCTACCACAGCCGCCGTGGCCAGGCCGAGAGGCGCCGTTGCACTCAGCAGTTGACGAGTTTCAAGCTGTTCCAGACACAACCGCCGACGAAGCCGGCCAATGGGTATTCGTTTCTTGCCACGAGTCGACATCCAATCATCCTTTTCTAATGAACGAGGCACCCCCCGTCTTTTTCTAGGAAAACCGTGAGCCAACCGACTAGATCACTACTGCGGGCTGCACCCGCTGGCAGGCACGGAATCTTATCCGACGCTGTGAAAACAGGACTGGCTCCGTCAGGGCACCGTAAACAGCCCTGAAAACATTACTGCCTGTGGGGTGCCTGTCCGGGTTTTCTTACAGCCTCTCCGCCTAGTGTTGCTAATCAATCAATACATTCGCAAGAATGCAAGGGCTCGCCTAGACTCTGATCCGAGCCGTCGCACACAACGCAACTCCTGTTCCATTCGAGCAGACGGGAGGTGGAAGAACGACGAGAGTCGTTTGCAGAAAAAAGAACGGATCTGGCACGGCGTGTCCAGTTTGCGTCATGAACATCGTGAAATAACCTGTTGACGCCCTTCCGTTCTTGTTCCAAAAGCCGTTTGGTGCCAGGAAAATTCGTCCCTCTCGTGGTTGTCCGCTCCGCGTAATCCGGGCTACGCATCCAGCGTCGGTACGGCGATCTCGGCAATCAGTTCCGTGAGGACGTGCTCGGCGGTGAGCTTGCGCAAACGGCTTTCCGGGCGCAGAATCAAGCGATGCGTCAGAACGGGTCCGGCCACCCGCTTCACGTCGTCGGGTTGCACGAACTGCCGTCCGCGGATCGCGGCCATCGCCTGCGCCGTGCGGAACAGGGCGATCGACGCGCGGGGACTGGCACCGAGTGCCAAGTCCTCCTGCTCGCGCGTGTCGTGGATGATCTGCAGCAGATAGTGGCGGACTTTGGGATCGACATGCACCTCCTGCACCGCCTGCTGGCACGCCAGCAACTCGGCGGCCGAAACCACAGGCTGCAGGGAATTGAGCGGATGCTCGCGTTGGAGCAGTTCCAGCATCTTCAGTTCCTCGTCCAGGCTGGGATAGCCCAAGCTGAACCGCATCAGGAATCGATCCAACTGCGCCTCGGGCAGCGGGAACGTACCTTCGTGGTCCACAGGATTCTGAGTTGCCATGACCAGGAACGGCGGCGTCAGTTCGTGCGTCACACCGTCGACCGTCACCGTGCGTTCCGCCATGGCCTCCAACAAGGCGGCTTGCGTACGGGGCGTAGCGCGGTTGATTTCATCGGCCAGCACGAGTTGGGCAAACACCGGGCCGGGACGGAATTCGAACTCGCTCGTCTTCTGATTGAAAATCGACGTCCCCGTGATGTCCGTGGGCAGCAGATCGGGCGTGCACTGGATGCGTTTGAAAGACGAGCCAACACTGCGGGCGAGTGCCCTGGCCAGCATGGTCTTGGCGACACCGGGCACATCCTCCAGCAGAATATGGCCTTCGCAGAACCACGCCACCAGCGACAAGATAATCTGCGGACGCTTGCCGACGATGACCTTTTCGACGTTAGTAATTATTTTCTTGGCCGTGTTGGGCACATCCGCCATGTCGTAATCTCCCGAACTCAAAGCATGCTGTGTCAAGCGAGCGGCAGGAAATAGCTTACCCAACTCAATGGTGGATGGTCTTCCCAGACCGTCCCGATTGGCCCGGGAAGGCCGACCGGCGGGTAAATTATTTCCTGCCGCTCGCCTCAATGTCACCGCAAGACCCCATAAAACCCGGTGTTTCCCAAGGGATTGTAGAGGTTTCCGACTACCCGGTGCAAGAACCATGTGCAAATCGTTTCGTTGGAATCGACCTGGGTACCACGCAATCCATTC
>JAPLNJ010000547.1 GCA_026692885.1 Planctomycetota bacterium | reverse complement strand
CCTATCGCGGGGCGGCGTCGCATCCACGTGGTCGCGTCTCTCCGAGACGCGAAACCCGGTCTCGGAGCAACCGGTCCACGTGCAGTGCGTCGGGCCGGGTCCTTCCGCCACGACGTGGCGGCCCTAGGCCAGCCCAGGCCAGCGGCCTGGGGGACGATCGCGCCACAGCCCACGAAGCCCCAACGGGGCGACCCTAATTCGTCTTCGCCAACGGCGTCCGGAGCCGTGAATCGCTAGCCGCCGGTGGCTGGGTTGTGAGCGGCAAGGCGCTAGCCGCCGATGGCGTTCGGAACCGGCGGCTAGCGCCTTGCCGCTCACGCATCGCGTCCCCAACTCGGGGCGAAAACCTGGGATCACGATCTGGGCGTTATCCCGCGCTGTCAGGTGCGCCCCTGCGCGTAAAGCATGAGACTTAAGGGTTCAGCAGAGACGGGGCGTGAGACAAGGGGTCAGACGTACAGATTTCAGTTTTCGCGGTCATGTGCCCAAGCCTAGGGAAAGCGTTCTGCCCGCGAAAACTGAAATCTGTACGTCTGACCCCAGCTGGCGGTTTGTCTATGCGAAACCGTAAAACCCCATGCTTGACACCGCCAACCCCGAAAAACCGTTTGGTGCTAGTGCAAGCACGTGCACCGATTTGACTTTTTCAGCAGGCTTTGTTGGGTCGCGGCTGAAGGAAGTAAGCGAAACCTGTGTGGAACGATCTCGGGTTACACTCGCCACGGTTCGCGCATCGCTCGAGACCGCAGGCGGTTGGCTTCGTCGTCGTTCAAGAACTGCTCGCTGGCCGGATCCCACTTCAAGGCCCGGCCTGTCCAGCCGGCGATGCAACCCAGGTGGGAGACGATCGTCGACTGGCAACCTACTGCCACGTCGCAGGCGGGACGGCTGCGGGTGCGGATCGCTTCGAACCAGTTGCGGTGGTGGCTTTCACCCGCGATCAGCCGATCGTAGCCCGCCGGGTAGTTCCTGATGACGTCCGCAGGGAACGACTGCAGGTAGCCTTCGCGGCCCACGTGGATCCAACCCCGCTCACCCACAAACAATGCGCCGAAAACTTGAATCGGTGTGCTCTCTTCCCAGCCTTCAGGGATGGCGTGCTTCCGGCGGTCCAACCGGCCCGGCACGACGTGCACGAGCACGCCGTCAGGATACTTGAAGGTCAGGTCGGGGTAGCTGCCGGTTCCGGCCGGAATAACCTCGCTCGGCCCGGCTTGATCCATGCCCAACCCCCATTGGACCACGTCGAACGCGTGGACCGTGCCGCTGGTCAGGTTCCCTCCGCCAAAGTCGCGGCAGAAGTCCCAGGGGACGACGTTCAGCGGCTGCCCCAGGTAGACGAAACGGTGGTTGAACGGCCGCCACGGGGCCGGTCCGAGCCACAGGTCCCAGTCGAGGCTGTCGGGGACCGGTTCGGCCGGCAGGTGGACCTCAGCGCTCGTGCCCGGGCCGTTGACGTACACCGCCTGGATCTTGCCGAGATCGTCAGGGAGATTGGCTTATCGACGTAAATTTCCTTGCCCGCCTTGGCGGCCAGCACCGTGGCAACCCCGTGCCAGCGGTCGCCCGTAGCGATAAAGACCGCGTCGATGTCGTCGCGGGCCAGCAGGTCGCGGAGGTCGTTGTACGCGGCGCAGCCCCGGTAGACGCCGCTGGCCCGCTGGTCGGCATAGACCTGTTCCGTCGTGGCCTGGGCGTTCTCGCGCCGCCAGCGGTCGACGTCGCACACGGCAACCACCTGGGCTTCCGCCTCGTGCAGGAACCCGCGGAGGTGTCCCTGACCGACCATGCCCACACCGATCAGCCCCAGCGCAATCCGGTTGCTCGGCGCCGTTGCGCCGTCGGCGCCGAGCGCCGACGCTGGAATGATCCGAAAGGCCCACGGGGCCAGCGCGGCCGCCCCCGCGCTTTTCAGGAAGGTCCGCCGACTCTTATCGGGGTGACGCAGTTGTCGCATGGATGTCTCCTTTGTTCCAGGCAGGGTGTGATGGTTCCAGGGTGTGACGATGGATGGGTCCGTACTAGCGTGTTCAGTTTGTTGATGTTACCTTGAGTTCGTGCTTTCCCGAATACCTGATGCCATTCCATTCGGCTCCAAATTCGCGTTGGCCTGTCGCGTTGGCCTATTGTCTGCCCTATCTTCTATCGACTACCATGCAACCCGGTCTCGGTATCGCAAGCGAAAGGGTAGGTGTGTGACCTCATCAACGTCCCCAGCGACTTCCGTTGATCACCTGGCACTGGCCGTGCGCATCGGCGAGAATCAGCATGCGATCCTGTTGGCTAGGATCGAAGAGGTCTTGCCGGCGCTGCCCATTGAAAGCGTACCCCAGTGTCTGGACTTCATTCGCGGCGTGGTCTTTGTGCGAGGTCACCTGATTCCCGTGCTGGACGCGGCAGAGCGGTTGGGGCTGAAGAATCATCAGCGGCCCCTTGAGCCGCACATCGTCTGTCTGCGAGTCCACAATCGGTTGGTGGGTCTGGAGGTGGATGAAGCCTTGGACCTGGTCGATCTCCGGCATGGCGTGAGCGTGTCGGCCGATGAAATCGGTGCCCAGCGGGGATTCTTTACCGGCGTCGTTGAATTGGATGGCAACGTCTTTCGACTTTTGGATCCCGATCGCCTACTTGCGGACACGGAAGCCGTCGAGTTGGATCGAGTGCCCTAGACGAGTGCCTTAGACCATGCCGATCAGCGGCTACCCTAGTTTGCCTGACCCGGCCTTGCCGAACAAAGCCTTGCCTGCCGACGTGGCGGCCTGGCAGCGGCTGCGGGTTTGCGCCGAGGCGGAGACAGGCATGGACTTTTCGGGCACACGAATGTCGCGGCTGCAGGAAGCAGCCGGCAAAGTGCTGGCCCGTTGGACGCCTCCGACGACTTTGGACCGCTTGCTAGGGTCTCGGAACGAGCACGGCTTGTTCCTGGAGCAACTCACCGCGGAACTGACCGTGGGCGAGACGTTCTTCTTCCGCAACGAGCACCACTTTCGAGCGCTGCGCGAGCAGGTCGTCCCTGCGATCCTCCAGAGAAACGGCGGCTTCCGCGAAATCCGTGTCTGGTGCGCCGGCTGCTCGTCCGGAGAAGAACCCTATTCGGTGGCCATCTTGCTCGACCAACTGCTCCGCGGCTTCAGGTCTCCTGATTTGGGAGCCGGTGGGAGCACCGGCCGGGAACGCGTGGCTGAGATGGGACGTCAACCGTCCGCGGCCGCTTCTTGGCCCTGGCAGGTTTCGATCCTGGCGACAGATCTGAACCCCAAGTTCCTCCAGCGGGGACGCGAAGCGTTCTATCGTCCCTGGTCCTTTCGGCTGACAAACAGTCACAATGACCGCACCTACTTCACGCCCGAGGCCGATGGATTTCGCCTGATTCCCCGCGTCCGCGACTGGGTGCGTTTCGCTTACCTGAACCTGGTCAAAGATGTGTATCCTTCACCGCTGACCGGCACGCTGGGATTGGACCTGATTCTGTTCCGCAACGTGGCCATCTACTTAAAGCCGGAGGTCACGAGTGCGATTCTGGCACGCTTTTACGAAGCGTTGCGTCCAGGCGGTTGGTTGTTACTGGGGGAGACCGAGGTGAGTCTGGCCCCCACCGCACGGTTTGAAGTTCGACGTTTTGATCAGGCGACCCTGTTCTACAAGACCGAGGGAGTCTTGACGCCAGTTCCCCTAGGATTCACCTCTTACCCCGTGTTGCCAGCGATCTCGTCGATCGCAGGACCCAGGGGCCCCGCCGTGCCGCTGCTTCCGTCGTGGAGTCCGCTACCGACGAAGAGTGGGACCACCACAGCCCCTGCGGTGAGACAGCAGGTGGCCGCGGACGCCTCCTTGACGGAACGCATCGACCGGTGTGTGGCGACGCGCAGCCTGGACGAAGCCGAACGCACCATCGACAGAATCGCGGGCAGTAACGAGCGGGCCCGAGTGCGCCTACGGTACGCCCAGACGCTGTTGACGATCGCCGAAATCGCCCGAGCTCGCCGGATGTTGGAGCTGTGTCTGCGCGAACAGCCCTTGCTGCTCGAAGCCCATCTGCTGCAGGCCAGCTTCGCGGAAGAGGCGCGCGACTTGGCTGCGGCCGAGCGAGCCTATCGCCGTGCGCTGTTCATCGACCGCAATTGTCCCATGGCACACTTCCATCTGGGGTTGGTGCTGGACCAGAAAGGCGATCGGGCTGCCGCCCGGCGCAGTTTTCAGACCACGTTAAGACTCGTCGATAAAAAAGAATGTCTTCTGTGAATTGGATGCCACGGGCTTGCCCCGTGGAGGCTCACGTTCGCAGCTACACGAGGCGATCCACCCCACAACCTTCCTCCCCCGCTTCGCCAGCGGCGGCTTCGCCGCCGCTGGCGAAGCGGGGGAGGAAGGAGTAAGGCGTGTGTATAGCGACGAACGTAAGCATCCCCCGGGCAAGCCGGGGGCATCCATCAAATACCAAAGTGAATGCCGACACCTGAAAAAACCGTTTGGTACTAGCAGTGGATCATCGTAATCCGACGCGTCAGCGAGGAAACGCCGCTCTTCCTCGCTGACGCGTCGGGTTACGATACGCAACCTTGTGATCCAGGCCGTGCGGCCTGGATCGCAACCTTGCGAAGTGCTAGCCACGTTCCGGTCAAGGCCCCGATTGAACATGATGCTTCAAGACTCTGATCGACACCTCGAATCCGACGGCGGCGCCGTTCCGCTCTGGGAGCGATTGCGGGCCAGTGTCGAGCGGCTGGGGACGATCCGGCAGCAACGGTTGGCCCCCGACGCGTTGGCCCACCGTCTGGCCCAGCGGGCCAAGCAGTTTCGCCAGCGACAGGATGTCGAACCGGCTGGACTGCCGCTGGTGTTTCTCGGATTCGAGAAGGGCCGCGTCCGCTACGGTATTCCGATCGAGGATGTCATCGAAGTCGGGCAGTTGGAGCACTTCAGCCCGGTCCCCAAGACGCCGACGTTCATTCGCGGCGCGGTCCAATGGCGGGGCGCCATCTTGACACTGTTGGACTTGGGGAACCTGTTTGGAATTGCCGAGACCGGCATTGCGGACCTGCACGTGTGTGTGATTGTGGAATCGGCCGGCAAACGCATCGCCGTGGGAGCCGGACAGATCGAGGAGATCTTCAGCGTCCCGCGGGAACAAGTGAAAACAGGACCGGAGTTGCCCGGGCAGATTCCGCCCGAGTGGTTGCTCGGCGTGTACGACGACAACCGCATGATCCTCCGGATGGATATGATTCTGCAGGATGAGCGACTGATGAATTGGCGAACGGTCTAGATCAGGCAGCAACTTGAGGACACCACCATGGAACTGACCATTGGGAAGAAACTTGGACTGGGCTTTGGCACCGTGTTGGCGCTGGCCGCCATCAGTGCTGGGATTACGTGCATCGAGATCTCGCGCATGATGACGAGTGAGGTGGATCTGACCGAGCACGCGTTTCCTGCCGAGTCGGCCTGCAAGGATTTATTGAACGGCCTGAACCACTCCACGGCTGCCTTGCGAGGTTACGTGATTCTCGGCGAGGATCCGAAGGAATCGGAATTCTTCAAGGCCGATCGTGCAAAAGCCTGGAAGAGCATGGAGGAAGCCTTAGCGAAATTGAATGACTTGTACAAGACCACCGCCGACGCCAACGAAAAGCGATATCTCGGTCTCGTGCAATCCAACCTGGAAGACCTGCGTAAGCTGCAGCAGGATGTAGAGGATGTCGCCCAGACCGACAAGAACGTCCCAGCCATGCAGATGATGCTCACCGAAGGGGCGCTGAAAGCGGACAGGCTGTTGGCTGCGGTGACGGCGATTATCGATGCGGAGGAATCGTTGGAGGCCACTGCGGAACGCAAGACCTTGCTGAAAACGCTGGGTGATTTTCGGACTTCGTTCATGGTGTGCCGCACGAATATCCGGGACTTTATGGAAAAGGCGGACCCGCGGTTCAAGCTGGCCTTCGAGACCCAGTGGAAACTCAATCAACAGGCGTTCGAGGTGATCGAATCGCAGAACAAGCTGCTGGAGGGGCGGCAGCCGGACCGTTGGGAAGAGGCGAAGAAGGTCCGCGTGGAGTACGAACCGCTGACCACCCAGATGTTCACGTTGCGGATGGGAGAAGGGTGGAATCAGGCCCACTACATTCAGCAGAAGAAGTCCGCTCCCAAGGAGTTGGCTATGCGAGACGCACTGGACTCGCTCCAAATATCAGCGAGGACTCGGGCCAACGCCAACGACAAAGCTATGGAATCCGCGAGCGACAGAGCTTTCTGGACGTTGTTGATCGCGACCTTCGCGGCGATCATCGTTGGCAGCGGCGTGGCATTGTTCCTCAGCCGCCGTATTGCCGCGGCGGTTCAGAACCTGCTCGCTACCGTGAAGGCGGTGGCCGCCGGCGACTTGACCGGCCAGACCGTGCGGGTGACCTCGCGCGATGAACTCGGGCAACTCGCAGAGGGGCTCAATCAGATGGTCAGTTCCCTGCGGAATATTCTGTCCGAGACCACGACGATGACCGGCGAAGTGGCGGCTTCCAGCAACGAGATTTCCGCCGCCTCGCAGCAGCAGGTGGCCACCTTGAATCAAACCGCCACATCCCTCAACCAGATCACCGCGACGGCCGAGGAATTCAAGGCCACCATGCAGGAGTTCGTCGATCGCGCCCGGGCCGTGAAAGAGGCGGCGGATGAAACGGCCAAACGCTCGGCCGACGGCCGCCTGTTGACCCAGGATTCGGCAGCCCGCATCGACCAGGTCCGGTCCAATTCCCAGGCCGCAGGCCAGAGCGTGTTGAATCTCTCCGAACAGATGCAACGGATCGGGGAGATCACGGCCACCGTGAATGAAATCGCAGAACAGACAAAGCTCCTGGCGCTGAACGCCTCGATCGAAGCGGCTCGGGCCGGCGAGGAAGGCCGGGGCTTCGCCGTCGTGGCCACCCAGGTTAGGGAGCTGGCCAATCAGTCTAAGGATGCGGCCGGACGTATCGAATCGCTGATCGCCGACACCCAGAAGTCGATGCAGGATGTGGTGAACAAGATCGAGGATGGCAGCCGGTTGTCCCAGGACTCCACGGACATCGTCCGCCGCGTAACCAGCTCGTTCGACGAAATCGTGCAAGCCATCGAGCAGACTCGCGAGGCGATGGTGCAGATCAACACAGGGGCCCGGGAACAGGAAGGCGGGATCGCGCAACTGGTCAGCAGCATTGCCCAAATCGACACCGGTTCTAAGGAGTCTTTGACGGCGGCCGAGCAGACGCAGAAGGCGATTCTGACCATCGATCAGCGGATTCGCGCGTTGAACCAATCGGTGGCGAGGTTCAAGACCTAAATCATGCTCCACGATCCCGTGTTCGATATCTTCCGCGAAGAAGCCCGCGAGCACCTGGGCGCGGTCGAGAAACTGTTTCTCGATCTGGAGGCGGCGACCACTACCGAGGACCGTCGCGAGCTGATCGACGGATTGTTCCGTCGCGCCCACAGCCTGAAGGGCGACGCCAAAGTAGTCGGCTTGGACACGCTCAAGCAATTGGCCCAACAGTTGGAGGATGCGCTCGACGAACTGCGCGCGTCGCCAGATACCGTGAATCCGACGGCGATCAGCCAAGGGCTGGCGCAATTCGATCGGATTCGCGAGGCGTTCGAGGCCTGGGAACGCAGCAGCGCGGACCAGTCGGCGGACGCTGCTGCAGTTCCCGAGGTCCCTGTCTCGACACCACCGCCCGTGGTCGAGCCGGCGCCGGTATCCAGCGAGCCGGTGCCGGTAGCCAGCGCTTCGGCTGTCGGCAGGGACGGGGAGTCGGGTTCGAGCGGGCCCTGGCCTGGCACGCAACTGGGGCGGACGGAGGCCGGCTCGCCGCCGGCCGTGCCGCTGGTGGTGGCCGACAGCAACTCGCGCGAGACGCCCGGCCCCCCGGCGCTGCTCACGGAGTCCCGGACTCCCGCGGCGTCGGCGACCGGTTCGGCGGAAGAGACCTTTACCGTCCGGGTTCCCTCGGAGCGTCTGGACCGCATGCTGAACCTGGCGGGCGAGCTGCGGATTTCCCAACGGTCCGGCGACACTGTCCGCAAGCGTCTGAGCGATCTGGTGGAGCAGATTGTGAAATTGCCGCTGGGCAAACTGTCGTCACCGGCCGCCGCTTCCGAACGCCCCCAGGCGGTCCTCAGGACCTGGCAGTCGGCTCTACTGGATCAAGTCCGCCGAATCGAGACGGAACTATCCAAGAACCGCAGCCGCGAGGAACTCAAAGTTCTGGCCTTGGAGACGGACATCCGCGATGCCCGACTGCTGCCGCTGGTGATGTTGACCGACAGCTTGCGGCGCGCGGTGCGGGATCTGTCTCAAGCGTTGGGAAAATCGATCTGCTACGAGGCCGACGTCGGCAACATTTTGCTGGACAAAGCGGTCATCGAAGCCCTGAGGGATCCGCTCCTGCACTTGGTCCGGAACGCGGCCGACCATGGTCTGGAAACGCCGAGCGAACGCGTTCAGGCCGGCAAACCTGAAACCGGTGTGATCCGCATCCTGGCCTCGCGCCGCGGCGAATTGGTGCGGATTACCATTTCGGACGACGGGCGTGGCGTCGGCCACGACCGCATTCGAGCTCGGCTCCGGCAATTGGGCGAGTTGGACGAGGCGGAACTGCGGCAATTAACCGAGGCGGAATTGCGCGAGCACCTGTTCCGCCCCGGCTTCACCACGGCCAAACCAGGCGACATCTCCGGCCGAGGGGTCGGCTTGGACGTCGTCCGCCATACCGTCCAGCGGCTGCAGGGGAGGGTGGAGATCGAAGCCACGTCTCCGGCGGGCACGACCTTCGCCCTGACCGTCCCCGTCACCATTTCCACCGTGCGGATCCTGACGGTCCTGTCGGGCGGGCACTATTACGGAGTGCCCAGTTCCGCTATCTTACGAACCGGCCGGGCGAAACAGGCCGACTTGCGTGAGCTGGAGGGCCAGCTCGTGCTGCCCCTCGACGGAGCACCTGTCCGGTGGGTCCACCTGGCCGATCTCGTGGGCGCCGTGGCCTTGGCTCGGGCGTCTCACGAGTCTGCCTGGTCTTACCTGTTGATGGCCCACCGAGGCCAGCGTACGGCGGTGGCTGTGGATGATTTGGAGGATGAGACGGAAGTGCTGCTCAAGCCGTTGGGTTTTCCGCTCGGCGGCCTGCCGGGCATCGTGGGCGCTACCATCCGCGCCGACGGCTCGGTGCAGTTGGTGCTCGATTTGGTCAGCTCGGCGTGGAGCCACGGGGTCAGTGCCCCACCGCGGGCCGAAGCCCAGGTGGCCCGGCGAATTCTCGTCGTGGATGACTCGCCGACGACCCGCGCTGTCTTGCGGAACGTATTCACCGCCGCGGGTTACGTCGTCTGCACGGCCTCCGATGGCGCCGAGGCTCTGGAACGTCTCCGTTCCCAAGCGTTCGACCTGGTGGTGACCGATGTCGAGATGCCGCGACTGAATGGCTTGGACCTGACGCGGCAGATCAAGGCCAAGTTCGGCTTGCCCGTGATTTTGGTGACCGGCAAGGAAAAGGAAGAGCACCGGCGCGAAGGGCTAGAGGCCGGAGCGGATGCCTATGTGGTCAAGTCTACTTTTCAGGGAGACGGCCTATTGGATATCGTACAGCAGTTTGTGTGACGCCCGCGAGTGCCCGGCTGGCGGTTAGACAACACAACGGATAGACAACACAACGGAAGGTGTAGTACCAGGAAGGTTCCATGATTCGTGTACTTATTGTCGAAGACTCGATCACGCAGCGCGAAATTCTGCGGCGGATGCTGACCCAAGACGGTCAATTTAGCATCGTGGGCGAGGCCCGCAACGGCCACGAAGCCGTGGCGATGGTGAAAGAACTCACCCCCGACGTCGTACTCATGGACATTCACATGCCGGGCATGAATGGGGTCGATGCGACGCGGGAGATCATGCAGCAATGTCCGGTGCCCATCGTCGTCGCCAGTGCGACATTGCGCAAAGCGGACATCGATTGGGCCATGAAGGCTTACGAGGCGGGGGCCGTCTCCGTGATCGAAAAGCCCACCGGGGCGGTGTTGCTGCACTTGCAGGAACTCGCTCCGGTCTTGCGGAACGAACTGGTGGCAGCCTCCAAGTCCAAGGTGCGTCGGTTGCAGCGGGGCCCGGCCCCGGTAAGTTCCAAGGCCGCCAGCGAACGGGCCTCGGGGCGTCGTACGTTTCGGCCGGCCAACGTCATTGGCATCTGCGCTTCGACCGGCGGCCCACCCGTCTTGCTGGAACTGTTGTCCGCCCTGCCCAAGCCGTTCCCCGTACCGGTGCTTTTGGTGCAGCACATTTCCCGGGGGTTCGAGGAAGGTTTCGCGCGGTGGCTGTCGACCACCAGCGGTCAGCGGGTGCAGTTGGCGGCGCCGGGCCAAAAGCTGGAATCGGGTATCTGGTTGGCAGAGGGCGGCCGGCATTTGACGCTGGGTAGCCCTACCCGGCTGGATTTGCCGCCGGGTGGCCCCGCGGAGATTCATTGTCCCTCGGGCAATCCCTTGTTCGCCTCGCTGGCCAGGCACTTGGGCGCTCAGGCGGCGGGGGTGATTCTGACCGGCATGGGTGACGACGGCGCGACGGGCCTGCTGGCCTTGAAGCAAGCTGGCGGAACCACCATTGTCCAGGATGAAGCCTCCTGCTTGATCTTCGGCATGCCGAAGGCGGCTCAGGAAAAGGGAGCCGCCGGGCACGTACTGAACATTGCGGGAATTGTGAAAGCGTTGGAACAAATGGCCCGGAGTTGAGATGGCCGTCATTCCGTAGGTCAGGCTTTCCAGCCTGACATGAACAAGTAGGTCAGGCTTTCCAGCCTGACACGCGCGAGTAGGTCAGGCTTTCCAGCCTGACGTCAGGCTGGAAAGCCTGACCACCACGAGGCGCACACGGGGTGCGTCTCAGCAAACCGAACATCCACACTTATGTCCGACATCCTGCTGATCGAAGACAGCCGCGTGCAAGCGCACACCTACAAGCGTCTGCTGGAAGACGCCGGGCATAGAGTGCGCCATGCCGCGACGGCCGAAGACGGCTTTCAGATGTGCGTCGTGGCGACGCCCGACTTGGTCGTGCTCGATCAGTACCTGGGCGACAAATCGGGTCTGGACGTCTGCCGCCGGATCAAGGGCGATGCCTGGCTGCAGCTCATCCCCATTCTGGTCCTGACCGGGAGCCAGAAGGAACGCGACCACATTGCGGCCTTGGATGCGGGTGCCGACCGGTTCCTGTCTAAAGACAGCCCCCCCGATCAGTTGCTCGCGATGATTTGGGGCCTGCTCAAGTCGGCCGCGACCATCCAACCGATCGCGGCCGATGCGGACTCGCACGACCAGTCTTCGCGAGGCGGTAGCGTGCTGGCCATCGATGATAGCCGGACGTACCTGAGCGAACTCGGCAAGCGGCTGCGGGAAAACAGCTTTCAGGTGAGTACCGCCCTATCCGGACCGGAAGGCTTGGCGTTGCTCGAACACACGTCCTTCCATATCGCGATCGTGGACGTGGTCATGCCCGGCATGGATGGGTTCGAAGTCTGCCGCCGCGCCCGGCGTTGGGCCGAACAACACCAGAATCAGTTGGGATTGCTGGTTCTATCGGGCCAGGAGAATCGCGAGGTACTGCTCCGCGCGCTGGAATCCGGCGCGGACGACTTCGTGAGCAAATCCCAGGACATGGAAGTCATCCTGGCGCACGTAAAATCACTGGCCCGGCGCGTCCGCATGATGCGGCACCTGCATTCCATCAATCAGAAGTCCCATGCGCAGAACCTTGCCTTGCGCGAAGCGGAATGGCAGCGGTCTCAAGCGGAAGATCGCGCCAAGGCCGCGGAAACCCGTGCCACGCTGTTCGAAGAGCTGCAGAACGTGGCGGAAGAACTCTTCCGTTCCAAGCAGGACCTGGAGATCGCGAAAGATCAGGCGGAAGCCGCCAATCGGGCCAAGAGCGGTTTCCTGGCCAACATGAGCCACGAAATCCGGACCCCGATGAACGGCATCCTCGGTATGGCCCAGTTGCTGCTTAGTACGCAGGTCACGCCCGAACAGCACGAGTATCTGCAAATGCTGACGGAATCCGCGGAGTCACTGCTGGGGCTGTTGAACGATATTTTGGACTTCTCCAAGATCGAAGCCGGTAAGTTGGAATTGGAAGCCATCGAATTTGATTTGCGCGATTGCGTGCGCAGCGCCGTCCAGACGCTCTCGGTCCGGGCCGCGGAGAAAGATCTGGAACTGGCCTATCGGGTGCCGCCAGAGATTCCGGCGACGGTGGTCGGCGATCCCGGCCGCCTGCGGCAGATCATTGTCAACTTGACTGGCAATGCGGTCAAGTTCACGGAGCAGGGTGAAGTGGTCGTCGCGGTCCGCCTGGAGTCCCTCAGCGAGAACCAAGTCGTCCTGCACTTCTCTGTGCGCGACACCGGGATGGGGGTGCCGGCCGAGAAGCAACAGACCATCTTTGAAGCCTTCTCGCAGGTCCGCACCGCCACGACGCGAGGCTTCGGCGGCACGGGCCTGGGACTGACCATCTCGTCGCAGTTGGTCGGCTTGATGGGTGGCCAACTCCAGATTGAGAGTGAACTGGGACAAGGCAGTACGTTTCACTTCCTCGTGCGGCTCGGTCTGCCCGCCCAGGCCGAGCCGTTGCTCGAGCCTGCGGAGGAACTCCGCGGCGTGCCGGTGCTGGTCGTGGACGATAGCCTGACCACCCGCAGCATCCTGGGCGAAATGCTCGGCGGTTGGCAGATGCGGCCGACGTTGACCGACAGCGGACCCGCGGCCTTGACGGAGCTGCAGCGGGCGGCCGAGGCCGGCGCGCCCTACCCGTTAGCGCTGATCGACTGCTTGATGCCGGAAATGACGGGTTTCGATCTCGCCCGGCATATCCGCCAGTATCCGCTCCTGTCCGACTGCCGGTTGGTCTTGCTGTCGTCCGCCGCACAGGTTCTGGCTGGCGAGCGGTCCAAGCAGGTCGACGTGGCCTGCTATCTGACCAAGCCGGTGCAGCAATCGAACTTGCTGAATGCCGTGCAGTCGGTGTTGTGCCCCGGCCGCGCGGCGCCGCTCAGTGTCGAAACCGCGCCGCTGACGCGACCGGCGGAAGTTCGGCCCCTACGGATCCTGCTGGCCGAGGACAATCTCATCAATCAGCAGGTGGCTCTCGGTTTCCTCCGGCTCCGCGGACACGAAACCGTGGTGGCCAACAACGGCCAAGAAGCCCTCGCCGCCTTGGCCTGCCAGGCGTTCGATGTGGTGTTGATGGACGTCCACATGCCCGTCATGGACGGCTACGAGGCGACGGCGGAGATTCGCCGCCGTGACCAAGAGACATGCACCCACACGCCCATCATCGCCATGACTGCCAGTGCTCTGAAGGGCGATGAAGAAAAATGCCTGCGAATGGGAATGGACGGCTATCTGTCGAAACCCGTGCACGGGCAGACCCTGTACCGGGCGATCGAGAGCATCGTTCCGTGCCAGCCTATACCGCTCGTCGCGGCGACTGCTCCGGCCGCCATCGCGTCCCCGTGTCCGCCTGCTAGTCTGGACGGGGTCGAGATATTGGCCTGGGATCTGGCCCTGCAGCGTCTGGAGGGGCAAGAAGGGCTCCTGCAAGAGGTCGCGCAAATGTTCCTCGACAGTTGTCCGGTCACGATGGCGGAAATCCAAGCCGCCGTGACGGCAGGAGATGCGCAAGGGTTACAGTATGCAGCGCACACCCTGAAGAGCGTGGCTGCCGTCTTTGTCGCGCAACGGGTTACTCAGACCGCTCGGGAACTCGAACAGATGGGCCGTAGCGGGAATTTGGCCCACGCCCTCGCCACCTGGACGGTGCTGCAGCACGAACTCGAATTGCTGAAACCGGCACTGTTCAGCCATCTGCCGCCCACGCCCCCTTGAGGCCCGCGTCACGCCACTCGGACTTATCAACCGCCGGCTCGAGCGGAAAAACTTGGGGCACTCGGGGCTCCGGCAATAGGCCTTGATCGGCGTTGATCGTAACACTGCGAAAGGCCGTCACTGCTAGTTGGTTCCGTCCGAGAAGCTCCCGACGTAAGTCGGTGAGAGAATTCACGCCTACTCCTAACACCG
>JAPLNJ010000546.1 GCA_026692885.1 Planctomycetota bacterium | reverse complement strand
AGTTCCCCAGTTCGGCCGCGCGGAAAGCCAGCACCAACAACATTTCAGGCGGGACATTCTACGCCCTGCTGTTTGAGGACAGCGGGTACACGCTGACGGGCAACGCCCTCAGCATAGGCAGTGCCGGCCTGAACATGACCGCCACCAGCGGCACCAACACCGTCAGCCTGGCGGTCACCATGACCTCGACTTCCACTTGGTCCGTGGCCGCGGGCGGGACGTTGACCGTCGACGGCACGATCAACAACGGCGGATTTGAGCTGCAGGCGGCCAGTCTCGGCACCCTGGCACTGACCGGCGTCATCAGCGGCGCGGGCGGCGTGACGAATTCCGGTATCGGCACACTGCAATTGTCCGGCAACAATACCTACGAAGGCGTTACGATGGTCAACGCCGGCACCCTGGTCGCGTCCCATGCCCATGCCTTGGGTGCCTGGACCGGTGCGGGTGGTTCAGGAGCTTCCGCTGCCACGCAGGTCGAAGTCGGAGCCGTGCTGCAGTTGAGCGGCGGTATTACCATCGGCAATGCGCTGAACTTGTTCGGCACGCTGGAGAATCTAAGCGGCAGCAACACCTGGTCGGGCCCCGTCGTGCCGGTCGGCACCGTGCAGGTCGACGGCAGCACGTCGCTGGCCATCACGGGCCAGTTGGCGGACAGTTTTTCGGCGGGTTCCGGCCTGCAGGCCGCAGTGCAAAGCGGAACCACGGGGGTCACCAAGACGGGCACCGGCACGCTGACCCTGTCCGGCGTGGATGCCAACACCTACACCGGGTTCACCAGGGTCACGGACGGTACCCTCAAGCTAGGCAAAGCCAGCGCCCTGGGTTCGACGGCGGGCGCCACGACCGTCAGCGGCAGTGGCGTGCTGGACCTCTACGGCCAGACCATCGGCGACGAATCGGTCGACCTGTCGGGCAACGGGAGCGGCACCGGCGCATTGATCAACAGCAGCACCCTTGCCAGCCTGTCCGGAGCCGTGACTTCGACCGGCGGCAGCTACACGGTGGGCGGCACCGGCGACATCACACTGAGCGGGGCGGTCACGGGTGCCCTGACCAAGGTGGGCGTGAACAGCCTGACCCTCAGCGGGTCGGCCGACAACGTGGACTTGGCCGTGACCGCCACGGTAGGCACCGTGGTGCTGGCCAAGCTCATCAGCGGTCCCAGCGTGCACGCAGTCGGCGATCTCTTGATCAAGGGAGCGACGGTGCAACTGGCGGGCACCGGCGGCGATCAGATTTGCGATGATGATTTTGACGACGAGTTGGTGATCACCAGCGGCGTGCTGGATCTGCACGGCACCAGCGAGCACATCCTCTCCCTGGACGGCACCGGCGGCACGATCCTGAACGACGCCTCGAACACGACCAGTACGCTGACCGTGACGCAGGGCGGAACATTCCGCGGCGTCATCACGGACGGTGCGTCCGGGAACGGCCTCGTCGCGCTGACGATGGACGACCATACCGCTACCTTGACGCTGACCGGCACCAATACCTACACCGGCCCCACGACGGTCATCGGCGGCACCCTGCTGATCAACGGTTCGATCACCAGCAATGTCACCGTCACCAACCCGGGCATCTTCGGCGGCAACGGCACCATCACCGGTGACGTCCTCGGTACCGGCACCTTTTCGCCGGGTGCCAGCGCGGGCCAGCAGACTATCACGGGCAATTTCACACCTACCGGGACCGTCATCTTCGATGTGAACTCGCCGTACACTACCGCCGGCACCAATTACGACCAATACATCGTCAACGGCAATGTCAACCTCAGCGGCGCCACGTTGGCTTTCACACAGGCCACGGCCGGCACCCCGGCTAGCGACTTGCTGCCCATGACGCTGATCAGCAAGACCGACGGCAAGACGACCACCGCCGGTACGAGTCCCGCGGACAATTCCACGGTCAACCTGGGTTCGTCCTACTTCAAGCTCCTGTACAACGCCGGCACCGGCGCCACCGGGGTGTTACTGGACGTCAACAACGCCCCCGTGCTGACCGAGGCCGTTGCCCATGCCTTCACCACGATCACCGAAGACCCAACCAGCAACAATGGCGACGCGGTCTCGGTGTTGATCAGCGGCAAAATCACGGATGCGGACTCGCCCGCCCCCACCCTCAAGGGCATCGCCGTCACCGGCCTGTCCAGCAGCACCGGGACGTGGCAGTATTCCCTCGACGCCGGCAGCAGTTGGACCGACGTCGGTGCTGCGGCCAACGATGCGGCCCTGTTATTGCGTGACATCGACAAGCTGCGACTGGTGCCCGACGGGCAGAACGCCACCACGGCCAGTGTCACTTTCCGGGCCTGGGATCAATCCGGCTCCACCGAGGGCCAGCAAGGCAATCAAGTCGACGCCACCTCCAACGGCGGCATCACTCCCTTCAGCGCGACGACGGCCACCGCCGACATCACCGTCACGGCGCTGAACGACGCGCCCACGCTGGGTTCGGGAACCCTGGCACCGGTGATCGAGAATGCGACCAATCCGCCCGGAGCTACGCTCGCAACCCTGTTCGCCGGCCAGTTCAGCGATGTGGACCTGGGTTCCAGCTTGGCCGGGATCGCGGTGGTCGGCAACACGGCCAGCGCCGGGAGCCAGGGCGCGTGGCAGTATTCGTCCGACAGCGGGGCGCACTGGTTCGCCATCGGCGACGTCACCGACGGGGCTACGGCCTTGGCCCTGGGCACCACCACGAAAATTCGGTTCGTCCCCAAGAGTGGCTTTCTCGGCACACCCACCGCCTTGACAGTCCGCGGTCTGGACAATACCTACAGCACCAACGGTGGACAATTCTCAACGACCAGCGGCGGCACGGAGTCGCGGGCCGTCGTGAGTACCTCCAGTAACGGCGGCGTCACGGCCGTCGCCGCGGTCACAGCCAGCCTCCAGACCACCGTCACCGCGACCACGATCACCGCCAATCCGACTACGCTGAAAAAGTCCGAGACCGCCGAGGTGACGTTCTCCTTCGCCCAAGCGACCAACCTGACGATCGGCAACATCACGCCCGTCCACGGGACCATCACGAACTTTGCCGGATCGGGGACGCGGTATACCGCCACGTTTACGCCCACCGATGACTTCGAGGGGACGGGCACCGTCAGCGTCAACGCGACGACCCTCCAGATCCCCATCGATACCCTGGCGCCGGCCCTGGATTCGATTACGGCGACAGACGCTTCGCCGACGAAGGCCGACAGCTTGGCCTTCACGGCCACGTTCAGTGAAGCCGTGCTGGGGCTCACGGCCAGCAACTTTGCGCTGGTGGCGAACCCGGCGTTCAGCACCTCGCCGAGCATCGGCACGCCAACTTCCGCCGATGGCGGGTTGACCTGGAGCGTGACGGTCAGCGGGGGTACGCTGAATTTGTACAACGGGACGTTGGGGTTGGACCTGGCCAACGCCGCGAACGTGACCGACAGCGCCTGGAATGCCCTGGCGACGACGACGCTGGAGGGTGAGACGTACGCGGTCGACAACATAGTTCCGCTTGCGCCCGTGTTGGGGGGGATCGATCCGGACACGGGCACGTCGAACACGGACGAGATAACGAACGCCACGTCGCTGTTCTTTTGGGGAACGGCGGAGGCGAACAGTACGCTTGCCGCGTGGTATTGGGATGCCGTTGGCGCAACCTTCGTGTTCATGGGGACCACGATGACGAACGATAGCGGCAACTGGAGCGCGTGGGCGCCGCTGCCGCAAGGCAGCCATCAGCTGAAGGTCACGGCTACCGACGCGGCCGGGAACACAGGCGATTACTCGTCGCTGTTCACCATCGTCGTGGATACCACCGTGCCGACGAGCACGGTCACCACGGCCGGTCTGTTCAACACGGCGGGTTGGGTGGCTGCGTCGAGCCAGATCGCGGGTACGGCCTCGGACAGCGGATCTGCGGGCCTGGACAAGGTGGAATTGAGCATCCAGGAAAGCGGGTCGAACAACTACTGGAACGGTAGCGGCTGGGTTAGCGGAGAGACGTTTGTGCTGGCCACCGGGACCGGTACGTGGATCTACGCCTTCGCCCCGTCCAACGCCTACAGCTACACCGTCCACTCCCGCGCCACGGATCTGGCAGGCAACGTCCAATCGTCGCTGGGTTCGTCGAGTTTCAGCTACGACTCGTCGCCGCCCAGCACGACGTCGTTCGCGCTGCACACGCCGGCCACCAGCCCGACGAACGCGAACTCGCTGGTCTTCCGGGCCACGTTCAGTGAGGCCGTCACTGAGGTCGGGATCGGCGACTTCGCAGTCAATGGCAGCACCACGGCAACGGTCACGGGCGTGACGCAAGTGACGACCAGCACGTACGACGTGACGGTCAGCGGTGGCAATCTGGCCACCTTCAACGGGGCGGTGGGCCTGAATTTCGTTGCCTCGCCCTCGATCACGGACCTGGCCGGTAACGCCTTGCCGAACACGGAACCGGTCTCGGACCAGACGTACGCGGTGGACCACACGCCGCCGACGGTCACGGATGCGAAGATCAGTATCAGTGGCGAGACCGCCGGAACGTTTAAGCTCGGCAACACCGTGACGGCGACCTGGAACAGCGCGACGGAAGTTGGCGGCAACACAGATATCGCCACAGTGACGGTGGACTTCAGCCAGTTCGGCGGCGGTACGGCGGTCACGGCCACCTACAGCTCGGTCTGGACGGCGACCTACACGATCCTGGCGGGGAGCATCGATCTGACCAGCCGCAACGTGTCACTGACGGCTACGGACACCGCGGGGAATGCCACGACCACGGCGGATTCGACGAATGTCACGGTGGACAACATCGCGCCGACGGTGACGGACGCGAAAATCAGCATCAGCGGGGCGACGGGGACCGGCGGAACGTTCAAGATCGACGACACGGTGACGGCGACCTGGAACAATACGGCCGGGACCGGCGA
>JAPLNJ010000545.1 GCA_026692885.1 Planctomycetota bacterium | reverse complement strand
GCCACCGACGCGGGTGGGCAAACCGTCATGGACCGCTTGACGGCGGCCGGCCACGTCGTGGTAGAGCGGCATCTCGTCCCGGACGAACCCGAACGGATGCGAATGTTGCTGGTGCAATTGCGTCAGCAGGCCGACGTGGATGCGGTACTCCTGACCGGCGGCACCGGCATCGCCAGCCGCGACCAGACGTACGAAACCGTGGCCGGCCTGCTGACGAAACCGGTGCCCGGCTACGGGGAACTGTTCCGCCTGCTCAGCTACGGGGAAATTGGAGCGGCCGCCATGCTCAGTCGAGCCGTCGGCGGGTTGCTGGGACGTGTCGTAGTGTTGACCATGCCCGGGTCTACCGCCGCGGTGCGTCTGGCCATGGACAAGCTGATCCTGCCTGAGCTGGGTCATTTGGTACGTGAAGCACGGCGGTGAAGGGAAGTTATCAGCCATGTTACCTGGGATCAAGCTTTTCGATCTGACCGGCAAGTCGGCCATCATCACGGGCGGCTCCAAGGGATTGGGTGAAGCCATGGCGGCCGCGCTGGCCTCGGCTGGCGCCGATGTGCTGTTGGCCAGCCGCCACGCAGACGAAGCCGCAACGACTGCCGCACGGATCGCGGCCGACTACGGGCGGCGAGCGATCGGAGTGCAGACCGACGTGACCGTGCCGCAAGAGTGCCAGGAATTGGCGGACCGAGCCGTGGCGGAATTCGGTAAGATCGACATTCTGGTCAATAATGCCGGCATCAATATCCGCAACCCGATCGAACAGCTCACCTACGAGGAGTTCCGTCAGGTCCAACAGGTGAACGTGGACGGCGTCTGGCTGACGACCCGCGCCGTGGTGCCACACATGAAACAGGCTCGCTACGGCCGCATTATCAACATCGCCAGCACCCTGGGGGTGGTGGGGTTGGAGGAACGCTCTCCCTACGCCGCCAGCAAAGGGGCCGTGGTCCAATTGACACGCACCCTGGGGCTGGAACTGGCAACCAGCGGCATCTGCGTCAACGCCATCTGCCCTGGCCCATTCCTGACGCCGATGAACGAGATTATTGCAGACAACGAGCACACGAAGAAGTTCATCATCGGAGCGGTGGCCCTCGGCCGGTGGGGCCGCCTGGAGGAGATTCAAGGCGCCGCCATCTTCCTGGCCAGCGACGCGGCCAGCTTCATGGTCGGCAGCCTGGTGACCGTGGACGGCGGCTGGACGGCGCGGTGAACTCCTCTATAATTCCTCAGCCTTTAACGCTCATCTTGCCTTGGACACGGACGGATAAGGAACTTCGGCTATGATGCATATCCCCTACACGGAAGCGGACTTCGATCACTGCCCGCTGATGTTTTATTACGAGGTCACCCAAGCCTGCGACCTCGTGTGCGAACATTGTCGGGCGTCGGCTCAGAAGACGGCCAATCCCGACGAACTGGCCACGGCCCAGTCGAAGGCCCTGATCGAGCAGGTGGCCACGTTTCCCAAACGTCCCACGATCGTGCTGACCGGCGGCGATCCACTGAAACGGGGCGACATCTTCGACCTGATTCGCTACGCGGCCGAGTGTGGCCTGCAGGTGGCGCTGACGCCCTCTGCCACTCCGCTGGCCACTTTCGAAGCGTTTCAAGCAGCCCGCGAGGCGGGCGTGACGCGGTTGGGAATCAGCCTGGACGGAGTGGACGCCGTCACGCACGACGCCTTCCGCGGTTGGTCGGGCAGTTTTGAGCGCACGCTCAGCATGCTGGCTGCCGCTCGTCGGCTGGATCTCTCCGTGCAAGTCAACACCTCGATTACGCGACGCAACTTCCACCAGATCGACGCGTTGGCCGAGCTGTTGGCCGACCAGGGGATCGCCATGTGGTCCGTCTTCTTCCTGATCCCGGTCGGACGCGGTCTGACGCAGGAACGGATCACGCCGCCGGAGTATGAAGTGGCCTTCGAAAAGCTCTGGCATCACGCGCAGCATAAGCCCTACGGCGTCAAGACCACCGAAGCTCCGCACTACCGGCGGTACGTTCTGCAGCACCGCGGCAACCCGCTGGCAGGCCCCGGAGGCCAGTCGGAGAGCGAATCGCACCGCAGCCATCGCGCCCCGTTGGGGGTTTGGGATGGACGAGGCGTGATGTTCGTCAGCAACACGGGCGAGATCTATCCGGCCGGGTTCTTGCCCTTGCTGTGCGGCCGTTTTCCGGAGCAGTCCGTGGTGGATGCCTATCAGAACCATCCCACGTTCCGCGCGCTGCGCGACCCCGACATGTTCAAGGGCAAGTGCGGCATCTGCGAGTACCGGCGAATTTGTGGCGGTAGCCGCGCCCGGGCCTACGCCGTGACAGGCGATGCCTACGAAACCGAACCGGACTGCGTCTACATCCCCGAATCGCCCGCCGCGTAGGGTGGGCCAAGCGGCACCGAGTGTGTGGACCGCGTGCCCATCCACCAACCCGTTTGGCAACTCCGCGCTGGTCGCTCTAATCGCCAGCGCGGCCCACCAGTTTCCGCTCGTCAGCGTGCGCGACACGCATCCTACTGCTCGCCCGCCCCGTCTCGTCCTGTCCGCTCGGAAATATCGTACTGACTAACGGTTTAGATCTCGCCAGCGATATCGCGCAGCGCGTCCTCCAGTTCTGCCGAGGTCGCGTCCCAGTCGCCGCCGAAAGCCCCGTTCGCTGCGGATCGCAACGGCAGGTTTCTGCGAACCTGCGTTGGATCCGCCAGCGTCGAATCGGGACTGCTCTCGTCTGGCAGCGGTTGCGGTGACCGCAGGGGTTCTGGCACCGCCATGAGGACCATCGTGGTCGCCCCGTTGATTCCAGGCACTAGTGGATTCGTCGCGAACACGCCGGTGGCCAAAACGGCCGCCAGCAACTCACTCCCTCGCCCCGATACTCCGGGGAGAGGGTCGGGGTGAGGGGCCGCTTCGCCTTCGCCCGCCGCCAGGGCGCGCGCGTTCAAATAGTTAATCACCAGCAACGCATCCAGCGGCGTGAGCCACCCATCGCCCGAGACATCGTAAACCGTCGGCGCTGATCCCACGCTGCCGTCCGGGACCATCACACTACCCGAAGTATTGAGACCATTGAGACCATTGAGACCGTTGAGACCGTTGATCAGCGTTAACACGTCCAACGGTGTTACCACGAAGTCCAGGTTCACGTCCTCCGCCGTCTTGTGCAGCGTGTACGCCTCGCCCTCGAACAACCCATTGCGTGTCAGACTGGAATCACTTCCCGTGGCCGCGGCAATCGCCGTTTCTTCCTTCAGGTTCAGCCCTAACTTCCCGTCACCCGTCCCCGTCTCGACCGTCACCGTGTAGGTCGTGTCGCTGCCCTGCACGCCGCTGATCTGAGCCCCCGCCACACCCGGCGTCGGCGACAAGGCGAAGTCGGCCGCCGACAGCCCGCGCACCGGCTCCCGGAACGTCACCGTGAATTGCACTGTCCCGGCGTGAGTCAACGCCTGGCCAGCCGGCACAATCGAGGAGACCAGCGGCACCATGGGCGTCGAGGATACCAATTCGCTGACCAAGAGGCTGGTGTGTGGGTTGGGCACCTGCTGGAACGCCTGGAACTTCAGCGTCTGACCGGTCAGCCCCGCGGGAATCTGGAACAGGGCCTGGATGTGGCCGCTCAACGGCGTGACGACCATCGCCAGGAACACCGGATCGGCGATGTCCAGCGTCACGCCGGCGTTACTCAGCGGATACTGCCCCGACTGCGTACCGTAGGCAAACACCACCACGCTGCCCGGCAGTGCATAGGTCGCATCCAAACGGTACTGGCCCGGTGCCTGCAGCGTGCTGGTCAGCAATATCGCCCGATGGACCGTGACCGTGTAGCTCTGCGTGGCCGGGGCGCTGAGTGTGTCGGTAGCCGAAACGTTGATGGTGAAACTGCCAGCAACCGTGGGAATGCCGCTGATCGTTACCGCGTTGGTGGCCGGTGAGGTCGGGCTGACCGTCAGGCCGGCGGGCACCGTGCCGGTGACCGTGTAGGTCAGCGTCTTGTTCCCCGTGCCGCCGGTGGCCGTGATCGTCTGGTTGTAAGCCACCCCCGTCCTGACGACCGCCAGCGTGGCCGGGCTGAGCGCGATGGGCTGCGGCTGGGTGTATTTTTTCAGGGTGATGTCGTGGCCGGTGCCACCCGTGTAGGAAATCTGGAAGTCCAGTCCCCCCAGCGGGACATGGGCACCCTGGGCCAGGCCCGCGAACGTGCCCGTCACCGCGTCCGGGCCAGCGTTGATCAGGATCGTGAACTGGTCGGTCTCCGTGACCGTGTAGCCGCTGACGACGGACAGGCTGAGTGTGCCGCCCAGACTCACCCCGCCCTCCACGGACAGGCAGTCGTACAGGCCCGCCGCCGCGCCGACGATATGGATCGCCAGCGTGGCGCCCGCCTGCAGGGCCAGATCGCCCTGCTGGTGCAGCGTCCCCGTGGTGCTGCCCGTGGTGGCGCCCGGGCTGACCGTCGCCCCGCTGGCCGCCGTCAGCTTCCCGCTGACCGTGCCCACACCTTGCAGCGTCTGGCCACTGGCCAGAACCAGCGTGCCCGCCGTCAAGCCGCTGACATCCAGCGTGGCACCTCTTTGCACGTCCAGCGTCGGCGAACTGGCGAGGTTGTTCGTGGTGGCGCCGGACAAGGCCAGGGTCCCGGCCGCAATCGTCGTGGTGCCGGTGTAGGTGTTGGTCCCGGAGAGCGTCACCGTATTGCCGCCCGACTTACTCAAGCCCACCTCGCCCACCAGGCTGGCACTGATGGTGCCCTGCTGGACCGCGAAGGCCGTACCGCTGGTCAGTTGGCCCTGGGTGGCCGCCGAATCCTCGATCTCGCCCTGCACCAGCGTCACGTCGCCGACCGTCTTCCCGTTCAGATCAAGCTTGGCCCCGTCCACACGCACGACGCTGCTGTTGTCAATCGCGCCGCTGCCGCTTAACTTGAAGGTGCCGCCGCTGCTGCTGGTCAGTGTGATGGTGCCCGTTCCGGCGTTCAGCCCGGCGACATTCACCGTGCCGCTGCCCTGGGGTTGCAGGTACTGGTTACCGTGCGCGCTGCCGACATTCGAGTTAGTCGTCAGGCTCGCCCCGGCCGAAATACTCAGGCTGGTCACGCTGCTGCCGATCGCGCCCGCGGCGTGTAACGTAATCTCGCTGCCCGTGATGTCGGCGGAGGCCGCGTCGGGCGCGCTGATCGCGCCTTGCGAACGGAGCGTCACGCTGCTGCCGATGGCATCCGCGGCGGGCAACGTAATCGCGCTGCGCGTGATGTCGGCGGAGGCCCCGCCGTGCGCGCTGATCGCGCCTTGCGAAATGAGCGTCACGCCGTTGGCGCCCGCATTCAAGCCGCCCACCGAAATCGTGTACCCGTAGATCGTCACCGGGTCGCGGAAGGTGGAAGTATTCACATCCGTGCTGCCGCTGGTGAAGTCGCTCCGGCCGATCGTGATGCTGCTGAAGCCGTCCGCCAGGCCCGCCAGATCCGTGGCGTTCAGGTTCAACGTTCCCATCGCGCTCACGCCGACGCCCACCGTGCCCGTCGTCGCTAACGGCTTGATCGTCAGCGTGCCGCTGCCGCTGACCGAGTTGGCCGCCGGGATACTGACATCGCCGGACGTGATCAACGTAATCGGCGCGGCACCCGTTTGGATTCGAGTGATGTTCAGGGCCGCGGTCTCGGTGATCGAGATCGCGCCGTTGGCGGCGACCGAGCCCGCGGCGTCCAACGCCCGCACCGTCAAGCTGCCGAACGTCGAACTGGCGTCATCCAACGCGATGCCCGCCCCGCCATCCTTCTTGGTTACGAACCGCGCGGTGCCGGCCACTGCCTGCGTCCCGCTGACGGTGATCGCATCGCCCGCCGTCACGTCCAGGTTACCGGTC
>JAPLNJ010000544.1 GCA_026692885.1 Planctomycetota bacterium | reverse complement strand
GGCGGAGCCGCCGCCGGCCGCCGCCGCCCTGAGCCTGACCATTGGCGCCCCCGCGACCGTGTACCGCAACGGCACAGCCAACGTGGTGGTCGGCACCGTCAGTCTGTCGGCAGTGGCTGCTGTAGACACGGTGGTCACGCTCAGCAGTTCGGACACCACCCAGGCCACGGTATCTGCGTCGGTAACGATCAAGAGGGGGTCCTACTCGGCGACGTTCAACATCACGCCGGTGGCGAATTACTTGCCCTACGACGCTTTGGTGACCATCACCGCGACGCAGGGAGCCAGCGTTACCGGCTCGGTGGTGGTCAAGGGCGACCCCATCGAGATGTACAACCGCAGCGGCGATCTCAACCGGTTCCGGGACCAGGGCGAGACGATTATCGATTCGAACACGATCACCTACGCATCCCTGACCGGGGTCAACGTGAGTCCGGGGGATCGGAACGTCATGATGGGCGGCATGAGCCTGCCGGGGACTCCGACTCTGGTGACGAATCTGCCGCACCCGGCACCGCCGATCGCGTTCCCCACACTGAACACGGACCGGCTGGCTCCCGGTGCGGTGATCGTGAACAACATCATCACCAACTTCAAGCAGACGGCGATCAATATCGCCGGAGATAATACCAATAATCTGGCGTACCCCAACAATAAACCGTTGGGCGACGTGCCCTTCGTACGCGTCGTGAACAACACGATTATCGGCGCGAACGCGGCCTTCCAGAGCTTCGTGAACTTCAGCTCAATTCCTGGGGGGACGGCAGTCGAAGGGTTGCCGATTTCCAACCAGTTTGCCGCGATCAATGGGGTCTCTTTCAGCTACTCCGACGGCACGTTCCCGCTGCTGGCCGAGGTGGGTGATCAGGCTTGGGGCAGCCCTCCCGTAGTGGATGCGTTTGCGTTCTACAATAACTCCGGAGTTTCGGGAAACGACTCGCTGAATGCGGGCCAGCCGAGCATTGGCCAGTTCTTCTTGACGGACAATACGCCCGGCTACGGCACGGCGGCGAACAATCCGGATCTGCTGATCACTTATACCGTAGCGACAGCAGCGGCGTCCGCGCAGATCCTCGATATCGACGGCAGCGAAAGCTGGACGATCGAGGCCCTGGACGCGACCGGCGCCGTGATTGGGACGAAGATACTGACTCCCGCGTCAACCGGCGCGGGAAACGGAAAAGCTGCCACCTGGAGCTTCAGCTTCGCGGCAGCCCTGATCAAGACGATTCGGCTCCGTGCCGGAACGGCCTTTACCGGTCTGGGGTTTGCCAACTTCTACGCCTTCGGCGGCCAGGGCACGGGGGTGGCGGTGAGCAACAACGCCAGTCCCTCGATCCTGAACAACATCATCGGCTATACGCAGACGGGGATCAGCTTTGGCGCCGACGTCTGGCCCGTCGAAGGCTGGAATCTGTTCCAGGCCAACATCAACAATGTGACCGGTGCGGGTCAGGCCGCGAGCGATGTTGTGTCGGCCAATACGTTGTTTGTAAACCCGGGCGCTACGCCCTTGGGCAACTATTACTTGCAGCCCGGCTCGGAGGCGGTGGACAGTGCGCTGGACATGTTGTCCGAACGGGCCTCCAATCCCAGCGACGCCTTCGACTGGGGCGGCTTCCGCACGCAACTGGACATGGGCCCCTCGCAAATCTTTGCGCCCGACCGGGACGTGTACGGTCAACTGCGTCGGAACTCGTCCGGTTCCAGCAGCGGCGGTGGGGCGAACACCAGCAAGGACCTCGGTGCGGTGGACCGGGTCGACACGCTGGGGCCCTACCTGCAGATGCTGAACCCCCTCGACAACGACGCACAAGGTCTGGATACCGATCCCAACCTGACGGTGATCCACGAGCCGACGGGCTTGTTCGACAGCTTTACGCTGCTGCTGGCCGACGGCCCCGGCAGCCCGCTCCCGAACGAAGGGACGGGCGTGGACGGGAACACGGTGCTCGACAAGTCGATCCAGCTCACGCAGGATGGCACGCTCCTGAAGTCGGGCGTGGACTACACCTGGGGCTACAGCAGCACCAACAACATCCTGGTGCTGACGCCTCTGTCTGGCGTCTGGGAGCCCAACAGCCTGTACCAGATCACGTTGGCCAATAGCGGGACCTACGCCATCCTGGACCGGGCCGGCAACAAGTTGCAGCCGAACCAGGCCAGCGGCCTGACGCAGTTCACGATCATTCTGGGCACGGTCGCCATGGATTTCGGCGACGCCCCGGACACCTATCAAACGCTGCTGGCCAGCAACGGCGCGCGCCACGAGATTCTGCCCGGCGCTGCCTATCTGGGCACTTCGGTGGTTGGGGAAAACAATGGCCTGGTGCCGCCCGCTGCGGACAGCGACGAGGACGGCGTGGCCTTCTGGTACGACTTGGGACAGGACTCGGCCGGGACGCCCTGGGTGCTCCCCACGGTCTTCAATTCGGGGACCACCCACACCTGGATCACGGTCACGGCGTCGGACTTGGGCTTGTTGGATGCCTGGGTCGACTTCAACCATAACAACGTGTTCGACACCAGCGAGCAGATCCTGAAGAGTTACTATCTGCTGCCGGGCGCGAACGTCATCGACATCAACTTGGGCGCCCTGACGACCGGCTGGGCGACCGGGCCGGCGAATATTAACACGTACGCCCGCTTCCGCATCAGCCCCGCCGGGAACTCCCCGGTGGATGGGATCATGATCGGGGGCGAGGTGGAAGACTATCCATGGCAGATCATCGTCGGCACGCCGCCAACGCCGAACAGCGTGGATGGCTTGCCCGACGCGTATTCGGTGGACGAGGACACGTTACTGACGGTGGACGGGACGACGTGGAAGAGCGTTCTGGACAACGATACCCCCGGCCTGCCCAGAGAGGCGAAGCTTACGCCCACCGTCCCGCCGCTGCACGGGAAGCTGACGTTCAAGTCGAACGGCTTGTTCACGTACCAGCCCGACCCGGACTTCAACGGCACGGACATGTTCAGCTACCGGCCGCTGGTGGCGGGGCTGCTCTCGAACGCCGACGCCACGGTCACGATCACGGTGAATCCCAAGAACGACGTCCCGGCCATCGTCACCGTGCCGGGGGCCCTGTCGTTGGACGAGAACCGGGGCACGGGGCCGGCGCCGACGGTGACGCTGCCGCAGATCCAGATTTTCGACGTGGACGCGCGGAGCATGCTGGGGACCGGCATCGGCTTGCTGGTCTACGACCCGAACTGGCTGGGTGAGGTGACCTTGGCGGCCGAGTATGGGACGATCACGCTGCCCAGCACGGCCTTGGCGAACCTGACGTCGGTCAGCGGTGATGGGACCGATACGGTGGTCTTCCAAGGTAGTCTGGACTCTCTGAACGCCGCCTTGAACGGCATCCGATACCAAGGCAAGCCACACTACAACTCCGGGGATCAAGACACGGGCGATCCACTGGATCCCGTCCGGCCGGACTTGCTGACCGTCCATGTCGACGACCTGAGCTACACCGATATCGTGTTCGGCACGCCGGTCTTCATCGCGCGGGCCACAATCCCGATCACGGTGAATCCCAAGCAGGATCCGCCGACCTTGACCGTGCCGGCTTCGGCGGGCGCCAATGTCAATGAGGACTCGATCCTGGCGTTTGCCGGCCGCCGCAACGAGGTGCAAACGGTCACGTTTGACCCCTCGGTCGATGGGGGTGCGTTCACGTTGACCTACGGCGGCAACCTGACGACGGCGAACATCGTCTGGGATGTCACGCCGAACGTGCTCACGCTGGTCGCCAACCTACAGACGGGCCTGGATGGCATTTTCGGCGCCGGGAATACACTGGTGGCTTCGCAGTCCAGCACTGTCTATACGATCACGTTCCAAGGCACGCTGACGGACGCCAATCTCCCGCAGTTGACGGCGTCCAGTTCGACGACCAAGCCGTTGACCGGAGCCGCGCCCAGCGTCGCCACGTCGACACTCGCGGAGGGCCGAGGAAACGCCGTCCAAACGCTGACCTTGGGCGGGACAAATGGCGGCACGATCACGCTGTCGTACCAGGGCGTAAGCGGCTCGGCCGCCACGGCCCTGACGTACACCGCGGCGCCCGTGCTGTCGACCTATGTCACGGGGATTGCGCCGACCGCCGAACAGGTGCTGGCGCACCTGAACTCCATCGCGGCCTTGAACGGCAACGTGGATGTGGTCGGCCCGATCGGCGGCCCGTTCACCCTCGTGTTCGGGAACGCCTTGACCGGCAGCTACGTGCCGCTCGTGGGCGCCACTGCGTCCAACGCACCGACGGCGACCGTGGCCACCAGCGTCGATGGTGGGGGCCTGAACGAGGTGCAGCGGTTGACCTTCGCTCCCACGGTCAACGGCGGTGGATTTACGCTGACCTACGGCGGCAATCTGACCACCGTAAGTATCCCTTGGAACATCACGCCCGCCACGCTGGTTACCAGTATCCAGAACGCCCTCAATACGGTTTTCGGGGCGGGCAACACGCTGGTGGCCTCGTCTTCGCCTACGGTGTACACGATCACGTTCCAGAACGGCTTGGGCAGCGCGAACCTGACGCAGTTGACGGCGAACATCGCCGGGCTCGCGGGCGGGGCAATGACGGTGGACACCGTGACCGAAGGCACCGGCAACGAGGTGCAGCTGCTTGCGGTCAGCGGCACCAGCGGGAGTTTCCGCCTGTCGTACAGCGGAGCGAACGCCAGCTCCGCGATCCCCGTGATTACCGGTTCGTACGCAAGCCTGCTCGCGTCGGGCGGGACTGGGGCCACGGGTTCGGTAGAGAACAATCTGAATACGATCCCCGCTCTGAACGGCAAGGTGACTGTCATCGGGGCCAACGGCGGCCCCTACAGCATCGTGTTCAACGGCGTTCCTCTGGCCGGCACGAATGTGTCGCTGCTGGGGGTCGGCGTGAGCGGCGCCACTTCGGCCACGGTCACCCCTGTGTTCGACGGCGGCGCCCGTAGCGAAGTTCAGCAGTTGACCTTGGGCGGCGTGATCACCGGCGGCACGTTCACGCTGACCTTCGGCAGCAACCTGACCACGGGCGACATCACCTGGAGCGGCACGGCGAGTACGCTCATCACCAACATCCAGGCCGCCCTCGACGCGATCTTCGGAGCGACTAATACGCTGGTGGCGTCGCCGTCGAGCAATGTCTACACGATCGCCTTCCAGAACGCATTGGCGAATGCGAATCTGCCGCAGTTGACGGCCAGCAGTGCGTTGCTGACGGGCGCCGCGCCCACGGTGATTCCGTCCACCGTGCTGAACGGCACCGGGAATGAGGTGCAGACGCTGACCCTGGCCGGCACGGCCGACGGCACGCTGACACTGTCCTACGATGACGGCGACGGCAGTACTGTACTGCCGCTTGGTACCGTGACGTCTGGTGCCGCGCAGTCTTTCTCCAGCGCGGCACCGCTGACGGTCGCGAAGGTGGTCGCCGGGCTGCCTGCGCCGCTGAGCGGCAAGGTGGCCGTGCTGGGCGCCACGGGCGGACCCTTCACAATCGTGTTCGGAAGCACCTTGGGCAACAAGAACATCCGGCCGCTCAGCACCGGTTTCACGGGCGGGGCCACGGCAATCGTGGGCCTGGTCACGGACGGCGGCGGTTTGGACGAGGTGCAGGCGTTGACGTTTGACGGCGCCACCACCGCGGGTGTCTTCCAACTGCAGTTCGGCAGCACGACCTGGACAACGGCCAACATCACCTGGAGCGCGACTCCCGCCACGCTGGCCGCCAACATCCAGGCCGCGTTGACGGCGCCCACGATGTTCGGCGCGGGCAATGCCCTCGTGGCCCAGTCGCTGCTGGCCCCCAACACGTACACGATCACGTTCACGGGCACCCTGGCCAACAGCGACCTCCCGCAGTTGACGGTGGTCAATTCCACGCTCGACGGAAGTGCGCCCGTGGCCGCGACGGCTCAGCAGGGCAGCGGGAATGCAGTCCAAACGCTGACGTTGGGCGGCACGCTAGGCGGAACCGTCACGTTGTCGTACGGCAACCAGGTGACCACGTTCGCGTCGCCGTACTCGCTGGCGGCGCTTCAGACCGCGCTGCAGTTGATACCGGCCCTCTGGGATAACGTCAACAGCCAGCCGTACGTGACCGTCTTGGGCCCGCAGGGTGGCCCGTTCACCATCGTGTTCAATCACTTCTTGGCCGGGACCACGGTCACGCCGCTGGTCGCGGCGGGTATCGGTTTGACGACGGCGACCGTCGCCTCGTCCAGCCCGGGCCTCCCGGTCATCACCGTCGCCGATCCGGATCAGCCCTACGATCCCGATTGGCTGGGACAGGTGACGTTGACTGTGGTGCACGGCTCGCTCAGCCTGACTTCTCCGCCCGTCAGCGCCACGTTCGCGATTGAATTGTTGCAGGATCGGGCACTGGTGTTTCATGGCTTGCTGGTCGAGTTGAACACGGCGCTGCAAGGCTTGGTGTATCGGCCGGATCCGAACTACAACTCGGGCGATCCCGACGATGGGGTCACGCCGGATCCGTTGACGGTGACGATCAGCGACTTGGGCAACGTCGGTACGCCGACGGATCCACTAGCGGCCTTGACCGCGACGCGCGTGATCGCGATCACGGTGAACCCGGTGCAAGACGCCCCGGCGGTACAAGGTCCGGATGCGGTTAGTGTCAACGAGGATATCAACCTCACGCTGGCCGGCCGGTACAGCGAGGTGCAGCAGTTAACCCTCGACACCAGCGGCGGCGCGATCACGACGTTCACGCTCAGCTACGGCGGCGGGGTGACGGCGACGGTCGATTGGGATGCGGATCCCAGCGTGCTGGCGACGAAGATCCAGACCGCGTTGAGTGCGCTGCTCGATACGAACGGCGTAGTCAACGTCGTGGTGGCGCTGCGTTCGTGGACGGGGACGGTGCGGCAGTACACGGTCACCCTGCGCGGTGAGTTGGCCGACGCGAATGTCCCGCAGGTGACGGCGACCGTCACGAGCCCCCCCAGCGGTGCTGGCACAATCACGCCTCTGACGCTGCAGGACGGGGCCGGGAACGAGGTCCAGTTTGTGATTCTGGTCGGCCCGGCGGGAAGCACGTTCAATCTCTCCTATAACGGAGCGCCCGCGACGGGATCGCTCAACGGCCCGGCCACCAGTTTGACGGCGTTGCAAGTGCAAACCTATCTGCGGACGATCGCAGCCCTCCAGCCGAACAACGTCTCGGTCTGGGGCGCCAACACCGGATTCTTCATGGTCGTGTTCCACACGGGGCGGGCTAATGTGGACGTCCCGACGCTCGGGGCGACGGCGACCCCAGGCTTGGCGCAGGTGCAAACCTATGTCGACGGCGGCACCAACGAAACGCAGCTGTTGACGTTCGACTCCACGGTCAGCGGCGGTTCGTTCACGCTGACCTACGGCAGCAATCTGACCACGGGAGCGATCGCCTGGAATGGCGCGCCGAACCTGATGGCCGCCAATATCCAGAACGCCCTCGACGGTCTGTTTGGGACGGGCAACGCGCTGGTGGCGTTCCGCTCGGACCGGCTGTTCTCGGTCACGTTCAATGGGCTGCTGGGCAATCAACCGCAACCGACCGTCACGAGTTCCTTGGCAGGCGGCACGGTGAGGCCGACGACGCTGCAGGACGGTGCGGGGCACGCGGTGCGTACCCTGTGGCTGACCGGTGCGGCCGGCAGCGTGAATTTGGATACCGGGGGCGCCCCCCAGACGCTGACCTTCCCGTACACGCAAGCCAAGGTCCAGGCCAGTCTGGATGCCTTGCTGGGCGCCGGCAGCGCGACTGCGTTGGGCATCCTAGGCGGTCCGTTTACGGTCGTGTTCAAGAGCGGTCTGGCAGGCACGCTGAACGCCAACGGCGCCGGCGGTACAACGGCCGCCGTGACGACCATCCCGGACGGTCTGCCGCAGCTGGCGATCGCCGACATCGATCAACCGTACGATCCCGACTGGCTGGGACTGGTGACCGTGAGCGTGGTCCAGGGAAGTCTGACGTTGACGAACCGGCCGGTCAGTGCCACCTTCAAGATCGACGTGGGCAGTGGGGCTAACGACCGGACGATGACGTTCGAAGGCACGTTCGCCGAGTTGAACGCGGCCCTGCAAGGCTTGGTCTATCGCGGAGACCGGGATTACAACTCGGGCGACCTGGACGACCTGGTCGTCCCGGACCAGTTGACGATCACCGTCAACGATCGAGGCAATACCGACCTGACTCTGGAGCCGCAACGCGGACC
>JAPLNJ010000543.1 GCA_026692885.1 Planctomycetota bacterium | reverse complement strand
AGAGCGTCAAAACACTTGCGTTCCCACGCAGAGCGTGGGAACGAGGAAACATCGGAAAAGGACGGGTCTGGAGACCCATCCTACGAAAATGCGCAACTTCAAAGACCCAGGACGCGGTCGGCGGTGGTGGTCCTGCGGTTCCGGCCAGTTTACAATGTCGGCCCCTGGCGGAGAATCCAAGACGGCAGCCACGAACCACCGTTTCCGCCGATGATGATCCTGCGGTTCGGCGTCCGGCCGTGAACGGGAAGCCCACCGCGGAAATCAGGAAGTAATCAGATATGGCCAAACTGTTCATCTCCCATAGCTCGCTGGACGACGCATTCGTCCGCGAACTCCGTTGGACGCTCGCCGACCTTAAGCAGGAAGTGTGGATTGATTCGCGCGAGTTGCGCGCCGGCGACCCGCTTTGGCCGGAAATCCAACAGGCCATTGAAGACTCGTCGGCCGTGGCGGTCGTGGTCAGCCCGAATTCGTTGCAGGCCAAGTGGGTCGGCAAGGAACTGCGGCGCGCGCTCGACGTGCAGCAGCAGCGCGGCCGGGACAAGTTCCCGGTCTTTGTGCTCTCGCTCGACGGCACCAAACTCGGCGTCCTCGAAGAATTGTTCGGCCATGAGCCGCTTTACATTCCCGTGAGCAGCGCCGCCGGTGGTGTCGAGGCGGCGATGAATCCGATCCTCGTGGCGATGGGCAAACGGCTCCCGGCGGAAGTGGCCGTCCCGCCCCAGCCAACCGCCGAGCCGCTGGAGGAACTCGTCCTGGAACTCACCGACTTGAAGTTCCACGAGGAAAACGGCGTGCGCCGCCCTGCGGCCCGCGCCCGGCTCGTCTATGAACCTTCGACGCCGGGGCAGCGTGAAGTGGCCAGCGTGCAGAACTGGCGGCTCATCGCTCCGATCGGTCCCATCGAAGCCGGGGAACTGCGTTGGTATCTAGAGCACTACGCCATCTGGCCGAGCCACTACTTCCGCGACCGCGCGCGCAAGGTGGAAGACAACCTCGTGCAATGGGGCCGGCTCCTGCACGACGCCGCGCTGCCCGCGGCGCACACGGCGAACGTCGTCAACGCGTGGTCGAAGATCAGCGATCACGCGGGCCGCCGCTTCTCCGTTCACGTGGATGCGGCGCTGGAAGCCGGAACCCCGGCCGCTGACGCCGAGGCCGTTCGCGAGGCCGCCACGCTCCTGCTCGGCCTGCCGTGGGAACTGCTCCACGACGGCGACGGTTATCTCTTTCAAGGCGCGAAGCCCACCCGCGTCCGCCGGCGCCTGCCGAATACGCGGACGCTCGACGTTTCCGTGGTCGCGGCGCCGATTCGCGTCCTGCTCGTCACCGCGCGGCCGGAGGACGAGGCCTGCGGTTACATTGATCACCGCGCCAGCGCGCTGCCGCTGGTCGAGGCCATGGAACAACTCGGCGGCCTCGTGCGGCTCCACGTGCTCAGTCCGCCCACGTTTGACGCCTTGGGCAAGGAACTCAAACGGGCTTTCGACGCCCGCGCGCCGTATCACGTTGTCCACTTCGATGGCCACGGCGTCTATGACCGCCGCGTCGGCCTCGGCGGGCTGTGCTTCGAGGATCCGCGCGACACGGACAAACTCGACCAGCGCCGCCACGTGACCGTCCACACCGACAAGCTCGGCCCGCTCCTGAAGGACTACCGGATTCCGCTGGTCTTCCTCGAAGCCTGCCAAACCGCCCAGGCGGAAGACACGTCCGAGTCCGTGGCTTCCGAGTTGTTGCAACGCGGCGTGGCCTCCGTCGTGGCCATGAGCCACAGCGTGCTGGTCGAGACCGCGCGCCGGTTTGTGGAGACCTTTTACGCCGGGCTGGCCCACGGCCAGCGCGTAGGCGATGCCATGCTCGACGGCCAGCGCGGCTTGAAGGACGACACCTTTCGCGGGCGCATCTTCGGCGCGGGCGAGTTGCGCCTCGAAGACTGGTTTGTGCCCGTGCTCTTCCAGGAAAAGGACGACCCGCAACTCTTCCGCAGCACGCCTGCGCCGCAGACGCAGGAGGATTTGCGGACGATCCTGGCGTCGCGTCTTGGCGGACTGCCCGACGAACCAAAGACCGGTTTCGTCGGGCGCAGCCGGGAACTGCTCGCGCTCCAGCGGCTGCTGTTTAGTGGGGTAGGCTTCCAGCCTGCCAGCGGGAGAGGAGACAGGCTGGAAGCCTATCCCACACGCTACGCCGTCGTGCGTGGCCAGGGCGGCGAAGGCAAGACGGCGCTCGCCGCCGAGTTCGCCCGCTGGATGGTGCGGTCGCATCAGATCCGGCGCGCCGCGTTCGTCTCGGTTGAGACGCACGGTAATCAGCGCGCGGTAGTTGATGCGTTTGGAAAACAGTTGGTCAGAACAGAGTTCTCAGCGGCAGGCGATCTTGAAGATGCGATCATGGAAGTCGAGCGCGCGTTGCGCGAGCAATCCACGCTGCTCGTGGTGGACAACATGGAGAGCATCCTAGAACTGCCCTACGACGTAGGCCGGAACAAGCGCAGCGCAGCTCCGGCAGACGCGCGAGCAGACGCGCGAGCAGACGCGTCGGTGGAGCCGGAACTGCGCTGCGCTTGTTCCGGCCTACAGGCGCTTTCCGAGGAGGCGGGCCGCGAACTGAAGGCCATCCTCGCGCTGTGCGAACGCCTGTTGAAGCTGGGCGACACGCGTCTTGTCTTCACCAGCCGCGAGGCGTTGCCCGCGCCGTTCGACGCGGCCCGCCACCGGCGCGAATTGCACCGGCTCGATCGCGAAGATGCGGTGAAGCTCGTCGAGCGCGCGCTGGATGCCCCTGTAGGTTGGGACTCCGTCCCCACCGTATCGAGCCCGTCGAGCTCCGCCGGTCGGGACGGAGTCCCAACCTACGTGAGTGATGCCGCGCGCGAATCCATCGAGGCGCTCGTGGAGGCCGTCCATGGCCACGCCCGCACGCTCGCGCTGCTGGCCCCGGAATTGCGGAGCCGGGGCGTGGACGCCACCCGCGAAGCGCTCGTCGAACTGATGGCCGCGATGGAGCGGCAGTTCCCCGGCAGCCGGGAGCACTCCCTCTTCGCCAGCGTCGAGCTTTCCCTCCGCCGCATGTCGCAGGACAACCGCGACCGGGTGCGCGTGCTCGGCGTGTTTCACGGCGGCGTCGATCTGGACATGCTCCGCGCGATGACGCAGTGGGAAGATGCGGATCTGGGCGCGCTGGCGGGCGAGTTGATCGCGACGGGGCTGGCGACGCCGAACCGCTACAACCATCTCACGCTCAATCCCGCGCTCTGCCCCTACCTGCGCGCTCTTCCGTACGACGGCCCTCCGAGGCCGTCGAAACCGGAAGACGCCGCTCAGACGACGGCCTCGGAGGGCCATCGTACGGAAGAGCTCACGGCCCGCTGGGTCGAGGCGATGCGCGCGTATGCCGGGTTTCTCGGTCAGCAGCGGAGCCAGGACGCCGAACTCGCGGCGATCGACCTCGTACAGCGCGCGGGGGATGCCGAGGCAACGATTGATCTGGCCACTTCGCTCTACAGCCTGCTGCAATCGCTCGGCAAGCCGCGTCTGCTGGAGCGCGTCGGGCAGGTGCGCGACGCCGCGGCAGCGGCGCTGGGCGACGCCTGGAATCACGCGCGGTTCGAGGCGGCGCGGACTCGCATCGAGCAGCAGCTTGGCGGCGGGCGGTTGCGCGAGGCGTTCGAGGGCGCGCAGCAGTTGCTCCAGCGCGCCCGGACGGCGGGCGAGCAGGCATATCCCGGCGCCGATTACGATCTGGCGGTCGCTTGCTTCCTCCTGGCCCGCGTGTTGAAGACGGCCGGCGGCTCGGAACAGGCCCTGCCGCTGCTGGACGAGTCCCGCCAGCGCTTCGAGGCCGTGGCCAAGGAGCGTCCCGGCGAAGGCGCGGAACGGATGGCGTCCGTCTGCTTCACAGAACAGGGCGACTGTCTTCGCAACCTGGGCCGGCTCGACGAAGCGGCGATGGCCTACGAAGAGGGCATCCGCCGCGACGAGCGCGCGGGTGACGAACGGGGTTTCGCAGTAGGAAAGCGCCAACTCGGAACGGTCCGCCTGCAACAGCGCCGTTACCCAGAGGCGTTGGAAGCCTATGAAGAAGCCCGCGAACGGTTCGCTCGACTGGGCGAGCCGGGCGCACTCGCGAGGGCTTGGCATCAGACTGGCAGAGTCTATCAGGAGCTGGGGCAGCCGGAAGCGGCGGAGGATGCCTATCGAAAATCGCTCGCGATCAAGGTGCGGCTCGCTGATGTCGCCGGGCAGGCGAGCACACTCGGCCAACTGGGTATTCTGTATGACGCCGTGCTTGGCCGCTCAGAGGAAGCGGCGGTCTTTGACCGCCAAGCAGCCGACAAGTATGCCGAGATTAAAGACTTCGCGAAGGAAGGTTTCGCGCGGAACAACCTCGCGGAAACGCTGCGCAAACTTGGCCGCCTGGCTGAATCGCGACAGGAAATCCGCAGAGCGATCGAATGCAGAGCGCGGGTCGGCCACGCGGCGCTGCCGTGGACATCCTGGTCCATCCTCGCCGACATCGAGACGGACGCCGACAACCCCGCCGCCGCCGCGGAGGCGAAGGGCAAGGCCAACGTCTGCTACCTCGCCTACCGCCGCGACGGCGGCGAGAACCACGACCCGCCGGGCCGCATCGCCCTCGCCGTGACCCAGTCCCTGCTCGCCGGCGCCTCGGCCGAAGCCGCGTCCCTCCTCCAGCAACTCGCCGCCGATCCCGACGCCAACGCTTCGTTTCAGGCCTACTTCCGCGTTCTCCAAGCCATCGTCGCCGGCCGCCGCGACCGCACCCTCGCCGACGCCCCGGATTTGGACTACTCGATGGCCGCCGAAATCCTCTTCCTGATCGAAACGCTGGAGAAGTCCCGGTAGTGCCGGCGCTTCGGGTGCCGCTCTGCACCAGTTGTCCGTCGGGTTCGTGTTCTTCCGCGCGCATTTATAGTAGTCATCACGCTCCGCGTGATGACAGCCCCGGAAAGACGCGTGTTCTTAGGACCGGCGAATCAATAAGTGTCGCAAGTATAGTAGTCGTCACGCTCCGCCGTGACGACATGTCATCACGCGGAGTGTCATCACGCGGAGCGTGATGACTACTTTGAAAACCCGACACTTATTGATGCGCCGGTTCTTAGTTGGACAGCGCCACGTCCCCTGTAAGTTCCAGACCCCAACGGCCTTGTGCCGTTGGTGAATCAGATTCGCAGGCTACCACGATCGCCTCCAAAATCCCCCTCTTCCCCCGCCCTGCCGCCGAAGGCGGCAGGGCGGGGGAAGAGGGGCAGAGAAGCATGCGGGCTTCGGTTCTAGCCGGTCAATCTGGTTCACCATCCAGGCAAGCTGGAGGGGGTCATTTTTGCACAACGTCTCCTAGAGTAATCCGTTAGAGCAAACGGTTTCTCTCGAAGTGGCGCTGTCCACTTAGGCTGTCATCACGCGGAGACGCTGTGACTTTTTCGATTTCCCGTAGCCTGGCTCTCCAGAGCCGTGCCGATTTCCGCAGGATTTCGCGCCGAACTGCACGGCTCTGGAGAGCCCTGCTACATCTGGGTGGCGGCAGGCAGTTTGCGGTGCGATCAGCAGCGGTTCAGCGACAACGATTACCGCTACCTGCTGACGTGCGAACGGCTGATCCGTGAGGTTCGTCAATCCCACTGCTGTGAACATCTTTGCAGCCAGCCAAAGGCTGGAAATACAAGCACGACGCGCAAGCGAGTGGGTCTGGATTTCGCTTGCCAGTCCACCACGGACCCACTCGCTTGCGCGGCGTGCTTGTATTTCCAGCCTTTGGCTGGCTGC
>JAPLNJ010000542.1 GCA_026692885.1 Planctomycetota bacterium | reverse complement strand
CTTCGACTCGCGTCGGCGGACCTTCCACGAGTCCCAACGCCGGGTGAAACTGGCCATCGGATCCACCACGGTAGATCACAAGTCCGCCCTGGCCCCACGCTAGTAGGTCCACATGGCCATCGTTGTCGTAATCCCACGTTGTCATGCCGCCCACGGCTTCCGTGCCGAGATCGCTCGACTTGAGGCATCGCACCGGCCCGGACTCTGATGTCGCAGTTTGCATCAGTGTGACGCCGCGTTCTCCACCAGCAATCAGATCCCACGAGCGGTTTCCGTCCACATCGGCGAGGCACAAGGCATTGGCCCCCCTTAACCCGTTGTAGTCCGTCGAGAACGGTTCCCAGCGAAAACGTCCATGCCGAAGGTTCGCCAGACAGCCAGCGGCTTTCGACGAGGGACCCGCCAGCAACACATCCACGTCCCCGTCACGATTCCAATCGACCGGCACGATGACGGTCGCGTGGAAATCCGCGGGTGGGAGGCTGGCTCGATCGCTGATATCCTCGAAAGTCACATCGCCCCGATTTAACCACAGCGAGATACCAGCGCTCGACGACACGACTAAGTCCAGATTCCCGTCATGATCCAGATCGACCACGGCCACCGCCAACACATTTCGGAGTTGTTCGAACGCGGCAGCCTGTCGAACCATTGGCAGCGAACGGTGGCCTGTCTTCTCGTCCAGTTTGTTCTCCAGAACCAACAAGCCGCCGGGACCGTAGGCGACCAGATCCAAATCGGCGTTCGGGCATCTGCCACCTACCCCGCCCGCCGCGGTGGAATCAAAATCGCGATCGAGATCAGCCGCCACCACGCCTTGCAACTCCTTGGGCGACTCGAAGGCGGAGAGCAATTTCCAATCGTCGCCCGTCTTTCCTCGACTGTACACCTCGACCGTCTGTTCACGAACGGCCACGACATCCAGTCGCCCGTCCAGATCAAAATCGACGAGTTCCACGCCGCGTACTCTTGGCAGCGGGGGCAGTTGTCTTGCCTTGGGCAACGGGACAAATTTCACCGAGATCAGCGGTCCAAGTTCCTTGGAGACCGGACAGGCAGTGGTCAAGGCAGACTCATTGAAATCATGCATGACAAAGGCCAACTCGCCCGGGTCGGCAGCGTCTTGGCGATCAATCCGACGACGATCGATCCGGGTCGCATGGTCGGCGCTGAGCACATTCGTTAGTGGCCGCACCTTGGCGAGCACCGTGTTCCACTTCCCTTCCCCGTCTAGGGACTGATCCGAAGCGATGGCGACTGTCTGGTCGAGCATGCTCAATAGATTCAATTTCCGCCACGTCGGGGAACTCGCGACCAGAGGTTCGATCGTCGTGCGGGCATTCCTAAGCGTTTCGGTAATCGTGGGATCCCGGTCCGTGGCTTGCTGGAGCAGACGCTCTCGGAGCACGGAGAGATTATCGGGCCATAGCTCGCACGTGCGTTTCAATCCCTCCGTCGCCCGGGCCTTGACCTCCGCATCCTCCGAAAATCGCCCGGCTTGAAACAGCTCGTACCAGAGGACCGGATCGTCAGGCGTCAGTTTCACGGCTCGGTTCAGTTCTTCCAGGGAGCGGCGTTCGTCGGGCACAAGCCGAGCGACTTTGGAAGCCAAGACATGACTCGTGGCCGAATCGTCAGCAACCTGTAACAAATGAGTAACGGCCTGTTCTGCCTTTTCGACGGTCTGTCGATGGACCAAGGTTCCGGATTGCGCGCTGAAGGTCGGCGATTTCAACAGCAGGATGTAGGCGACCACAAGGTCGGTATGGACCAGCGGCTCGGTCGGGAGTTCCTCGGCAAGGTTTTGGAATAGAGCGATGCTCGCCTCGAATTTCTCGCTCTCCAATTCCGCAATGGCTCGGTTCTTTTGCTGAATCAAACGCAGGACTTCCTCCTCCGAGCGAGGAGCCTCCTTGACGGAGGGCAGTGCCTGCGGGGGTATATCGGAAGTCCGCGGCTTACGGCACCCGGGAAGAACAGTTAGTGCCAGGACGATGGCGAGAAGGCCCGTCGTGCGCGGGACAAGCAGAATCGGCATGGAAGTCTCGGTTCGGAATAAAGGACGACGTACCCCACAGTGCGGAGTCTATCTGCTGCTCAACGGCTTGCGAAGGCCAAGCGCCAGCGGCTAAAGCCGAACCGAATACTCGATTTCGTCACCGAGCGGGAGTGTGACGGAGACGAAGCTGTGAGCAAAGGGGTCACTTCAATAACTCCAGTTCGCCGTCCGGGATGCGGACTACCTCGCTCGGACCGGCTTTGTTTCGCGGGAGCTTTTCCCAGCGGGCGGCTGCGTCAATCCAACGCTGTAAGCGGGCTGCGTCAAGCAACGGATCACTGGTCCGCTCGCGCCAGTCCCGCAGGGCCGCTTCCAGCCGGCGACGCGTGGCACCGTGGGCCGCGTCGTCGGCCAGATTTTTCGTCTCCTCCGGATCGGCCTGGAGATCGAAGAGTTCCACCGGCGACTGACCGTCGAGCGGCGCGAGATTGAGCAGGAGCTTATGGTGAGCGTCGCGCACCGTGCGTTGCGGCTTGCACTGCTGCGGTTCATGGAAGTTCATCTCGGTAAACAGGAACCCCCGCCACGGGGCGGTGTGTTCCCGCAGAACGTCCTGTAGGGGCTGGCCAGCCAGTAGGCTCGGCGCACTGACACCTGCCGCGGACAACAGGGTCGGCAGGAGGTCGATTTCGGACACCAGATTGCGGCGCACTTGCCCGGCCTGCGCCACTCCCGGCCAGCGGACCACCAACGGCACACGTACGCCGGCTTCGTAGCTCGTGGTCTTGCCCCGCTGGACCGGCAGGCCGTTATCGCCGAGGAACACGACGAGCGTATTCTCGGCGAAGCCGGCCGACTTCAACTCGTCCAGCAACAGGCCCACCCCGACATCGACGCGCAGGATTGTATTGGCGATAGTCGCGGTGAGGCGTTTCTTCGCGGCCTCGGTGGGGGCTTTCATCGCGAACGTCTCCCGGATGTCGCCGGGACGCAACGGCTGCTCCGGCACACCATCGACCTGATTCACGTCCGGCGTGTAAGGCCCGTGCGGGTCGAAGAAGTTCACGTAGTAAAAGAACGGCTGTCCGGAGGCTTTGGCGGAGCCCAGGAACTCACGACTTTGCTCGGCGACCCACCGCACGTTACGCGTCGGCGGTGCGGCCACCTTCTCCTTCTTTGGCATCCAGTCCCACGGAAAGTCCGCCGCCGGCGCGACGTGCAACTTGCCGATGATGCCCGTGCGATAGCCAGCGGCTTTAAGCAATGCCGGCAGGTTCGGCTGGTCGGGATGCATAGTGAATCCGAGGTGTGCCAAGCCGATCTGTCCATTTTGGTGCGGCCACCGTCCTGTGAGCAGTGAGGAACGGGAAGAACTGCAAGACGATTGAGCCACGTAGAAGCTCTCGAATCGCACCCCTTCCGCCGCCAGGGCATCCAAACGCGGCGTGCGGAATCGTTTCTCGCCGTAGCACGATAGTTGGCAACCGAGGTCGTCGGCGGTGATCAGCAGGATGTTAGGGTGCGAAACGATGTCAGCAGCTGGCCCGGCGGTGCCCAGGCACGCTGACAGCACGGCACTGAGGAGAAGTATTGTGGAGCTTCGTGTCATGGTATGGCCTTTCAAAGCTACATTCTACGCGAATGGCCGTGACGATGCGCGTGCCTGCCAGAGGTTCAGGAACCTCAGGCGATTGTTCACCACGGCACCTTGCCAATCCGATGGCGGACGAATCGACCACATAAGCGAATGTGCAGGCAACGCCACTTTCTTCGCCGGGTGGGAGCGGTTAGTCTAGCGGGCGAAACACACGAGCCGACTCATTTCCGCCTGAAATGTCAAGGAGAATCGCCATGCAGACCGGTTCGGCGTTCTGTGGAACACGGGTGAGCTGGCTACTGTTCGTCGGCTGGATCGTGGCGGTCGCACAGCAGACCGGTGCCGCAGACCTGGCGGACAAGGCCACCTCAGCAAATAAGCCGAACATCCTGTTCATCATGGTGGACGAGATGAAGTGGAACGTGATGAGTTGCGCGGGGCACGCGATTGTCAAGACCCCGAACCTCGACCGGCTCGCCCACGAGGGCACGCGATTCGCCACTGCCTACACGGTCGCGCCCATCTGCACGCCGTCACGCTACAGCTTCTTCACGGGCCGGTACGCGCACGTTCACGGCGCCACCGACAACAGTACGCCGTTGCGTGAGCCGCAACTGCTGTTGCCTGCCATCCTCAAGCATCACGGCTACCAGAACGCCATCAGCGGCAAACTCCATTTCATCCCAAACGATCTCGATTACGCCTTCGACTATTTCTGGTCCTTCGCCCACGAAGGTCCCGGCACGCTGCCGACTTGGCCTCAGGACGTCGACAAGAAACACGGCAGGAACTCTGCCCGCCGACTGGCGACCAAGCCCTTTCCTGCCGACCCACTCGGCGGCGACCTCGGCAAGCTCACGTATCCGAAAGAAGACTCGCAGACCTACTGGATCACCGACCGGGCGCTCGACTTCCTGCACCAGCGAGATCAGACCCGCCCGTTCTTCCTGTTCGTGAGCTACCTCGATCCGCAAAGCCCCTCGCACCTTTGCGAACCGTACTGGCAGATGTTCGACTCGGAAGAAATGCCGTTGCCGCCGACGTTCAAGCAGGATCCCTCGAAGGCGGCGCGGACCGCCGCCAACCGCCACGAAGTCAATGACCCGACGATTGTGAAAGCCATGACCGCGGCCTACTTTGCCAAGGTGACGATGGTGGACGACAACCTTGGCCGGCTGCTGGGACGATTGCGCGAACTGAACCTCGACCAGAACACGCTGATCGTGTTTACCGCCGACCACGGCAACATGCTCGGCGACCTCAATCGCTGGTTCAAAGGCGCGATGTATGAAGGCTCCACCCGCATCCCGCTGCTGATGAAGGCCCCGGCTGCCAGCCCGTTTGCCGCGACGTTCAATCGCGGCGCGGTCGTCAGGAACATCGTCGAGAACATCGATGTCATGCCCACGCTCTGCGAGCTGGCCGGCGTGCCGCTGCCGGCACTGGGCATCCAGGTCCGCAGCCTCACGGCCCTCGTTGCCGGTAAGGAGGCCGGTTGGAAGGACCTCGCCTTTGCCGAGCGCGGCAGTGCGATGGTCCGCACCCCGCAATACAAGTTCATCAAGAACGAGCGGAAGAACGCACGCCATGGCGGCGCCGAACCGGAGCTTTACGACTTGGCCCAAGACCCGCTGGAAACCAAGAATCTCGCCACCGATCCCGCCTACGCCGCCGTCCTCAAAGAACTCGCCGTCCAACTCGACGCTTGGCAAAAGGACATCCCGCCCGTGCCGGTAATCAGCGGCGTCGTGCCGGAGCCAAAAGACGGCACTCCCGTCACCGTGGAGAAAAAGAAGAGAAAGGACCGCAAACCCAAGTAACGCCACGCGTCATGACAACCTTCCTGATCACTTGCGCATCGAGGCAAGCGACAGGTTCTGACGCGGCCCTTTCTGGCGTGCGGTCGCAAGGTTCGGTGTTGGTCATCTAACTGACGCTCCGACCTTCGCGGCGGGCTGGGTGCGTTCGGCGTCGCCGATCCAGGTCTTGAGCAGCTTGCCCCTTGCGTCCCTGAGCACCAGTCGAGCGATGCGAACGAGGCCGGGGGCGTTTCCCGGATCGAACCGCAGATGCCTGAGCGGCTGTGCCGTGGCGGGTACCTCGACGGTGTACTCACGCCACGCCTGACCGTCGTGCTGGAGCTGGAACGGCACGCTTTGGCCGGGCACGAACTGCGGCGCGTCCGTCGTCGCCCAGAACAATTCGCCGGGGCCGGCGCTGGTGGACTTGACCTTCAGTTCGAGCGTGAAGGGCCCCGTGCCGGCGGGGATCTCGCTGAGGATGAGTTGCGGGTCGTTGCCGGTGCACTGCACGCGAATCTCCGTCGGGAAGACTTCCACCTTGGCTTGGTGGCTCGGGAGAGACGGAGCCTCCTGCCAGAGAGGTGCCCTATTCTCCGCGTCCCACTGCTTCCGGGCTGCCTGCATCGCGCGGACCCGTTCGGGCTGTTCGGCGGCGAGGTTCTTGGTTTCGCCGACATCGTCGGCAAGGTGGTAGAGCGCCAGCGCGGCAGTGTCGTTTTTCACAAGTTTCCAGTCGCCTTGCCGGATTGCCCAGCGATGCCGCGCCGGCTGAGCGGGCGGAAAACGGAACCGCCAGCAGAGCGTGTCGTGCGGCGAGCCCTGTTTCTCACCGGCCAGGAAGGGCAGTAGATTCGCGCCGTCGAGGTTCGCTCCGGGCAAGGGCTCGACACCTGACGCAGCCAGCGCCGTGGGCAGGATGTCGAGGCTGATCACAGGCTGGTCGAAGGCTCGGCCGGCTGGGAGGCGGCCTTTCCACTGCACGAGAAACGGGACGCGAATGCCGCCCTCCAGCAGGTCGCCCTTGACGCCACGGCAAGGATCGTTGCGAGACGTGTTCTGGCCATACTCAAACTCTGCCTCAGGCCGCGGGCGTGGTTTACCGGTGGGGCCGGCTCCGAGCCGCGATACAGCTTGCTGATGAAGCCTGTGTTTTTATCCGGGAACAGCACGCCGCCATTGGCGTGCCACAGCGTCTCGTCAAAGCCGCGGTTGTAGGGCCGCATCGTTTCCGCGTCGCCGAGGTGCCATTTGCCGATCAGGCCCGTAACGTAGCCCGCAGCGCGCAGCTGATCCGCGACGGTGCGTTCGCTGGTGGGCAATCCCGCCTTGCCGGAAAACGCGGCCGGCCAGTTCGCCTCGAAGCCGAAACGGTTCTGGTAGCGTCCTGTGATCAGCCCCGCGCGCGACGGGCAGCATTGCGGAGCGGTCACGTAACCCGCGGTGCAGCGTACTCCATTGGCCGCGAGGGAATCAATCTGCGGCGTCACGGCCTCCCGCGAGCCTTGGCAGCCGAGATCCGCATACCCCAGATCATCCGCGAGGATGATGAGGAAGTTGGGCTTCCGCGGCGCATCGGCGGCGTGCAGCGTGACCGGCGGAGCGAGCAGCAGGGCGACGAAGAATGTGAGATGGTGTTTCATGACAGACTATTTCTTCGTGGCGGCAGCTTTGGCTTGATTGGCGGCAGCGAAGGCTTCCCAGGCTTTCTTGACCTCGGGGGCCTGGGCGAAGAGATACTCGCGCTCCTTCTTCTGCGCCAGGCGCAGATTCGCCGTCAGCTTCTTGTACTGAGCGTCTTCGCTGGCCAGTCGCTTCTTCTCCGCGTCCGCTTTTGGGCTTTTGCGATTGACGATGGGGAAAGCCTTCGCAATGGCCTCCTGGATGGCCACTCGGGCGTCTACCAGGGAAGTGAACTGGGCGTCGGACTTGATGAGCCGGTCGCGGGCTTTCGCATCGGCCACCCGAAACGCTTCCGTCGGATTGCCGGAGCGGTCAAGGGCGGGCCGCGCCGCTTGGCGGGCGAGCAGTTTTGCTTTCTCCGGCGGCCAAGCTGGGCTGGGCGCGGCGTCCCAGATCTTCACGTTGTCAAACAGCGCCGCGCCGGTCACTGGAAATCCGAAATCCTTTTTGTCCTGATTGATGCCAGGGTGCGAGCCATAGAGGAAGATCGCGTCATCGATGCGGGCCAGCATTTCCTCGCCGTTCAGTTCCACAATCATGGTGTGCCACGTGTCCGGGGCGAGTACGGCGCCAGTCTCATCGAGCACCGGTGCATAAGAACGTGGGTCTTTCTTGTCGAGGTCCTTGCGCATCATCACCGAGTTGGTGCGGACAGTGATGCGGCAATTGTGGCCGCCTGGGCCGTTGACACTGAAGTGAAAGCCGGAGTCGCCCTTGAGCAGGAACGAGAACTGCACCACCGCCGTCTTGTTGGTGAAGGGCGTCTTGATGACCGCCGCGTGCTGATCGGCGGGGCGTTCGGTGCCCGCGAGCACGCCGTTCTCGACCCGCCACTCGCCAATGGCTACCGTCCACCGGTTGGTATCCAGGCCGCCGGCGAACGACTCGTCGAGCAAGAGCGCGCCCCGCTGAACCATGAGCGGCTGAACGTCGCCTGCAAACGCCGCCGCCGTGCCAATCAGCAACGAAACCGTGAGTGCAATGTTTCTTGTCATGGAGTACTCCTTAAGGGATCGGGAATCGACAGGAGGGCGTTCACTTCGCTGCTCCTCTCAGGCACAGCACCTTGCCGTCGAGCGTGCTGAGGTAGAGCCGGCCGTTGGCTGCCGAAAGACCATCGAAGACAGGCATGGCGGGCAATTCGGATTCGGAAATCTGACTGCCATCGGCGGCGTTCACAATTCGCAAGTACACTCCCTTTAGGCCCTGGAAACCCGCGCGGGCTTCGGGCTCGTTCTTGAATGCCAGCAAGTCGGGGTCTTTCTCGCCCAGATCGCGCGGGCCGGCCACCGCCAGCCGTTCCTTGCCGAGCACCATCGCGCGCACGATCAGCGATTGGGGGTCGGTCCAGAGCGACTCAGCTTGGCTCGACGGTTTTCGTTTCGCTGGCTTGGCGGCCGGGCGCGATTCGCTAGTTCGATTCATGCCGAATAGCCGGTAGGTGTCGGCCCGGTGCCCGACGGGGCCACCAGCCAGTTTCTCGCGACCGTAGCCGTACACCGTGTCGCTGTTGAAACACAGAATCTGACCGGACGGGAACGTGTTCGCGGCGTTGGCCCAGCCGCCCCAGCCGGCGCCCGGCAGGTCCTGGCCGACGATCCAATACGTCCGGACGAACCAGTCTTCGCCCAGCAGACCGGTGATTGAGAACAGATGCGGTCGCGTCGTCTCCGTGCGCTTGCCGGCGCGGTCAAAGGTGAAGTATTTCAGGAAGACCAAGTCGCCGTCCCCAGAGAGGATGTCGGCGGTGGTGCCTTCCATGTTGAATTTGGCTCGGACACGAGTTGGTCGCCCGTGTCCGGATCGAGGTGATAGAGCGTGGTCTTGGAAAGCTCCTGGCCGGTCGTGGGATTGAGCCGATACAGGACGATACCACCGTCGAGATAGGACGAACGGCCGGCCGTCGCGTAGAGCGTGTCGTTCTGAATCAGCACCGCGCCGTGGACGGGCCAGATCGATTCCAATTGACCATAAACGCTCACGAGCCGTTCGGCGGGCGCGGCACGGAATCGCCACACCAACGCGCCGTCAGCCGCATCGATGCAATAGATCCATCCGTCGGCGGAACCAAAGATGACGGTCTGGTTCCAGAGGGTCGGCGAGCTGTCGATTCTGCCGCCGACGGTGAATCGCCAGAGTTCGCGACCGTCCTCGGCGGCCAGCGCGTGCAGAGTGTGCGCGTCGGTCGAGGCGACGAACACCATTCCGTCGGCGATGACGGGCTGAGTCAGTCTGCCCCCGAGCGACGCAGACCAGACTTGCTTGACGGCGTCGGGGATCGCGCTGGAGCCCGTGCCGCTACGGCTGGGATCGTGACGATACATGGGCCAGTCCTGAGTGGGATAGGCTTCCAGCCTGTCGTCTTTTCGACGCGGCTTGACAGGCTGGAAGCCTATCCCACTTTCTATCGCCGCTGTTGAGGACGAAGGACGAACGCGATCATAGGCAGGGCCTTTTTCGACGACGGGCCGTTCGGGGAACGGCATGTGGCTGGTCTTGTCGCGCTGCGGAGCGGCGGCGAAGAAGCCCTCCGCTTTCACGGTCAGGAAACACGCACAGGCATTGGGCGGCGCATAAAGCAAGCCGTTGGCGGGAATGATGCCATACTGGCAGGTGCCGCGAATCCAACTGTTGTTGCTCAACCAGCCGGTGTCCAGGCTCAGCACCTCGATACCCGACTTGCCGGTGAAGATGAATCGCTCGGAGGCTTTGTCGCGGTAGCAG
>JAPLNJ010000541.1 GCA_026692885.1 Planctomycetota bacterium | reverse complement strand
GATCTCCGGATTTGGGGGGGGCAGTTCTTTGCACCCATACTCTGCCCGAAAACCCCAAGTCGCTGGAGACCAGTTTCTTACCCCAACCCCCCATCCATCCAACAAAGTGGGACAATCTGCGGAGTACCGGGGCGAGGGAGTTGTTGTTCGGCCGATCCCTATTCCTCTTCCTCCGCCAACTCGACCACCGCCCGATGTGCATCGGCCATCAGGATACAGGATTCGTGATGTTGGCACAGGTGGTTGACTTCCTCGCCGCGGCTGACGTAGCCCAATCCCAAATCCTCGACCGTCTCTTCGTCCAAGCCGCTGAGCAGGTAGATCCGCGCGCGTTGGCGGAGGTCCCACAGCAAGGCCGCCGACACGGCGTCGGGCGAGCCTTCACGCTGAAGTTGCCGTAGCGTGCGCTCGTCCTCGTCATCGAATTTCGCCAGTTGCTGCAAGGCTGGCCCGGGGGCACACGTCAAGTTCGTGCACAGCACGATGGCGCCGCCCTCGGCGACGACCGTCGAGGCCGCCAATAACGCGCGGGCGAAGCTCTCCCAGGTTTGTTGCTCCGGGCCGCCGCCGATCGTGGCCACCACCAAACTGGCTCGCCGCGGCACGCGATACAGCCAAGCCGCCTCACACAACTCGCGGCCCAACTTGGCCACAACTTCCACATCGCCAGCCAACACATGCAGAATGCTCTCGCCGACACCGGGCACGATCTGGCAGGTGAACCGGGATCCCAACAGCCACGCCGCTTCTTCGGATTCCTTGCGCCGACGGCGATGGGCCGCCTGGGAATCGACGCTGCCCGGTACGCGAAAACGCTGCTGAGTGGCCTCGTCCGAGAAGGCGGGAAACAGGCCGCCGGCGCAGCCGAAGTATCCTAGCGCCGTCTGCGGGTGCAGGCAACCGACGGGCACGATCAGGTCGGCGTCGAACAACTGCCGATTGACGTAGATCGGCTTGGCCTCCTTCGACGCCGCCAAGTAGGCCAAGCCACTTTGATCCCGCGGGTCGTGATGGGCAATGTTAATCGCCCGAGCCACATCCGCCTCGAACAACGACGTGGGCGATGGTCCCGCCGCTCCGTGGGCCAGCAGCAACGTGATGTCCTCGGGTTGCGTCACGCCCGACAGCAGGGTGCGCACAATCCCGGCCACGAGGGCTGGCAATTGCGGAACGTCACGATCGATCGCGACGACGATCCGGTCGCCCGGCACGATGGCCTGACGCAGCGGCGGGAACCCCCGCGGCGAGCCCAGGGCGGTCGCGACGGCGGTCGCAGGATCCTCCAGCGGGTGCCCCTGCGGCGTCGAGAAATCGACCAACTCCGCCTCGGCCGGCGGATCGATACTCAGCAGCGATTGGTCACCGTAGGGCAGTTGGCACAGCATAATCAAACGAGGAAGCGGAAAGGACCGTTGAGGCGTTCCAGCAAGGCGGCGGCTTGTCCCAAGTCTTCTAACAGCAGGTCTGGCGTTTCGCGAGCGAGATCCTCCAGGGCATGCTGTCCTGTGGCGACGGCGACGGCGTTCGCGCCGATGTGCCGCGCGCAGCCGATATCCAGCGGGGTGTCGCCAATCACCCAGACCTGTTCCGGTGCGATCGGCTGCCGGAGGTGCCCCTGGGCAGCGGCCAAGGCGTCCCGGGCAACGCCGTTCCGCTCCGGATGGCGGTCGCCAAAGCCGCCGAACGAAAAATAATGGTGGATCTCGAAGTGTTCGAGTTTGAGACGTGCCCCGGCGGGTGTGTTGCCGGTCAACAAGCCGACGGCTACATCGTCTCGGTTGGTCAACTGCTGCAACAAGTCCACGACGCCGGGCAGCAAGCTGCCCTCTCGCAAGGGCAACTGTGTCGCCAGGTGCCGCAGATAGGCGGTCTCGAAATCCCGCCAATTGTCCGAGGTGTCTTCAATCGTGTGACCGAGGAACAAATCGCGTGCAATACCCCGGTCCGTGCGACCGGCGGCGTCGATTCTTGCCGGGGCGGGCCGGGCGAACACCTCGGCGAACGCCGTCTTCAGAGCCGTCAAGCCGGAGCCGCGCGTGTTGATCAACGTGCCGTCGATGTCGAATAGCAGTACGTGCATGGCTGTAGTGTAACCTGTACGCTGCGGAGTTGGCGAGGGGAGTCGAGTTGCTGCATGACGAGTCGCTACCTGTCGAGCCTCCGCACCTGGGCGCGAGACAGGCGGCTGTGCTAAGATCAACGCCGCGAAGCAGATACCCAGGATTGTCCATGTAGGGTGGGCCAAGGGATCGCGACATCTTGGTGGCCCTTCGCAAGCCATCGCCGCCGTAACTCGTAGTGCGACGAGGCAACCACGTTTCGCACAGCGACTGCGGCCCACCAGAAACACGGCTGGCTCCACCCTCCCTCCCATTCGCCAATCGCAGGAAGCTATCAATGTCCGATCAGGAAGCAGTTATCTTCGATCTTGACGGAGTCCTCGTCGATTCCTCCCAGGCGCATTTTGAAAGTTGGCAGCTGTTGTGCCAAGAACGTGGGTGGGCCATGAGCCGAGCTCAGTTCGACACCACTTTCGGCCGCACCAGCCGAGAGATCATTCGGGAGTTTTGGGGACCTGCCGTCCGCGGCGATGGGGAGGTGGCCGAGGTGGACGACCGGAAAGAAGCGATCTTTCGCGAACTGCTGGCCCGTGAGTTCCCAGCGATTGATGGTGGGGTCGAGTTGATTGATCACTTGCGGGCGGCGGGCTTTGTTTTGGCCATTGGTTCGTCGGCGCCTCCCGACAACGTGGCGCTCGCGTTGGATTGCCTGCAGCGTCGCGACGCTTTCGGGGCCATCGTGACCGCCGATGACGTGCAACGTGGCAAGCCCGATCCCCAAGTGTATCGGCTCGCTGCCCAACGGCTGAGCGTCCGTCCGGCGAAGGCCGTTGTCATTGAGGACGCGCCGGTCGGGGTCATGGCTGCCCACGCCGCCGGCCTGAAGTGTATCGGCTTGGCCAGCACTGCTCAAAGCCGCGCGCAACTAGCCGCGGCGGATCTGGTGGTGAGCCGCCTCCGCGAGTTGGACGCAACCGTCATCCGGCGAGTGCTGCTGGGCTCGCCCGGAGAGGTTGTGAAGAAATCGTAGGGTGGGCCAAGGGATCGCAACATCTCGGTGGGCCTTCGCAAGCCGTCCCTGCCGTATTTCCTAGTGCGGCGAGGCAACCACGTTTAGCACAGCGACCGCGGCCCACCAGCAACACAACTTGCTCGAACCACCCTACCAGACCGATGAATGAACCGGACTTGGTGGCCGGGAACTCAACCCTGGGCGGCGTCGATCGCGGCCTGCAAACGGGCCTTGGGTTGTGCCCCGACGAACCGCTCGACGACTTGGCCGCCCCGGAACATCAGCAACGTCGGGATGGCGCTGACCCCATACTCTTGGGCCGCTTGGGGATTTTCGTCGATATTCACCTTGCCCACCTTGACGGTCCCCAAGTTCTCGGTCGCCAATTGGTCGATCATCGGCGCAATCTGACGGCACGGGCCACACCAGGGCGCCCAGAAATCTACCAGGACCAGTTCGGTGGCCTGCACGACTTCGCTGGCAAAAGTGGCATCGGTGAATTCGCGAACGTTTGCGCCCATGTTGTGTGTTCCTCTCTTCAGCGTTCAGGTATGCATCTGGCCCCATCACCGCGACGTGCACTGACGCAGCATTCTATCGATCACCGCGTTTGGCGACAAGTGTCGTGCGACGACGCTTGCACCCCAGGTTGGCGTTTAACCGCAAGGCGCGCGGCAGGAAATAGCTTACCCAATTCAATGTAACAACGGTGGCCGAAATAACTTCCCGATTTCCTGCGCGGGCCAAGGGGGCGATACCGGGGACGAATCGAGTAGCACGGATGACAAAGCCGGGGCACGGATGGGCAGCGAGGTGTCGGACAATACTGGAGTCGTCATCCGTGCCCCGGCCTTGCCATCCGTGCTAGTTTTGGGCTTCGGGCGTCCTCTCAACCCGTCGAGCATCGCAGGATGGAAGATCAAGGATGGTCTTCCCAGACCGTCCCGATTGGCCCGGGAAGACTGACCTGCAGGTAAATCATTTCCTGCCGCTCGCCCAAGCTGGGTGTCGTGCGGTCTAGACATCCCGTCGATTCAGTCCCGCCCGATCGAGCAGGGACTTGGACAAGATGTCCCGGATGGGTTCCTCGTCAGGCGGCGGCGGCCCGGTAGCCTGCAAGTCTTCCATCGGCGAGTACTTGATTTCATACTTGTGCTTGGCGACCGACAGTATATTGCCGGGATCCAGACGTTTCCGCATGGATGTCACTCGGACACTGTTCACCTTAGTCCCGTTACGACTGCTCTTGTCTATCACAAACCAATAGCCGCTGTCGACGATCAACTCGCAATGCTGTCCGGAGACGTTCGCGAACCGCAACACGATGTCGCAGCTTTCGCGGCGTCCGATCATCAACCGTTGTTTCAGTAAGGGGATGGGGTCCCCGCCGCCGACTGGAACCAGCTGGCCGTACATAATCACTCACCTTGTTTGGGGCGGGCCACGGTCTTAGGATATCCATCTTTGTTCCCGCCGGAAGTACTACGGATCGTCGTCTAATCTACCGGAGTAGGACCTTGTCGTCAACTCACATGAGATCTGGGATTGGCCCTACGGTTGCCTGCGACTGGCGGGCGGCGGGACTACGTTACTTTTCCTATCGTTCGTTCTTGCGGCAGCGTTTCGGTTGCCGCGTGCAGAAGATCAGCGTCGACGCGGGCTTTACCTGTCCGAACGTCGATGGCCGCGTGGCACTCGGGGGCTGCACGTACTGTGACAACCAGAGTTTTAGTCCCAGCCGTCGCCTGCCACGCCAGCCGATTGGCCAGCAAGTCGAAGAGGCCATTCAGCGGATGCGTTCGCGGTATGCTTGCGAGCACTTCATCGCCTACTTTCAGCCGGCCACGAATACTTACGCTCCCGTCGAACGGCTGCGGACCGTGTACGAGCAGGCCCTGACGCATCCGCAGATCGTCGGTCTGGCCATCGGGACGCGTCCGGACTGCGTGCCGGACGAAGTGCTGGATCTGCTGACCGAATTCGCCGCGCGGACGTACGTCTCCGTCGAGTTTGGGATCCAGACAATCCACAACCACTCGCTGGATTGGATGAATCGGGGTCACCAGCACGAGGCCTCGATCGAGGCCCTCCAGCGTAGCCGTGGACGTGGTTTCGAGATCGGGGCCCATCTGATCCTGGGATTGCCTGGCGAGACACAGGCTGACATGCTGAGCACCGCGTGCGAGATGGCTCGACTGCGGCTCGATTCGGTGAAAATTCACAACCTGTACGCGGTGCGGAACACCCGGTTGGCGCAGCAGGTCGAACGCGGCGAGGTCGCGTTGATGGAGCGGGCCGAGTACGTGCGCACGCTGGTAGACTTCCTGGAATTGCTGCCGCCGACCACGGTTGTCCAACGGCTGGGCGGGGACGCCCCGCCGAATTATCTGATCGCTCCCGCCTGGTGCCTGGACAAACCCGGTCTGCACGCCGCGGTTGCTACCGAGTTTGAGCTCCGTGATGCGTGGCAAGGTAAGCAGTGGGGACACCCGTTGCCGACTCGCTGCGTGTGAACGATAATCTTCGCTGGTCTGGATAATGTAGGACTGGATCATGTAGGATCCGGGCTGATCCACTTCGTTTCGTCAATCGTTCACTCAGGAGTCCACGTATGCCCAGGCAGATTTCGGCAGTTCTGGTTCGGGTCCTCCCCATGGTCGTGCTTTCGTGGGTGGTCTGCCTGGCGGCGACCGCCGAAGATGTGAAGGAATACAAGAGCGGTATCGTCTGGCCGGAACCGCCGGTCGTGGAACCCGGAACGGCCGGCGGTGCACCCTCCGATGCGATCGTCCTGTTCGATGGTCGGGATCTGTCGCAGTGGGATGGCGGCGAGAACTGGGAGATCAAGGACGGCTACGCCACATCCTGTAAGAACGGCATTACCAGCAAGCAAGCGTTTGGTGATTGCCAATTGCATCTGGAGTTTGCCACACCAGAAAGAGTCGAAGGTGCGGGCCAAGGCCGCGGCAACAGCGGCGTCTACATGATGAATAAGTACGAGATCCAAGTCCTGGATTCCTACCAAAACCCGACCTATTTCGACGGAGCCTGCGGATCCGTTTACAAGCAGCAACCGCCGACCGTGAACGTCTGCCGCAAGCCCGGCGAATGGCAGACTTACGACATCCTTTTTACGGCGCCACGCTTCGACGACGCTGGGAAAGTGGTGAAACCGGCCTACGTCACCATCCTGCAAAACGGCGTCCTGATTCAAAACCACTTCGAGTTGCTGGGAGATTCTTCGTACGTGCGTGCCCCGCTCTACCAGAAACATCCCGAACGGCTGCCGATGCACCTGCAGTTTCACGGGAACCCCGTCCGTTTCCGGAATATCTGGCTGCGGGAGAACGTCGCTCCGCTACAGGGGCAGAAACCCGCGGGAACACCCTAGTGCTGTGTCGAGGCTAAGAATTTGGGTGCCACTGGCTCTGCCAGTGCCGTTGCTCCACAGCTTGGCCTGCGAACACTGGCGGAGCCAGTGGCACCCAACCCTAAAATCAAGCCTTGACAAAGCACTAGCTTGTACGAATACGAACGCTGACCGATAATTCACGGATTAGGCAAGAGGGCTTCCTTTGAGTGACCAAAACCAGGAAAAACCGAGGCGTGGTACGGGCGAGTCGCGGCTGGCTCCGCCTCCATCGATTCCCGGAACGCCGCCCCTGACGACCAGTCAGGAGCAGACCTTGCGAGCGCCACCGTCCGCGCCCGGAACGGCCCGAAGTTCGACCGGCGCCAGGCCCCAGGAACGGGCCATTCCGTCTCCCGCTATCCCGCAAACGCCCCCGCTGGCCGCTGCACCGCCGCCGGGCGTCGCCCCGGCAGCAGTCCCAGGGCCTCCGTCGCCGACGGCTTACGGCGGCGAGCGTAAATTGTCGGCCGCTCCTGCCGTGTTTCCCCAGGCCGGTCGGGAGGCACCCTTGGCGGGACCGCAACCGGCGAGGGCCGGCCAAATTGGCGCGTTCGGTCCCGCACCACCTGCGCCAGCACAGCCCGCCCCAGGAACTGGTTACGGAGCGTCGGCCTACGGCTCTGTCCCCGCGGCTCCAGCGACAAGACCGTCGGCGGGTGTTCGGCCTGCCACGCCAGAGCTTCCTGCCGTCTCGGGGCCGAACACCGCGGCCTATTATCCGGGCGGCTATCAGGGGCCGACGGGGCCGCTGGCACCCGGAGGCATGCCAAATCCCGGTTGGGGCCAGCCGCCCGCCAATCCACCGCCGGTGCCGCCGCCGAACGCCGCGGTCCAGACACCACCGCCGGCCGCGTATCCGGGCCAATGGGGCCAACCCCACGCGGACAGGCCTGTGGTCGCCCCCGCGGCAGTGGTGGTCCCGGCAAAGCCGCTGTCCAATCAGGTCAGCCAGCGAAGGAAGACGATCTTTCTCAAGAAATCACGCGAGAAATCATCGCTCCTGGTGATGGTCTCTCTGCTGGGTGGATTGCTGTTCTTTGGCCTTGTGGTCCTGCTTCTCATCCTCTCCTTGGTCGGCTGACGGCCGCGGTCGGTAGGCGACATGAGCCCGCAGATGGTTGCGCAAGG
>JAPLNJ010000540.1 GCA_026692885.1 Planctomycetota bacterium | reverse complement strand
GCGGCGTGCCGTTGCCTTGCCAATGCAATCTGACGGGCACGAAGTTGCCGCGGGCGGCAAAATGGAATTCCACTGCCGCCTTGCCGTCGAGTTGCTTGCCGTCTTGGATGTTGACGACGATCTTTTCGGGGTAGTCCAAATCCAACGCTCGCATCGGCAGGTTGATGGTATGGCAGCCGATATCCGCCAAGCCGCCGTTGCCGAAGTCGAACCAATTACGCCACCGGAAGGGATGGTAGACGTCTTTCTTGAAGGGTCGCAGGGCCGACGGCCCGACCCACAGATCCCAGTTGAAGCCGGGCGGAAGGGGATCTTCGCCCTCGGCGCTGCCTTCGCTGGCGTTGACACCGATGCCCCACTCGTAGATCTCGCGGATTTGGCCGAGCGCGTTGGCCTTAATGACCTCGGTGCAGCGGCGCAGCGATGCGCTGGCGCTGCCCTGGTTGCCCAGCTGGGTGACGACCTTCGAGGTCCGGGAAAGCTCGCGGAGTTCGCGAGCTTCGGCCACACTGTGGGTCAGCGGCTTCTCGCAGTAGACGTGCTTGCCGATCTTCATGAACGCCTTGCACAGCGGGGCGTGCCAGTGGTCGGGGGTGCCGATCAACACGGCGTCGAAGCGCGAGGCGTCGTCCACCAACTTACGATAGTCTTCATACGCCTTGGCGCCCTTGGTGGCCTCACCGCCCGACTTCAGGGCGTCGGCCCGGGCGCTGTCGATCTGTCCCGGATCTGGGTCGCACAGGGCCGTCAAGTTCGCGCCACGGGACAGCAGGCCCCGCATGACGCCGCGTCCCTGCCCGCCGCAACCGACGACCGCCAGGTTCAGCTTGCTGTTGGCGGCCGTGGAGCCGGCCTCGCCGCCCAACAAGATCAGCGGCCGGCCGCACGCCGCCGCCCCCAGCGCCGCCGCTGAGACCTGAAGAAAACCTCGCCGTGAGGAACGATTTCGCTTCATCAAATCACCTTTGCATACTAAAGGCTCAAACCGATGCAGGTTGCCAACGCCAAACGGAACATACGCCAGCAAATCAAAGTACGGCAACGAACTGCGAGTGTCAATGTTCAGCGACACGCCGACACTGTAAACTCGTCGAAATCGCAGGAACACCGCACCAAGGAGGCTACCGTGGTCACGACAACTCGACGCCAATTCGTGGGGATCGTACTCGGTTACGGGATTGCCTTGATGCTTCACAACGCCTTTCAGTGTGGCAACCGGAAGCACTGCCGGAGCTTCGGTCGCTTCCGGCGCGTGGCGTCTGCACCAAGCGGGTTCTTCCTGCGAGCGTCGGTTGCGCCGTTCCGGCAGGGCCTTGCGCGACCTCGTTCCGGCCTACATGAATAATCCGGGGTAACATGCTGGAATGGGAAGCCTGCCCATTCCGCAGCCTATCCATCTCAGCGAATACGCCGGTCCGCTTGGGCGGGGCGTAGGCGGGCATTAATCGTCTGGGATGGTGCCTTGCGTCTGGCCGCAGTCACGGATACGATTACTGACACTGCTGCTTATGGTGGATTGTTTCACTTTTGAAGAGGGGGATAGGCGTGGCTGTTAAATTGATCATCGCGGACGATCAAGCTGTAATCCGGAAAGGCTTGGCTAAGCTACTGGCAGGCCAGGGGGTCGAGATCGTTGCCGAAGCGAAGACCGGCACCGAGGCGATCGCGAAAACCAAGAAACTCAAGCCGGATGTGCTGATCATGGACGTAATGATGCCGGACATCGACGGGCTGGACGCATTGGAAAAAATCCGGCAGGTTGTTCCGCAGGTGAAAGTGATCATGATGTCAGCGCACGACAACCCCACGTACACGGCCCGATCCATGGCCCTGGGAGCCGCAACATTTCTGCTGAAAGATGCTACTGGGAAGGAGTTCATCTCCACCATCAAGCGTGTCGCCAAGGGTGAAACGCTGGGCGAAGGTACACCGGCGAGCGACATGAAAGCCTTCCTGGATAAACGCCCCGATCCTACGGCGGACGATGTGCCGCTGACGAAACGTGAGTATCACGTCGTGCGGAATCTGGCCCTCGGCTTGAGCAATCGCGAGATCGCCAAGTCCTTGGACATTAGCATCGAGACCGTCAAGGAACACGTGCAGAACGTGCTGCGAAAGCTGGACATGGCGGATCGAACCATGGTAGCGGTGTGGGCGGTGAAGAAGGGCCTGGTCTGAGTCGAGCGAGCCACACCACGCAGGACGCTTAACTTCGCCACGCATTCGACCTGGCAGGCGGCGGATGCGAACACGGTGTCGAAGAAGTCACGCAATAAGCGATCGCTGCCTATGTTCCGCTGGACCAGCCCGCGGCCGGCCCGACGAAGCAGTGGAATCTGCCGCCGCGGTCGCTCAGCATCCTCCGTCGCTCGATTTGACGAAAGGCATGCCGATCCAGCGACTTGCAAATTCTTCGCTTCAATCGTAGGATTTGCAGGATGTGGATTCCTCGCGAAATTGAAGGGCTACTGGCTCGGCGGGCTGCCCAGCGGCCGGTCGTGGTGCTGACCGGCCCCGGCAGACCGGCAAGACCAGTCTGGTCCAGCGGTCGTTTCCGCGGCACGCGTTCGTGTCGTTAGACTTGCCGAGCGAAGCCGAGCAGGCGGAGCACGACCCGCGCGCCTTTCTGGGCCGCCACCCGCCGCCCTTGGTCGTGGACGAGGTCCAGTACGCGCCGCAGTTGTTTCGGCATCTCAAGAGCGTGGTGGACGCGAATGCCCTGCTGAGGGTCGCTGCCGAGCTGCCTCGCGGCCAAGTGCGCCGCTGCGCTATCATCTGCCGATGTCCCAACTCCTACCCCTTGGCGTCGGGCGTGCAAGTGATTTCCCTCGACGGGCTCGGTGAACTGCTGGGGGAAACGACGTAGCTCTTTTCTTCCATGCCCCGCCAGTTGCGACTCAACAGACCTGCTCATGGATTGCATTCAGAATCGCGGGCGGCCTGTTAACAACTGCCACCGGCGACGGTTTATCACGTAACAAGATAAGTCCGCAGAGCAATGTGCGGTGGCAGTCACAAAACGAATCATCCTGAGGGTGTAAGGAGTTACAACATGGCGATCGGGCTGGAAACAATCTCACCCGTGAAACGGCGGTTCAACGGAAACGGTTTGTCGAAAAGAAACGGCGGGGACGTGGACTTGCGGGCGATCGAGCAGGCCGTACGCACGATCCTGCGTGCGATTGGCGAGGATCCGGAGCGTCCGGGGCTGATCGATACGCCCCGTCGCGTGGCTCGGATGTACAAGGAGATGTTCTCCGGTTTGAAGACCGATCCGGCTCGTCATCTGCGGGTCACGTTCCCGGAGACCTACGACGAAGTCGTCTTGGTGCGAGACATCAGTTTCACCAGTATGTGCGAACATCACCTGTTGCCGTTCAGCGGCGTGGCTCACGTCGCCTACATTCCCAACGGTCGCGTTACGGGCCTGAGCAAACTGGCCCGCGTGGTCGAGGAAATCGCCCGTCGCCCGCAGGTCCAGGAACGCATGACCGAACAGATTGCGGACCTGATGGAACTCGAACTGGAGACCAAGGGCGTGGCGGTGGTGATTAAGGCCGAGCACTCGTGCATGGCCATCCGCGGAGTTCGCAAGGCGGGCACCCAGACGGTGACCAGTGCCTTGCGAGGTCTGTTCAAGACCAACCCCTCCAGCCGCGCTGAAGTCATGTCGCTGATCAACCACTAAGAGAATCGCCCAGACGGGAGCGCCAAGCCGATGATCATCCAAAAGGACTACAAGTTCTACGCCGCCCATCGCAACGAGGAATTGCAGGACAAGTGCCGAAACCTGCACGGGCATCGCTATGGGATACGGTGCTTCTTCCAGGTGGAACGTAACGGGTCGTATTCGACACTCTTCTCAGACTTTGACGACAAGATCGAACCGTTCCTGAAAGTGGAATACGACCACGGGATGCTGATCAATATTCACGATGCGCTGTACGAGACGCTCTGCGATCACATGGAGCGGACCGGGGAAACATTGAAGCTGAAACGGTTCACGATGCCGACCACGGTGGAGAATCTCGCGTTCCAGTTGTTCACCGAGATCAGCGGGATGGGCTTTCGCTTGCAGCGTCTCGAAGTGCGCGAAACCGATACTTCGGTGCTGGACTACACGCATCAGGACTGGCTGGCGGACCGGCGTCGTTTCGCGCGTGCCGAAGACGGCGTCTCCCGCCGGGAGCGGGCTCCACGCCCGTTGGCCACAACGGGGCTGATCGCCGCGGATTCCGCGGTCGCGAAGGGCGTCGGTTGTCCAGCCCTGTAGCACTAGGACGCGGCTCAGTTCTGCTTCTGGACGAGTTGCTTGGCCCGCGCGAAATCCTCCTCGGCCTTGGCTTTGTCGCCCTTGCTTTCGTAGGCAAAGCCCCGCTGGGTGTACGCCTGGGCGTTTTGTGGTTCGAGTCGAATGACTTCCGTGTAGTCCGTGATGGCCTTGTCGAGATCACCTTTCCGCTCGTAGGCCAAGCCTCGACGGTAGTATGGCTCGGCGTATTTCGGGTCGCACCGCAAGGCCTGGGTGAACTCCCCGATGGCCTTGTCCAACTCCTGCTCGTCAAAGTAGACCCGGCCCCGAAGGTTGTAGGCCACGGGGTGTTTCGGGTCGAGCTTCACCGCCTCCGCGCAGTCCGCGAGGGCCTTGTCGAACTCGCGCAGCTTCCGGTAGATGAAACCCCGGTCAAGATAGCTCTCGGCCTGCTTGGGATTGAGTTGGATGGCCTGCGTGTAGTCTGCCAGGGCCTGGTCCAGCTCGCTTAGTCGGCGATGGGTAAAGCCGCGTGTCTGGTAGGCCTCACCGTATTTCGGGTTGAGCCGGATGGCCTCTGTGCAGTCGGCGATGGTCTTGACGAGTTCCCCGATCCGCTGCTGGCAGACCCCACGGTTATAGTACGCCCGGGCGTCTTTTGGGTTGACTCGGATAGCTTCCGTGTAGGCAGAGATGGCGGCTGCGAATTGTCCCTGCGCTGCCAACGCATTGCCTGTTTCCAATGCCGTAGCTGCCGCTTTAGGCAGGGTGGTTGTCGCTTTGCCATTTTCCAAGGGCGCAGCGGTCGGTTCAGGCTGGGCCGTCGGCTTCGGCTGGGCGACAGGTTTCGGCTGGGCTGACATCGCGATCCGCGGGCCGCTGAGCATCCCCAGCGAGAATCCGAGTAGCGTGATCGCTGCAGTTTGAATGCTCAGCATAATACCGCTGTCCTCCGAGGCTGTGAAGAGCGTGGAGATCCGAGCTCGGGTCCGCAACTCCTCGATGTTCATGCTAGGGCCTCACTCACTAGTGCTTTTTCAAGGCAGCTAAGAATTAGGGTGCCACTGGCTCTGCCAGTGCTGGCCAAAAGTCCGGCCTTGCTCCCCGTCATCGCGTCCGACGTCGCCGAGTGATCCGATCGCGATTGACCTCGGCACTGGCGGAGCCAGTGGCACCCGAGCTCGGCACTGGCGGAGCCAGTGGCACCCGAGCCAACCCCAACATTAAGCACTTGACCAAGCACTAGTTCCAACTTCGCAGCAGCGTTGCAAATTGGCGTAGCTGAATTCGTCCTTCGTCCTTCGCACTTATCCCCGGTTTCGGCGGCGGATCAAGTACTCCATCAACGCCTTGTCGAACGGCATGCTGGTATCCACTTCCACAAAATCGACGCCCGTTTGAAAACACTCCTGGCGATAAGCCCGGCGAAAGGCAGCGACTTCCTCGACGTATTCTGTGCGGCAATTGGTGGCGTCGACCTGCACCCGTTCCTTGGTCTCAGGCTCCTCAAATTCGACGACGCCGTCGAATGGGAAATGTACCTCGGCCTCGTCCAGAATGTGGAACAGAATGACGTCGTGCCCGCGGTGCCGGAGGACGCGCAGGGAACGCATGACGGGTTCCGGGTCGGTCAATAGGTCGGAAAAAATCATCACCAGACTCCGGTGCCGCAACATGGCCGCGATCTGGGTCACACTGTGGCCGATATCGGTCTGCCCGGTCGGCTTCAAACGGGCCAGATGCGACAACAGGTTGCCCAATTGCTTGCGTCTCGACTTGGGCGCCAAGCTGTCGCGAACCCGTTGATCGAACGTGATCAGGCCCACCGGATCCTGCTGATGGATCATCAGATAGGCCAGGGCCGCGGCCAGGCAGATCGCATAGTCGAACTTCGTCAAGTCTTGCCGGTAGGTGTAGCCCATCGACTGGCTCAGATCCATCGCCAAGTAGCCCGTGATGTTGGTTTCGGCCTCGAACTTCTTGACGTAGTACTTGTCGGTTTTCGCGTAGACCAGCCAGTCGATGCCCTTCGGATCATCGCCCGCCGTATACTTGCGATGCTCGCTGAATTCCACCGAGAAACCATGAAAGGGGCTGGCGTGCAAGCCTTGCAGGAAGCCCTGCACAACGAACTGGGCGCGCAGATCCAATCGCTTGATCTGGTTGATGACTTCCGGTTTGAGGTACTTTTCGGCGGACATGCAGCGCTTTCCAGTCGTATCGCCCGCGAGTCACCATACCAGAAACCCCGCCGAGTGCCACAGCCCCTTGTCTGGGCCGCGCAAAATTGGGGAGTCAGGCGTCAAACGGATGGTCCTGTTTTCGTTCCGCCCCCATCCGGGCTTGCCCCGAATGGTACGAGGTTTCTGGACTACGCCACGGGTCCGCAACCGCCTCACTTCTTCCGTCGCCTCCCGCCCGCCGCCTCCGGCGGCGGGCGGGAGGCGACGGAAGACAGCACGGCTAGCGTCTGCCGACGTAGTGTACGAAACCCAATTCCACCGGGGCAAGCCCGAATGGTACGAGGTTAAGCATAAGTCGTTGTCCTTCCGCCACTTTCCCCACTGGGCTTGCCCCAGTGGAAAAAGGGTTTGGTCACTAACAGCGGCCTCCACCACCTCTATTCCCCTTCGCCGCATTCACCGCCGCCGCAGGCGGCGGTGAATGCGGCGAAGGGGACGGGATGTGGTTGCGGTACGCGGCCTTGGTTTTCAAACCTCTTGTCCACTGGGGCAAGCCCAGTGGGGATCGGAGG
>JAPLNJ010000539.1 GCA_026692885.1 Planctomycetota bacterium | reverse complement strand
TACAAGCACGACGCGCAAGCGAGTGGGTCCGCGGTGGACTGGCAAGTGAAATCCAGACCCACTCGCTTGCGCGTCGTGCTTGTAAAATACCGGCCTTCGGCCCCTATGAAGATGTGCACAGCAGTGCTCCTCAAGGCTCATCCCCATCTGCCCAGTGAGCGACAATCTCTCGCGTCCTCGATAAATCAATGCGACCGACCTCCAGATCACTCAAGCCCGGATACTTGAAGACGACCTGATGCACTTCGGTCGACAGGTTTTCGATCGTGCAAGGAGTCGTGTACGCAGTCCCCTCCGAGTCGAGCACGACTTGACCATCCAGCCAGATGGTCGCATCGAACCGGTCGGTAATGAAATTGACATCGACGCGAGACGGTCGGCTGAAACCCCAGCACAGAAATCCCACCACGACCAGAAGGCTCGCGACAGAACTCAGGGTGACCAACACTCGCTTGCGGAACCCTTCTCGCCGGGCGGCAGGTCCGCTGTTCGACCGTCCGACACGCGCGTCGCCAGCCAGCAGTCGCTCCAACTCCTCCAGCATGGGCAATGCATTCCGGAATCGGCTATCCCGGTCGGGATCGCACGCTTGGACGACCAACCGATTGAGCGCCGACAGCCGACCATCAGCCAAGACGGCTTTGGCTTGCGACTGCAGGGCCGGGAAGCGGTTGACGGGCAATCCGGTGATCATCTCGTAAATCACCAAGCCTGCGGCATAAACGTCGGCCGGCATGTCCATGATGCCGTCGGGAGGCATGTAACCCAGGGTGCCCACCCGCGAGACCATAGGCTCGGCCTCGGTCAGCAGTCCGAAGTCCGCCAGCTTCAACTCGCCGCCGATGAACAGACAGTTCGACGGCTTCACGTCCCGGTGCACCAAACCCTGTCGGTGTAGACAGGCCAGTGCCGACAGGAGTTGTCTCGCACACCACACGCATTCGTCGGTGGCCAAAGGTCCGCCGCCCAAGCGAACCGTCAGGGTCGCCGGCACGTATTCCGGTGTGCACGACGCGGGCGAGCCGGAAATATCGTCTGCTGGATCCATGATGTAGAACAGGTAGTCCGCGGTCGTGCCCACATGGTGAATCGTCACCAAGTTCGGGTGCTGGACGCGGAGGGTTGCCTCCAGGCGGCTCAACGAGACGATCTCGCGACCGGCCGGGTCGGCCGAACCCGTGCCGCGAAGTTGGACGACCTTGACGGCGCGCAGCCCGCCCGTGGTCTGATTCCGGGCCAGCCAAACCTCGCCGAAGCCACCCCTGCCGATGTGCCGCAACAGTTCCATGTCCGGGATCGTTGGCGGCGACGGGTCGCGTCTGGCGCTAGATTCGGTTTCTGGACTGGAACTGTTCATCCGCCAGACTCCCTTCGCGCCGAGTTCGATTGCTCCATCCAGCTGGTCAGCGAGCGCTCGACGTGGGCGGAAGGCGAGGCCTCCAGCGCCTGCTTGACGCGGTCGAGCAATTGGCCCTCGTTCCGGTACGCCTCGCCCAATTCTCGCAAACGCTCCAAGATGCGTTTGCGAGCCAGATACACGGCGTTGCGGCTCAACCCCGTCAGCCTCGCCGCGTCGGCGGCAGAGGCGTCTTGCAAGGCCACAAGCTCGAAGGCTTGGTACGTGGCCGGCGCGACCTCGCGACGCACGAGGTCCAGCAGGACGTTGACCAGCGATTTATCAAATGCCTGCTGCCAAAGATCGTCGGCCGGCGCGTGCGGATCTTCAGCAAAGTCCAGCGCCTGCTGGGTGTCGCCCCCCAAGCCGCGAATGCGCTCGGCTGGCTTGGCCCGCCGCTTGTTCACCAGGTTTCGCACCACGCCCCCCAACCGATCTCGAAAGCGGCCCTTGCCCGGATCATAACGAAACATATACCGCTTTTCGAAGACGGTCAGCATGACGTCTTGCACGACTTCCTCGGCCGTGTGTTCTGAGCAACCACGGCACTTGGCAAAGTTGAAGACTGCTCGCCAGTACCGGTTCCAGAACTCATCCCACGCCACGAGGTCTCCCCCGTCCCGGATGCGTTGCAGTAATGTCGAACAGGTCGTATCCGTCACGCGTCGTTTCCCCACCGTTGGCCCGTCCCAGCGTAATTTTACAGCGTCACTAATACCGCTCGCAGTTGAGTTGGCCTCGTTTAACCGCGACCCAACGGGGAGCGCGAACGGCGGACGTCCGCCGCAGCGGACGCGTTCCCCGATGGGTCGTGGTGGAACGACAAAGGGCAACGCCACCATCGTTATACCCAGGTTTTTTCGCCCCGATAGGGGCAGCCGCAAATCAGCCCAGAGCGGAGCGGCGCTAGCCGCCTAGCGCCGCCCTGGGTTAGGAGAGCATTAGAAACACTAGCCCTGAAGGGGCCAAAACAAATCAGCCCGGCAACACCACTATCGCTATACGCAGGTCTTTCGCCCCGATAGGGGCAGCCACAAATCAGCCCAGGGCAGAGCGGAGCGGCGTTAGCCGCGTAGCGCCGCCCTGGGTTAGAAGAACATCAGAAACGCCAGCCCTGAAGGGGCGAAACAATCCGGCACAACCACGCCACAATCCTTAGTCAAGAACTACATCCACCGTGTTGGAAAAAAACGAACCGCGTGGGACTACCGATTTGTTTCGCCCTTTCAGGGCTACCGGGATGAATCGATACCGTACCCAGGGCGTCGCTCAGCGGCTGTCGCCGCTACACTTTGCCAACTGGGCTGATTTGTTAATGCCCCCTTGGGGCGGAGGATTCGTGTATACCGACGAGTGGCGTTACCCTCTCACAACGACCCGATCCGAAGAATCTTCCAAGAAAGCATGACAGATTCCGGCATCGTCGCCGCAATTACTCTCGCCGACACACGCAAGGTCCCTTGTTTACTGGGGCGTATCCACTATTCTCAACCAACCTACACCGGGGAGGGGAAATCCCATGCACGCGGTATTGCTGATGATCATGCTCCTGGCCGTTCCACCCGTCAAGGTGGACGCCTCCGATGTGCCCAAGACGCGAGTCTTCGTTCGCACCAACCCGTCGGGTGCGACGATCACCTTGGACGGGAAGGAACTGGGCAAGTCCGATAACCTGTTTGTCGTCCCGCCCGGTGTCCGCAAAATCACGATCGAGCTCGAAGGCTACGCTTCAGAAGTTCGGGCGATCTCGGTTGCCGACGGGCGGATCACCCGCATCGAAGTGGCCTTGAAGAAGCCGACAGATACGTTGCCGCAACCCAAAGCCGTACGGCAATCGGTTGGCGTGGAATCCAAACCTGACGGAACCGCGGGCGGTGGTGGTGAAGTCAAACCGTCTGCCAACGCAGCGGATCCAGGCGGCTCTGCAGCCGCTTCGGTCCTGCTGATGCGGGATGATTTACCCGACTCGATTCGGCAGGCTATGCTCACCGTGCTGCGGCAACATCCGACCGAAACCCGCTGGTCCGGCCGCGACGGCGAGACCTTGTTCGCGCTGGCGGTCAAGCCACTGCCCAAGGGCCAGAGCCGGCAGCGTGCCACCGGCGTATTCGTGGAACTGGTCCAGATGCTCTCCGTCCACGAGTTGCTCAAGGCCAAATCCCTCCTGGACCGCTACTCGGCGACCGGCCTAAGCGACGCTACCACATTACGGCAGGCGGTCGAGAACGCTGCTGGCGAACTGCAGATCACAGGTCAGGTGCAAGGCCTCAGGCATCAATCCGCAGTCCAAGGTCAGTTCGCCGCCGCCTACGTACTGGCGGATCAATCGGCCCTGACCGCCCACCTGCTGCAGACGGCCGAATTACAGAAGGTCCAGGCCTCGTATCGCGAAGTCATGCACCGCCAGGCACGCGACCTGATGACCCGGTCGAACTGGACGGACGCGCTGGCGCTTTGGCGGCATCTGCATCAGCGCAAACTCGTCTCACCCCCGTTGTATCTGGACGCGGCCCGCTGCTTCCACAAGCTGGGGCAGCCCGCCGATGCCACCCGCGTGCTGAACGAAGCCGTCGACACGTTCGGCAACAAAGCCCCAGCCGAGTTTTTCGAGCAGGCCGGCGACATCGCCCTGGAAATCGAAACGCCCGAAGCCCAAGACTTGGCCGAACGCGCCTACCAACAAGCCATTGACCTGCTAAAGGAGACGATCTCCGGCCCAAAGCCCTAACGACCGACGAAGAAACAAGTGCCGCAAGCATAGTAGTCGTCACGCTCCGCCGTGACGACATGTCATCACGGCGGAGCGTGATGACTACTTTGAAGATCCGACAATTGTTTCTTTCGCGGCCCTAACGTGCCCGCACCCAAGTAACTGCCGCGAGCCGAGCGGCACCCAGGTCCGGCTCACCGGACCACCAAGAACCAACTTCAACTTCCCTAATCCAGGAGAA
>JAPLNJ010000538.1 GCA_026692885.1 Planctomycetota bacterium | reverse complement strand
TCGAGTCCCCATCCGGGCTCGCCCCGGTGGAATTGGGTTTCGTACACTACGTCGGCAGACGCCAGCCGTACTGTCTTCCGCCGCCTCCCGTCCGCCGCCGGAGGCGGCGGACGGGAGGCGGCGGAAGTAGTGATGCGGTTACGGACCCGTGGCGTAGTCCAGAAACCTCGCTCCACCGGGGCACGCCCGGATGGGGGCGGAACGAAAACAGGACCATCCGTTTGACGCCCGACTCCCCAATTTTGCGCGGGCCAGGCTGGGGGCATCCCCTGCGCCGAACCGTAGCCCGTGCGAGATTATTGATACGCCAGTCCTAAAGCCTGGGCTCCAACTTGTTTGGCATCTTGACTACAAATCGAACGGTTCTTGGAGCAGGGTATCCAGGAACTGCGATGCCAGAAGATCGGGCAGGCCACCTGTAGCTGCCCTAGGCCCTGCGCGCCAAGTCCACGGGACGTCATTGGCGGGGGATTGATCAGGACTCGAAAAGTACTGATCCAGGGCCGCAATTCGCGCCGCGGTGTTGACCCACGACGCGTTTGGCGACGATTCAGTCGCGGGCGAAAATGCCGCAAAACCTACGGCGTCCCCTGCGGGCGACGTCGGCATCGCGGACGTTGTGCCCGCCACAACTTCACCTTCGCCGGCACCGTTCGTCACGCCCGGATTGACGGGAATCAACTGGGAATCCTTGGTCGTCTGCCCGTTGAGGACATTGACCAAGAGCAACACATCTGTCGCGTTGACGTATCCGTTGCCATCGACGTCAAGATACGCGGACGGCGCCTGGGAAGAGGCGGGAATTCGTCCATCGCTCAGGTGAGTATTGACGTAGTTAATGACCATCAGCACGTCCGTCGGCGTGGTCTGACCATCCCCATTGACGTCGAACGGATTGTTGGGATTCTGCCAGCTGACGATCGCAATGGGGCTGACAACATTGACTTCGCCCTCCGCTTGAACCGGTGCGCCAGGGCTGGTGGCTACCAGCGTTACCAACTGATCGCTGGTCACCAAGGTGCTGCCACCGGGCGCGGCGGCTTGCACGCGATACACGCCCGACGACAAGCCCGGAAACGAATACGCCCCCTGGGCGTCTGTCAGCGCAGTCGTCTCGGCGCCGAAACGGAGGTTATCCAAGTGGATGCTGGCAACCACGTTGGTGGCCAAGGAACTCTTGTGGCCGCGAGCGATCACGTACGCGATGTCTGCCATCGGACGGCTGATGACCATCGTCTGCACCGCACCCGCGCCCAACGCGGGGGTTGTGTAGCGGGCCAATAGCTTGCCGCTGGCATCGTAAGCTTCCAGCCTGCCGTAGCTGTCCGCGCGGGTGCCAATGGCGTCGATTTGAACCTTGCTGACGGGCGTTGAGAACTGGGCTTTCAATTGCCGCGAATCGTCGGTCCAGGAAGAGGTCCAGTCACTGGTGTACGAATGCAGCGCGAACACTTCGGAGCCTGTCGAGGAGAAGGTACGAGTCGTAGCTTGGACCTGTCCGTCCGTGTCCCCCCCGATTGCCGTCAAGGTGACTTGGGGGTGGCCGGAGGGTCCATTCAGCAGCGTTCCCGCCGCATAATCGTCCGGTTCCACACGGCCAGGAGTCGCCAACGGCTGACCGCTGGCGTCGAGCAGGCTGACCTTCCAGCCCGACAGCAGGCCATCGCCGCCGTCAATCACTCCCGTATGGTTGGCATCGCTCCAGACGAAACCACTAATACCCGGTTGCAGCACGGAAGCGGGTCGAGCCGTGCTGCCGCTGAAGACGGTGGAGGTCACGCCGGTCGAGGCATCGACGGTCCGGATCTCGATGGTGTGCGTCGCAGCATCGGGCAGGGAAATGTGCAAGTCGAGCTTTGCCGACGAGGTGTGGTATTCGGCGGCCGTCTGCCATACTCCCCCGTCGATGCGGTACTCGGCCCGATCGATTTTGTTGAGTGTGATATCGTTCTGCAACCCGCTGGGATTCCGATTGATCAGCGGTTGGACCGCAGAGGATCCGACAAAACGGTACTCGCCGGTAATCGAGTCGATGAAACCTGTGCCTGTGAGCGAGTGCGGGACGTCTAGGACATCGAAGATACCGTTGCCGTTCGAGTCCTTCCAGCCAATCATCTCCAGCGTGGACGGGGCATTGACGTGGGTTGTGTAAGCGGTGGTGAGCAGATCCGTGGTGGACGTTGGCCGGTCGGCAGCCATGATGCTGGGCTGCTGAACATAAATGATGGGGGGCTGTTTAGTATAATCTGTATGCGGGGCGTTAAGGTCCTGGGTGTTGTAGTAACCCCGGGTCTTCGTGTAGTACTGTGCACCCAATACATCGGCCTGAAGATACTCGTCCAAGGCCCAGAACTGGTGCCCGGTTTCGTGGGTGAAGGTGCTGTCCGGACGCCCCGAAGGCACGACCATGAACTCGCCGCCCGCATAGGAGAATGCCCGCGAGAAAGAACCGCCTGCCGCAAACGTCTTGTTGGGATCGTTGGCGGAGTTGACCACAAAAATCGTGAAAGCCCAGTCGGTCCCGTGCGACAGTCGCTGCGAGTTATTGAAGACTCGCATGTCTTCCTGGAAATCACCCGTCTTGTTGAAACCGACTTGGTTCAGAAAATCATACATCCAGCGCTGGAAGTCATTGGAGATGCGCTCGATCGGCTCGTAACCCGTGTGGACGGGATTGTCGGCGTAGGTGTAGTCCGGGACGAAGTTCAGCTCGTTGGCGAGCGCAGGACTCTGCTGAGCGAGCGTTTGCTTCCACCAATCGAGTCCGCTCTCGATCTTGGTCTTGGTGTCCTGAATCAGCGACGGCGACCAGTTGTAGACGTTGGAATCATGGGGTGCCAGGGTCGGGTCCGACTCCATCATCACGACCGTCACACAGATCTTGCCCAACATATACTCGGCCGTGTCGTCTGGCTGGGCGCCGAGGGGAGCGGTGGCGCTCAGGAGTTCGCGGCACTCGAGTCGTTCGAAAGATATGCGACGAGCTCGCCGTTCACGCCTGCGTTTGCGCGCCGAACGATCGTGTTGGCCGAAAGCTGCAAATGTCCGTAACCGCCACATAACGTGATATCCGGAATATATCGCCCCTAGTGTTCCCCTATTAACTTCGCGTTCCAGGGTGCGCAACTTGCGTAATCCACTATTTGCGCAGGAGGATTGCCCGGACAAGTCCCGTTCTGGGTTGCGGTTGGGCAGACTAGAACGATTGCACAGGCACCTCGCCGCACGCACGGCTAGTCCCTTAGAAGCAAACCGCAGAATAAAGTTCCGCTTCACACACCCAACGAGGCAAACACGGCGTCTCTGGCATCTTCCTTCTGCAGAGCTTTGTCCACATCTTCAGCAATGCTGGACCAATCGTAGTCGTCGGCCAGGATGTCATTGAGGTGATTGGGCTTCTTAGGCGAGGTGGACCGCAAAGTTAGGTCGCTCTGCAGGTTCTTCGAAGGCCCTACAAATGCTGGAGCAACGCCGTAAGTGCCTGCGGCATTGCTGCTTGCAGAATTCAGTGTCGCGACAGACGAGTCAATCGTGCTGCCTGATACGGACATCGCGGCAGGTGCACTAACGAGACTCTCCTGCCCAATGCTGACGACGCTCCCGGCGGTCGCGGCTTGAGCGACAGGCGCCGACTCTCCTTCACCGCCGGACGTGACATTTTTGGTGGGGGAGTTGATTTCGCTGATGATCGCCAGTATGTCCGCTGGTTCCGCACGTCCGTTGCCGTCCACGTCGTAGTAAGGCGGTGGCCCCTCGGTACCAACCGTAGGCAGCGATCCGTCGGGATGCGAGTTGACATAGTTGATCTCCGTCAACACGTCAATCGGCGTCACCAACTTACTGCCGTCGACGTCAAACCGGTTGCTGGGATTCTGCCAGGGGGAACGCTCAATGGTAACCAGGTAGTCCTCGACCTCACCGGCAGCAGCGAGCCCGGTGGGCAGCAAACCGGCTGTGGTGCTGAGTCGGAACCTCGCATAAGTTGGACCCACAATAGCATCGCCGGGCGTCAGCCCATTGATGGTGAGGTCGCCGTTCGTCGTCACACGCCTACTGATAATGATCTGCTCGTCCGAGTCCCAGACGCCGTCGCCATTGAAGTCGATCCAACCATCCAGGAATGCCGTCGCCACGACGGTCCCGATCCCTCGGGGGCTGACGATAAGGTTGAACGGCCGGCCTGGCATTAGCGGCGTAGTGGCATCGAAGGCGACGCCATCGCCACTGGCATCGACCCTGGGACTGCCGTCGACCATGATGCTCTCGGTCGGACCCAACGAGAATCCCGACACGACCTTGTGACGGGCCCCATCGTCCACGCGGAGCGTGGGATACCGTCCCGGCACCAATGGGTCAAGTTGCGGTGCCTGGCCATAGTTCAGACCGTCTCCAATATAGACCGTAAAGACGGTGCTGCCGTCGGCCCGGTTCGCAGCCAGCGGGTTGCCGGCCAGATCTTTGATACCCGTGACATTCTGCACGCCGCCGCTAACCACACTGGCGGCTCCGCTGATCGCGACATAGCCGCCCTGGGCGACCGCTTGGACTCCGACCAGGGTGGTATTGCTATTGATGTAGCCCACCGTTCTCTGAGCCACCTGTTCTGCAGTGAATATCGCATCCGGCACGAAGGGGATGGCGGTTGCTTCCGGTACGCCCGGTTGCCCCAACTGGGTCAAGCTCGAAGGGATCAAGCTCGAGGTGGTCAGGTCCAGACTATAGGTCGCATCGCCGCCCAGCGTGACGACTCCATATGTCGCGTTGCTGGGAAGCAGGCCCAAGCCCGCGTTTCGAATCGCCGACACCATGGCGTCGGCCAACTGATTCGGAGTGGTCGTCGGCCCGAACGGAATCCGGATATTGCCGGGCGTCGTCGAAGTGCCGCTGTCGAACTCAAAGGTCGCCGTCACAGCGCCGTGAGATATCTTGAAGGTCTCCCCGTCCACCAGGAGCTTGGAGATGGCACCCCCGGTGGTCGGGATCCGGATGCCGAATGCGGGCCGCGCACCAGGCTGGCCGGACAAGATTAGCGCGCTTTGTATGCTTTGCCCGCTTTGCACGCTCTGATTGACGACCATCACATGGTGCGACGTACCGCCCACCTGGACGCGGCCTTGGCCCAAATCGTTAGGCAGGAGTCCCAGTCCGGCGCCGCTGATCGCCGCTTTCAGCGAGGCCGCGATCTGAATGTTCGTCTGGCTCAGCGTGAACGGCACGGCGACGTTGCCGGTCGTCGCGCCATGACTGGCAAACTCGAAGGTGACCAGCTTGGTCCCATTGTCGATCGTGAACTTCTGCCCGTCCTTGATCCCGGTCGGAGAACCGCTTGACGTGATGTTCAGCGACTGCACCGACAGCGTTTGGGTGCCGTCCACGCCGAGATGTACCAGGCCGCTGCCGGCATTGACCGGGCTGAGGCCGAGGTTGGCCTTCTTGAGGAGGTCCACCAGCTTGTCTGCGATTTCACCTTGACTGTTTGTGGCCACAAACGTGAGGGGCACGTTTCCGCTAGTTACCACCTTGTTGTTGTCCAGCTCGAACGTGACCGTACTGGCCCCCTGCTGGCTCACCGTGATGGTGTCCCCGTCGGCCACTCCGTTCGTCCCGCCTCCGGCCAGCGGGATTAGCACGTCCAGCGTCTCCGGTACCTGCACCACATAGCCGCTGTCGTATTCGAAGGTCACCGTATTGCTGAACTGATCGGTGACGTCAAAACTAGCGCCGTCCTGCAGCGCCGCTCCCGACACGTTGCCGAGCACCAGACGCTGCTGACCGAACAGTTCGATGACGTAGGTGCGGTTCACCTCCCAAGTACCAGCCAGCGGGATCACACGGATGATGTGCGAGGTGGCATCGTAGGCGAAACTGTAAGCCTCGCCTTCCACCAGGGTCTGACCGTCTCGGAGCAGCCGCAGCGACGCGCCGTTGATCGTGGCATTGTCGATGCCGCTGCCAGGCTGCACGGGCGAGCCATCGGACAGTTGAATCGAGAACTGATCCAGGGACGCCTGGACCAGGCTCACAGCGTTGGCGTTAGAGTCCGCATCGTGCGGTCCATTATCTTCGGGCGTGACAAGTTTCGCCGTCGGACTTTCGAAGTCCCCCCGCTCCAACGCCCCGCGATCCTTAAACACGTTCTCGCCCAAGCCGGGCAGCGGAGGCACATTCGTGTCGTCCACCCGCACCTGGCCGCTCAAATCGCGCGTGGGGGCCAGAATCGGCGAAGAACTGATGCCCATGGGGCTCCGCAACTGGACCATGGCAAAGCGATCGTCCAGCGAATCGACCGAGCTGTCGATCTGCGGTGCAGCGGCGGCGGGATAGAAGTTACCGACGGCGGGGTTCACGAACAGCTTTTCAGTGGCAGCCGCGATGATCGGGAACGTGCCCGTGCCGATGTTCCCGGTGCCCCCGCTGTTGGCGATATTGTTCTGGTACAGGGTTCCACCGAGGATCGTGGACCGTCCCAGCACCGTGGCCGTCGACGTCGAGGATTGATCCACATTCACACCAGTAGCCAAGCCGACGAGAACATTGTTCATCAGGGTGGGGGCGGCATTGTTGGCAACGCGAATACCGACCCCGCGTGGCGTCGCTCCCGTAGGATCGCCGACAACCGTGTTATTGATGATCCGGCCGAACGGCACTACGCCCAGTTGTTGCCCCGCCGCAACCGCATCGCCGCGGAAGTCGATGCCACCCAATCCGTTGCCGACCAGCAGGTTATTGGTAATCGTCACCCCCGGTGCCAGCCGCGAAGTATTGATCTGACTCAGGTTCTGCGGTACACCCGGATGCGGCTCGCCGGTGGTGCGGGTCCCGGGCGCGGACACGATTCCAAAGCCCGACGAATTGGAGATTCGATTGTCGCTGATAATCGTCTGGCCTTGGTCGCGGAATAGGTTGGCATCCCCCTTGTAGTTGTAAGTGACTGGAGTGACTGCTTCGTTCGTCAGGGGCCGCTGGATCGTCAGTTGATAACGTCCGTTGCTGCCCGCCGTGCCACTGCCCGCGAGCGTCGGATTGTACCGGCTGTTGTTGTAGCCGCTGACGCCGAGGTAGTAGGCGCCCGCGGTGGGAGCCTGGAGGACCAGATACGAGTCCAACGAGAACGCCTCGCCCGGCGCCTGATTGTCGTCGCTAACCAACGGCACCAAGTTGCCCAAGAAGTCCGTGACCATCACGACTTGGCCGAAGGCATCGAAGACCCGCAGGTAGCTGTCCAGCGGCGAGCCCAGGATACCCGCGTCGATGTTAACGCTGATGATTTCTCCCTGAGCCAAGTCTACACGGAACAGATCCACGTCCTTGTTCAGGTCTTGGAGCGCGGGGTTATCGCCGATCACGCCTGCCGACCGGAAGCCGCCGTTACCTCCGGCGACGATCCCCGTCGCTGTCGCGGTGGCGAGGGTGTCGTTGGACTTGTTGGACTCCGCCACCGCCGCACCGGAACTCGGGCTGGTGTCGAACACACCGGCGGCCACCGTGACCACGTCGCCCGACAGGTTCACGCGGTCGCTGGTGCTGCTTGCTCCGGAAGTTACGCCATCGGCGGAAGCCGCTGTAATGTGCACCAGATCCTGAACTCCCTTGAGATTGATGGCGTCGCGAATCCGTTGCGCCATCACCACCGCGCTATCGCTGGGATCGAAGGAGATCTGCACGTGGTTGGACGCCACGCCATTATTCCGCGTGCGGTCATCGAACTCGAACGTGACGGTCTCCACACCGTTGCTGATCGAGAAAGTTTGGGCATCGGCCAAAAGATAGCCGGGCGAGGCGACCACGGTCGTACTCTGCGTCAAGCGGTCGTGGATATCGAAGGTTTGGTTCAGCACGATGTAGGGCGGCGTGCCCGGCGGCGGGGAGAGGGTGATCCCATACTCGCTCGCCTGGCGGATCTCCAACTGATACGGCCCCACGTTCACTTCGTTCCCAGGCTGGACCGGATTGACGATGAAGTTGGTGTTGCCGTTACTATTGGTAGCCATTTCGCCGCGGCCAGCGAAGCCGATCACGATATCGTCGATGTAGACGCCTTCATATTTGTTGCGCTGCATCGACTGAGCGCCAGGAAATCCGGAAGGCGTAGTGCCGTAGCGGTCGGCGGACGCCGCGAAAGCACTGAACCGATCACCAAACAGGCCACTATGGGCAAGGGCGGTGTTCGGATCCGACGGCCCGGAGATCCCCAGCTTGCCTGCGCTGCCGATCCCATACTCCACCAAGTTCACCACCTCGTCGCGTTGCTTGATGCCGTCCAGATTGCCGCCCGCCAGTTGCTCGGCCAGCACCTTGTGGATGGCGTCCGCAACCGCCAGGTCGGGCATACTCAAACGCAGCGGAATCGCGTAGACCGGGACCGTGGTATTGGGCAGCACGGAGCGCACGCCCCCCGCGCCTTCGACAAACGTCGCCGGGAGTCCCGTCGGCATGACCGCGTGAGCGTCTGGCAGATTCAAGCGATTTCCAATCCGCTCGGGGCCGTAGGGCGTGGCGACTAGGATGGATATTGCGTAACCGCCGGAGGTCACGGTGCTACCGGGCAGTGCGATTCCAGAGCCGGCCACGAGGGGCGAGTAATTGGGATTGTGCGCGGCACTGACGCCCACGTAGTACAAACCGCGTTCGGTCGCCGTGTAGTCGATCTCGGAATCACCGGTGGCCGAATCCGCAACCGCATTGTTATTGAAATCCTGTTGTTGGCCCCGCGAATCGAACAGCCGCAGGTAACTGTCCAGTGTCGAGCCGAAACCACTGGTGTCGGTCTTGATCGTCACCCGATCACCCACTTCCAGTTGCAACTGCAGCATGTCGACGTCAAGGTTGGAAGTGGAACCCGTCAGGTCCGGGTTGTCGCCGATCAAGCCCGTGGCTCGGAACAACTGGGTGGATCCGTCCAGGCCCGTGTCGACGGCGGATTGCCGGGTATCGTTCGGTTCGCTGGTCGTCAGATTCGCGGTCAACGGGGCCGACGTCGGCGGGTACAGCAGCAGGATGGCGTTGATGTTCGCAGCCAGCTGTGCGGGCGTCTCGGCCCCCGTAAACGGTACGGCAATGTGGGGGATGGGCGGGAGGGTGTTCGTGCTGCCGACCGTGCCGTTGTTGTCGAACTCATAGATCGTGCTGTCGACGGCATTCGACCAAATGGTAAACGTGCTGCCATCCGTGATCGCCGCTCCGCTGGGAGTCACGATTGTGGGCCCCAGATCGAATTCGAACGCCTTGGTTACTGTGCCGGTCAGGGGGTCGGTCACGGTGAACGTATCCCCATCCTGCAACTGGGCAGCCGGAATCGCACGCAGCTCGTTACCCGCGACGTTCAGATCCAACGCGGTGTTTCCCAGTCGCCCGCCCGTGCTTAGTCCGCCCGCCGTACTGAAGTCAAACCGCAGACGCAAGTCCGTCTGGCCGACGTACGGCGAGAGATCAATCCGGGCTTGCCGCCAGTTGGCGGTTGCGTCGAACGCGTCTTGCCGAGCGAAGGGCTGTTCGGCCGTTGCCAATCCGGTCAGCGGATTCACCCTCACGAAGGAATCGTGTTCGTCGTTGCTGTCGTTGGGAGCGATATCCGAGTTGTTGGTGGCCAGCAGTTTCCAACTGCCGTCTTCCCCGGAGATGTAGACTTGAAGGGCGTCTCGCATGTACTGACGGGGGTTGCTTTGCAACGTGGCGTCGGACGTCGTGGGGGCCTGTTCTGTCTCCAGGAAGTAGTTGAAATACAAGGTCGGCCGATCACCCGCGGAGTAGCCCTGCAGGCTGAAGGCGTTGCCGATCAGACTGCCGTGGGCACCACCGGCGAAGTCGTAACTGTTGGCCCGCGTCGCCGTGGTGTTGGCGTACGTGCTATTGGTGGTTGCGCCCGTGGCGGAAGGGCTGTAATTGTAGGTGCCGAACTTTGCCTGGCTCGCGACCTGCGAGTTCTCGTACCCGAAATAATAGCTGGTATTGCCGACGTCGCTCTCGGCCACCCGGCTCATGTCAAACGAAGCGTCGACACCGTGGCCCGCGTCAGCACTCCGGTTGGTGGTCTGGTGCCACAAGGTATCATCCAGGTTGGCAAACGCCAAGCCTTGCACAACGCCTACACCGCCCAGGCCCGTGTCCACTGAAAGCGCCCCGTTCGCGAACACCGCTTGGGTCTGGCCGAACGTATCGAAGGCGAACACGCGGCCGGTGACGTCGATCCCGAACAACAGGTTCTCGTAGCGCCCGTCCTCCGTATTCCGGTGACCGGCGGTCAGACCGGCGAACCGGATCGGCTGATACGTCGACGTGACGATCGGCAGTCCCGTGATCGGATTGTAGGTAGTCGTGGTCACCTCGTTGGCCTTGGAGAGCAGTTGCTGGGAGTTGTCCACGTAATCCGCCACGTTGAAGGCTGAGGTGGTAGAGAAGGCGCCTCCGCCGTAGCTGGCAATCCGGAACAAACCACCGGTGTCCGTGACGCTGAACAGCTGGTCACCGACGAAAGCCATGCCGGTGATGGTCCCGCCCGGCGCCACCCCGCCCGAGGACAACGGGCAGTCGGGAGTACCGCGGAGGCCGATCAACGGCGGCGTCCCCAGGCTGACGGTGACAAAAGTCGCCTGCGGCGGTGTCGGATCCAGGAATACCGTTGCCCCGGCCTGTGTCGACACCAGCCCACCCACGGTCAAGGCGGCTTGAACATGCGTGGCGACATCGACGGCCGTGTCGCTCGCCAGGAACGGCACAGGGACGCTGCCCGAGGTGATGCCCGGGGTGCCCGTCGGCAAACCCGTGGCGACGTCGAGCACACCAAACACAGGGTGCGAGACGCCCGCAAAGTCCACGGCCGTCGCCCCCATGAAGTTCAAACGCGTGCCAGCGGCACCGGCGGTCACTCCCGTGGCCCCGTTGATGACCTGCATGATGGCCGAGCCGATTTGGGCGTTGGTCGCGCCGATGGCGCCGGGTGTATACTCTTCCACGGGAATGCGGATCGACCCCGGGCGGAAACCTGCTGCACCTTGCAACGCTACACCTTGGAGACCGACCGCAACCGCTGCGCTCGTGGCCGATTCGTTCAGGAGCGTAATGCGATTGGTGCCTGGCAGCAGTACGGCGCGCAGCGCGAATGGCTGGCTATTGATGGTGCTGATGATGCTGTTGATGATGGCGCCAGGATTCATATTCACCGTGATGGGAATGGCAATGCTGCCGCCACGTACATTCGCGGGGGTGTCCCTGTCGAGTTCAAACGTCAAAGTGATGGGGTTCTGCGGGTCGTTATCGGTCAGCGTAAACATTCCTCCATCGCCGACGGCGGCGCCATTCCCGGCCGTGACCACGAGCACCGACCCGGTATCGAACTCATAGCGGAGGCCATCCACGGTGAACGAATCACCGTCTCTCAAGACATCCGGATTGGCCGGAGTCCGCGTCCAGTTGGCGTCGAAGTAAAACTCCGGACCGGTATCAAATTCGAACCGCCGATCGGCCACGCCATCCCCGTTGCTGTCGACCTGGAAGTAATCGCCATCTTCGATGACGTAGGTGGCAACTCCCTGAGTACTCAGATTTGTGGCTTTGACGCCGGTGAGCGTCGGGTTGCCGCCGGTAGCCGGGTAGGCGTCGACGGACGTATTCAACGCCCCCCGCTCGACGATCTGCGTGCCGCCAGCTTGCAGCAAACCGGCATCCGCCCGATCCTGATAGCCTGGCGGATTGATGGCGGCGCCGGTGCTGGGATTGAATTCAAAAAGCAGGTTGCTGGGGTTGGGAACGCCCCTCGGCGGACTACTGGCATCGGCCCGGCTACCGATGGCAAACCCCTGGACCGCCGTACTGACTTCCGAATTGGTAAAGGTGAGGGCGCCAAAATTGACGCCCACGCCATTGGCTGGGTCGTTCGAAAGAACGGCCTTAGTCGGGTCCTTCGGGTCTTGGTTGTAGGTCAGAATGCCGTCGTCACCCTGGTTCGTGCCAAGGTTCGCTGGCGTGAGTGAACCGGGTACGATCTGAATGTAGTTGCCCGTGTTGGCGTCGTTTTGCTGCGGAACATTTTGCGGAATCGAGAAACCGAACAAACTGCCGTCCGGCCGCAACGCAATATCGCCGACGTGCTGGTTTTGGCCGACGCGTGTCTCCTGTTGGCCCGAGAAGGGGTCCACCGACACCAACTCCGAACTGCCCATCTGCCCCTGCTGGTTGACCGTCTGCCCCTGCTGGTTAACGAACAAGGTGACGTCGTTCAAGTTGTAGGGGATCGCCGCCGGCCGCGACACGGTCAACGCGGTGGTCGCTTCGCCGGGAGCCGGATTCTGACGCACCGTCGGGGTCGTCGAGTGCGTGGTGAACCGCGTCTGCGGGAGCCCACTGGAGAGCGTGTACAGCAGCGTCTCCCGCAAGATGGTTTCCGCGACGGTGACCAGCGAGCTCCCGCTGACCTGCAGGGTCGAGGTGACGCTCGGCGTGCTTGCCGTCGGCTGCGAGGGGAAGAGCGGCGAAGCTGGCGGATCGGCTGTGATTGCCGCGCTGATGGCCGTCCCGATTTCGGCGGCCGTGGCACTCAGCGAGTAGACGACCGGAATGTGGTTCGCCTGGCCGTCCAAATCGAACCACGTGATCTTCTGCAATCCGCTGGACCGAATTCACCGGTTCCAGACGAAGCAACGGGTTAGCGGGGAGCCGGGTCAAGTACTGCTGCATTTCCGTGGGAATGCGGGCGTTCGAAGAAACCGCCACGTAGTACACGTCTTGGTTGACCCCTTTGTCCGGCACCTCCACCGTTCCAATGTACGGATCCAACGTGCCAACCGAACCGCGTGAAAGATCAGTCGTGGCCGCGGAAGTCCCCGTGGGCCGGTCGTCCGATACATTGGAATCCCGGCTGGACAGGACCAGATTTCCGTTGACATCGTAGACCCAGAGGTTCGTGTTGGCGCGCGCGTAGCCATCGGCATAGTCGATGTCGAACACCATCGCCAGGAACTGGGGGGCGGTCGGCGAGGGGGCCGCTCGGATGCTGTCGTACTGGACGGTAAAGCTGTACCAATCGACGTCGCCGGCCGTGGCGATGTTTCCCGCGACGCCTAAGGTGCCGCGGTCGGTGTTCAACAGATTACCCAAATTCGTGGCAGCTGCTTGGCTGTTATTGGTGTCGGCTCCGTTGGTGAGCGGTTCGGAGGCCTCACCCAACAGGGGTGAGTGCACCGGCAGGCCAACCAGATCGATGCCAGTGGTCGCATAGCGGATGTCCGCTCCGTGGATCGCGGACCCCCCAATCTCGTCCAACTCGCGCAGTCGCACCTGCAACTGGTACACCCCGGCCGTCAGCCCGCCGCTGCTGCGAACGCGTACGAAATAGGTGTTCGTGTCACCTGACGAACCAGGCAGCACGACCCGCAGGCCGGCGTCCTTGGGATTGATCGTCCAGCGATCCGGCACGTCAAAGGGCGATTCGGCCAGTGGATTCACGTGGTTGTGAGGCAACACCTCCGGATCGGGATAACGGACCAGCAAGCTGGGATCCACGGCCTCCGCACCGGAATTGTCCGATCCCGCCAGAACCGTCGTCCCGTCGGCGGCCACCAATTCCAGAACCGTATCCAAGGCAAACGTCGTGCGGTCAATATCCAACCAGACCTGGGTGCCGGCTTGGGCCGTGAAACTAAATGTATCCACGTCGCTGGGTTGACGGATGGACCCCTGCACAGTGAAGCCCAACCGCAGGTTGTCGTCACCGGACTTCTCATCGGGCGCCAAAGCGCCCAAGTACTGAGCGTGATCCGGCATGGCATTGATGTCCGTGGCGCTGGGGACCCCCGTTTCGGCTTCGACCACCGTATCGACGTTGCGGTCGTGGCTATTTTGCTCCAGGCGGATACTGCGCCACGCCCCGCTTTGGGGCCCGGGGTTGGCAGTATTGCCCAGTGCCAGGTTGTCAGTGTCCACCTGCGGCATCCCATTTGGCCGGAAGCCCGCGCCCACGGTGTCGTCTGCCAGCGCCGTTAACACCACCGGTTGATCGGGTTGACCCACCACTTGCACAACGCCGCCGATGCGGTCGGTAATGTCCAGCGGACGCCCCGTCGCGGTGAAACCGGCCTTGGCCCCCGTCAACTTGACGACCAGACTTTGGTCGGCGGCGCTCTGCAACCGGAGACCGCCATAGGTGTGGAAGTCGGGCACATAGATGGTCTCATTCTGCACGACATGGACGATGTCCGTGTCATCCCAGACGCTTTCCGTGGTCAGCGTGGCTCCGCGAACCTGCATTCCGTTGATGCCGTTTCCATCCAGTTGGTTGTCTCGCACCAACGGCCCCCGGTTGTCCACGTAGTTATCCAACCGCCCCAGCAGGCCCGTGCTGCGGCCTGAATCGCTGACCACGCTGGCGCTCAAGGCGTTGGCGTTGACATTGATCACCGGTCCGCGATTGGTCAGGAACGTGTTGTCCACGATGACCGGTTGGGCGCCGCGGACGAAAATCGTGGCCGCAGCGTTCGAACTGTAACCAGCCCGATTGGGTCCAGACGACCCACCGGTTCCGTTGGCGTTCTGCTCGAACAACGAGTTGGTGATCCGCGCTTGGGCTTGCTGGACTTCGATGGTGTTGAATCCGGCAAAGCCGCCGGGAACTTTGGAGATCCCGCCACCGAAAGCGAGCACCGCATAGTCGAGGCTAGCGCGGCTGTCGGGACCGAGGTACAGGCCCGACCAGCTTCCCGCGCTAGCTGTCCCCGTCACGGCGCTGGTGGCAAACGTGCCGCCGGCACCGTAACGCGAGTCCTGGAGAGAAGTGAACACGACCTCGGCGCCGGGTTGCCCTTCCGCGATCAACTGCGAGCCAAAACGCGTCTGAATCCCCGCCCCACTCAGTTTGACGACGACCCCGGGATCAATCACCAGACTGCCGTGCAGCCGCGCCGTCAACTGACCGACCGAGTTTTGCAGTAAACCTCCCAAAGTCGTACCGTCGTCAACGTACGTGCCGTCCGTGGCGTTCAGGTTGGCGATCAGGATGTAATCCGGCGCCGTGGTCCCGTCGGAAGCCTTTGTGGTGCGATACAAGCGGCGCCCCACATAGGGCAACGGTGCCACCGGAAGATTGCTTAGCTGCACGCGTTGCGTCTGACCTGTGAGCGGATTCGTAACCACCACCGTGATGTCTGCGGTCGCGACGGAAGCCGGACTTTCGGTAACGGTGCCGTCCGGGTTGGGGGCGCTGACGTAGGTGAGCTTGTAGTTCGTCATCCCGGCTGGTACAGATCCTCCCGTTCCTGGGGGATTCACCGAAATTACGGCGGTGGCGCCATCGGTCGTCATCTGCCCCAAGGGCAAAACGGTCGCATTGGCCAGGGCATTGCGGAAAACGACGGTAAACGGGCCCCCGGCGCGCCCCACCACCGACACGTTGTTATTCAGTTGCGGGATCGAATTCAAGTGAGCCAATACATCCGTGGCTGTCGGCGACAAGCCCGGCGTGTAGGTGAGCGTGGTCACCGCTGTGCCGGGCACGCTATTGTAGGAGAGCCTCACCTTTCCGCCGGGTGCGCCCCCCAGCACCATGGTCTGGACAGAATTGCCCACGCCGTCCCTGACCGCAGACACTGTCAGCGTGCCTCCGAGGTCCGGGTCGCTCGCGACCAGCAGCGGAAAATTGGCATTCGCCAGACCTTCCGTAAACTCGACGGAGTAGGTGGCGCTGTCGACCACGCTGACGCGCGTGCTTCCTGCGCCCAGGACGTTGTCCAACTCCGTCTGGATGAGCCGCGCCAAGTCGGTCGGAATCGACGTGTAGGGAATCGGCGCGGTCGACAGATTGGTCCCAAAGGTCAAGGTGAAGTTGCCGAGCGGAGCACCCCGCGAATCATCCCCGAACGTGAGTTGCTGCACCTCGGTATTGCCCACCGGTTGGGTCTGGAGCGTCACCAGGCTGACCTCCGGAGCGGTCAAGAGTTGGGTCGGGCCGCCCGGGCTGCCGGCGATTTCCAGGTTCTCCGCCACCACGTAGACCGCGTCCGTGGCCGCCCAACGTCCCGCTACGGTCATCTTCTGCAACTGACTGCCGGCGGGCGTCTGCACGCGAATGAACACGCCGTTGATGGAATTCTGCAGCAGCCGATTGCCGTGGATGTCCGGGCCGAGCCGCGCATAATCCGCCGTAAACAGCGTGGAATTGACAATCTCGGCAGTGGCGCCGCCGGTCGTGGTCTGTTTCAACAGCGAAACGGCCGCATTGGCCAGAGCATTGCCGAAAACGACGGTAAACGGCCCCCCGTTGGACCCCACCACCGACACGTTGTTCTGCAGTTCCGGAATCGAATTCAAGTGAGTCCGTACTTGCGCGGCCGTCGGCGACAGGCCCGGCGTGTAGGTCAGCGTGGTCGCCACCGTGCCGCTCACGTTGTTGTAGGAGAGCGTTACTGTTCCGCTGGGTGTTCCCCCCAGCGTCATCGTCTGCCTGATCGCGTAGGCAGCCTGGTACTGCGGCGCGTTAAAGTTGGACTCCTCAAAGCTGTCCGGGTTGGCCGAGATCGCGGCATCCGCGCTGCGCGTGATGGTGTTGAAGGTCACCGTCGGGCGCGCCGCCGCGGTCCAAATGGGAGTGATGGCTTGGGGCGTGCCATTGACAATCACGGTGCCGCCGCCGTAACGCAGATCGGCCTGATTGACGTAGTTCAGGAAGATGCCCTGCTGTTCGGGTTCCGGCCGCAGCAGGGTTCCGTCAACGCCTTTCACGGCCCGGTCGACGTCGTTACGGAACACCAAGCCACCCCAGTCTCCCGGCTGCCCCGTGGTCGTCCCGTTCGGTGTTGTGTCGCCGCCCAGGGTCTCGTCGGTCAGCGCGGTGAAGTACACGCTGCCGGGCAAGACGTTGCCGTTGCTATCTCGGCGAACGTTGCCAGCCGAGTCCACCATCCGCGGCGTTCCCAGGACCTGTAGGGCCCCGCCGCTTTGATCGATGGCGACCGTGGAACTGCCCACGTCGATGCGGGCGCGGCGCAACTTGATGACCACCCCCGGATCGATCATCACCGTGATGTTCTTGGGGACGTCCAGCGTGCTGCCGTCCGGCAGGGGCAGTCCCAACTGCGAGTCAAAACCGATTTGGTAGGGCAGCGCATCTGCGGGGGTCGCAGGGTTCCCGTCCGGCCCGGCGTTGCCCACGATGCGAACCACACTGCCTGGCTGGAGCTGAGCAGCGAGCAGAGCGTCCTTAATTTTGTCGTAGGGCCGGCCCAACGTGCCCAACGTGCCGTTGGCACCAGAGGTTACGGCTTTGTCGACGAACAGCTGCTGACTCGTCGCGCGGAACCAGAAATTGTACACGCCGCCCGGCACACCGTTGCCGTCGCCATCCAAGAAGGGGGCCACTCGCGATGCGTTTTCGGGTTTCTCGTAGCCGAGAATCGAAGTGGTCACATCGCGCCGGAAGGTCAGTCGCAAGTCGTACTTACCTTCCGACAAGCCACCCATCCCCGATTCCGCGATCGTCGGGTCGTAACTGTCGTTGCCCGCAGCCGACACCCCGACGTAGTACGTGCCCTTATCGAGCGTCAGGTGCAGGAACGAGTCGTTGCTGAAATAGTCGTCGTTCTGCGCGATCAGCACCCGCTGCCCGTTACTGTCTTCCTGATACAGCCGCAGGACGGTGTTGAGCAGACTCGAATCTGTCTGCCGCTCGGCAAGCGTCTCGGCCGACAGACTTCCTCGCTCCGTGAGCTGGAACTTGTACAGATCGATGTCTTGGCCTTCGGGCCGGTACAGGTACTGGCCATGGACAATGTCGTTATCGCCCGGGTAGACGGGTTCGACGGGGTTGTCGAAAGTCAGGGCAGGCTCGCTGCCCATGATGGTTCCGGGGGGAAGTTCGTCGGTGTATCCCAGGCCCAGCAGGGTTCCGATCTGCGACATCGCGGTTTCGAACCAACTGATGCGCGCCGTGTCGTCCGAGGGGCCGAAAGCATCATTCCAGTTCTTGGAGGAATCCATCACGGCGATGCGAAACAGGGGACTCGAGTAGGCAACCGGACCGTTGGGGGCGACTAACACAGTCGGATTAATGGCGCGCATATCGCCCGTCACGATGGTAAACCCCTGCGACTGGGTTTCTACGAACTTCACGCCCAGTTTCTCGCCGTAGAGGTCGAAGATCTCACGCGTCCGCTGCTTCTGATCCGCGGTAATCAGATTCGACAACTGGTTACCTGCGGGGTCCACGCCGTAGATGTTGCGGAAATTGTAAGAGAGCGTGGAGATACCATTCACCGAATCCGCCGCATCCAGCAAGTGCGATTCCACGTCGGGCGAGATCTGGCTCTGGCGCTGTCCGGGCTCGTCGCTGGCACCAGGGAAAGTCAATTGGTAAACCTGCGGCGAGATGGCGGAGGAGACGATCTGGCTGCCCGTCAGACTCCCCAAATTGTACGATTTCTGAAAACTGTCGCCGACTTCCGTGTTCGTCAGATTCAATGCCGTCGGCGGCGCAAGAGGCTGCTCGTCGGTCCCAATTCGCAAACGAAACGACCCAACCCCCAACTGCTGCAGGGGTGCGGCAAACGTCAATAGCACGCGATTGCTGGCTGCAAAATACGCCGCGGTCGCTGGTTTGTACACGCGATCATCCGTGGTGGTGACCGTATCGCTGGTGAAAATCAGCTGGTAGAAATCCGTCTTGGCAGCCGTGGTCGGATCCAGGGCCTTGTCGAAGTACACCTCGATCTGGTTCTCCGCCTGGGTTAGAACTCCCGCGGCAGTGCGGCTGACGGGCTGCGGCACGACGCCCACGATCTGCGGACCCAGGTCCAACGTGAACTGCATCCGAAAGTCCTGGCCATCGTCGACAATACCGTCAGGAGTCGTATCGCCCAAAGCTTGCTTCTGGGTGTTCCGCAACGCGGTCAGGCCCACGCCTGAGATGTCGACCTCGTACACGCCATCCGGCAGCGTTTCGGCAAATCGGAAGATCACTTCGCGGGCCGAATCCCCCAGTCCCAGATAGCCGGGAGTCACGGCGATATCATTCGCCCCGCTCAGAACCAAGGGGGAATAGTTGATGGTCGGCGTCGTGATGTTCTGATTCGGATTCCCAAACGGGTTCGCAGCGACCACCAAGGCCCGCGCGGCGGCGTTCGCATTGAACGCGCTGACCAATTGACTCGCCGTGGTCTCGTTGCCCGGATTCGAGTTCAGCTGAACCAGAATCCTCTGGTTGTTCACGACCTGAATCAGCGGAGATCCGGCGCCGCCACGGTTCAACTTGCTGAACTCGATCGAGATCCCATTTCCCGCCACGCCTGGTTGCACGGCCGTAAAGGTGACCTGCAGATTCACGCTGGTGGGAAGGTTGAAGTTCGTGGAACGCGTCGCGGCATTGGCGCCGGTTAGGTTCAGGGGCGAATAGATAATCGATGGCGTCGCGATGTCCGTCGTGCGGACCCCGGACACGATGGACGCCTGCACCAGTAACTTGGCGTAGGGGTCGTTGGTAATGGCAGAGACCAGGGCAGTCGCCGTAGTCGGAGAGCTGGCGTAGGTGTTCAGTTCAGCGATAATCTGCTTGCCGTTGACGGTGATCTTCGGCGCCGCTGCAACTCCCCGATTGCTCTTTGTGAACCACAGGGAGATCTGATTACCCAGATCCCCAGCCTCCAGCGACTGGAACTGGACGACGACCCTGCCTGCCGTATTGAAATCGGTGGTAGCCGTAGCCACCTGAAACGCTTCGTCCCCGCCCCGCCGCGTCACATGGATGGCAGCAGCCAACGTATTCGTGTCGATGGTCTGGCCTTCACTGAACTGGAACGTCAGTTCGCGCGGTGCGACATTACGAACGTCGCCCCCCTCAAGTTTCAGCAGTTCTCCGCTATTCGGTTGCACCCCGATCAATTGCAGACCAGCAGCCATCAAACGGCGATCTTCAAGAGGCTCTAACTGCAAAATTCTTGAAGCCTTGCGACGACGATCTTCGTCTCGCTTCTGCTGCTTCGCCTGGAATCGTAACGACGACCTTCGCTTACGCGCAGTGGCCATACCAACCTCTTGATCTGACACGAATTCAGTTCGAATACCCGGAGCCGAATATCATCGCACAAACAGCAGCCTACGAACAGAACGACACACCCACACACGGAAAGGCTGCCCACCTGCCCAATACGTCAAATCGGGGCAGTGATTTGCAAACATGAGCAATCTGGGAAATATGGGTAACTATTGTTATCGAGTGTCGCATTTTGCTTGGTTATACGGGTTAAACAAAAGCCTTAGCGAGCACAGGAGATCTAAGACCCGTCGAGGTGGATGATTACCCACCGCCGTTTGACGACCGCCCGACGAGCTGAGTTCCCCAAACTTCCCCTAATGCTTTGTCAAAGCTTGAGTTTAGGGTTGCGAGCGGCAAGACGCTCGCCGCCGGTTTCGAGCCACCGGCGGCCAGCGCCTTGCGGCTTACTCAGGCACGGCCGAGAAATAACTCCCTCGCCCCGGTACTCCGGGGAGAGGGTTGGGGTGAGGGGGCGAGAGGCAAATGCCGAAGCTATTTCTCGGCCATTCCTTAGCGCGACCCTAATTCTTAGCCTTGACAAAGCACTAGGATACTAGTTGATTCGATCGGCCAGCTGGGCGTCGATCGCAACACAGCGAAATGTCATCACTGCTAGCATTTCACAACGTTATGATCAAGGCCGCCGCCGAACGGATTGGTTTGCCGGTCCATTTCTGCGTAAATACGAATCGACTTGCCATGTCTCATGTTCGAAACGAGCGATCCAACGCCATGGTTCGGATGCGTGGTTTCATCAGCCGC
>JAPLNJ010000537.1 GCA_026692885.1 Planctomycetota bacterium | reverse complement strand
GGCCGACAACGACAGCCGCGCCAGCAGCGGCGCCAACTCACCCGGAATCTGCCCCCGCTGGTCCGGCTGCGATTGCCGCCCTGTCCAGTCCAACAGACGCAGGTACTCAGCGTTTGCAAGCGACTGAGACCCGACCTGGCGTGTTCAGTTTGTGCCTGTCAAGGCCGATTGATTTGATCCCGTTTCTATTCCGCGTTTGGGGCTGGGGAAGGCTTCCCGGCAGAGGCCGGCGTGATCCACCACTCTTCCGCCCCAAAGGGGCCAAAACAAATCAGCCCAGGGCAAAGCGCCGCGGCGACAGCCGCAGAGCGACGCCCTGGGTACGGGTTTGATTTAGCACGGTAGCCCTGAAAGGGCGAAACAAATCGGTTCATCCCGCACGCATCGTTCGTCCGATGCGGCCAACCCTTGTTTCGCCCTTTCAGGGCTGGTGTTCTCAAACCTCTCATAACCCAGGGCGGCGCTACGCGGCTACGCCGCTCCGCTCTGCCCTGGGCTGATTTGTGGCTGCCCCTTTGGGGCGAAAACCTAGGGATCACGATCAGAGGTGCCCAGGGGCCACTTGGTCATCCTGGATTTCATAATCACTCCGCGAAGCAAGCCGAAATAGAACAGAATCAGGCATTCGGGAAGACACCAATCCAGGGCAAAATCAGACAAACGGAACACCCCAGACTCGACCCAATTTCCACATTCGACGTGCTACCCGCAAGAGGCTGCGGACGATATCATGAATTGCGGACACGGAAAGCGGCAACCTTGGCTTCCCGATCCCGTAACGCTGACACGACACGGCCCGCTTACTCTGATAGCGAAATTTCCACGGGCACCGCTTAAGTCGCCTGGCCAAGCCGTGGCCCTGCCACTGAGGACCCCTCCATGCGTAGAAGAAAATTTCTCTTGACCGCAGCGGCGGCTACCGCCTGCTGCACGTTGGATTCCTATTCTCTGTTCGCGGCGCCGACGGGCAGAGAGGAAATCGGCATCGCTCACAACGCGGACTGCCCGATACCGTACGAGAACAACATCCGCGACCGCATGTGGATGTGGGGCCACGATTCCGGCTCTCTGGGAAGCTACCTCTCGGAAAGGAAAGGCGGAGGCAAGATCTATCCCGCCGCAGCGATCAAGTCGATGGGAATCCCGAACGTCTGCATGGTTCCCTTTACCGGCACACCTCGTCCGCACGAGTATGATGATTACGCCAAACAGTTCGACGATCCCGCGATCAAACGCTTCACGTGGAGCTTCATCCACGGCTCGGCGCAAAACTCGCAGGTGATCAAGGCGGCGGCGCTGCGGCAGGCGGCAAAGTACAAGAATTTCGTCGGGCTGGATATGGACGATTTCTTCTACGACCGCGCTGATCCAGCTCCTAACGGGCTGAATTTCGACGTCTGGCTGGCGGGAAATCTCACCGATGTTCCCGAGCAACATCGGTGGCCGATTACACTGGCCGTCGAGTTCGCTGAGCCACGGGAGTTGGACCGAATCGAGCTGATTCAGGCTGATTGGAAGGACGGGAACTTCCGCACGAAGGATGTTCTGATCGAGCTCAAAGACAAGGACGAGGCCTGGAAAGAGGCCGGCAAAGCGGTCATGACCAATACGTCGAAGGCCGCAACAACCGTACGCGTACCGCGTCAGACGGCCGCTGGCATACGCCTGAACATCGTCTCGACGTACGACACGGGCAAGACCTCCGCGCTGTCGGTCGGCCTGAAGCGTCTACGGGCCTTTGACGGCGAAAACGTCTTGAACCTCGCCTCTGCGAAGGTTACACCGAGTTCTCTCTGGGGCCGTGGTGAATTCCCCGCAGAAGCGGTGGTGCGCCCGTGGGACGAGGCGGGAAAACGGCCAGCCATCGCTCCCGCCGCACTGTCTCCCTGGCAGATCCTTGACGTTCAGAAGGAGCTCCATACGACCGCCCCGAAATGCCGCGGCAAGAAGCTCGACCTGTCGATCGTCTGGTACACGCACCAACTCCACCCGTCGATCAAAGGACACATCGATCAGGTTGACGTCGTGTATTTCTGGACGTGGAACGCCACTCAGTTGGTGGACTTGGAAAAGAACTTCAAGGCGTTTCGAGACATCTGCCCTGACGTGCGAGTCCGACTGGGCGTCTATATGTGGAACTTCAACAACAAGGCCGTAATCCCGCTGGAATTGATGAAGCATCAGCTTGACTGCGCGCACCGCTGGTTAATCTCGGGCGAAGTCGAAGGCCTGATCTTCCATTGCACGCCCCTTTGCGACATGGGGCTGGAGGCGGTCGAGTATTCCCGCCGTTGGATCGACACGCACGGGGAAGAGAAGATCATGTGAGGCGAACCTGCCGACGTGAAACGAAGCCCCGTGATTGCTCCCGCTGGCCGATGAACCGCTGACGTCACTTGTCGACGGCGAACCGGGCGTCGTGCCACGACAGACGCAGGAAACGACATCTTGACCGGAGAGGTCGCGCTGTAGACAATTCGGTCACCGGTTGCTTGCCTGCTGGCGGAAGCTTGCTCATGAAGGTTCGAGACGTAATCCGGATGTTGACGAACGATGGCTGGGTGCAAGTTTCACAACGCGGAAGCCACCGGCAGTTTCGGCATGCGGTCAAGCCGGGCAAGGTCACGGTTCCGGGTAAGGGATCGGACGAATTGGCTCCGGGAACGTACCGTAGTATCCTGAGACAGGCAGGACTGGAGGGATGAATCATGAGTGTACCGACCGCTGAACCGGTCACAGCCGACCGAGAACGTGAAGACAAGGCAGCCGAGCTAGATGCCGAGCACGGTGCCGGGTGGGTTCGGGAGAACGCGCCGGGGTCTTTTGGCTGTCACGAACTTCTGGATCGCGCCGCGATGTTCGCTGACGCCGTGGAACGGTACATCCTGGACCACCCAGCGTGCGTCGCGAACTCTGACTGGTACTCGCTCGCAGACACAGCGGCCACTAGTCTGCGGGAACTGTACCAACTCGTTGGTGCTGCCCACATGGGTGCGGATCTGGACACCTTTGCAACCCCGCGAGACGTATCTCTCGCCGAACTAGCCGATGAAGACGAGCCGCAGACTCGGTTCTGAATTGTGGCACGGCCTGACGCGGCGACCGTGTTATCATGCAAGTGTCGTGGACGGGCCAAGACGGGATGGTTCTCGAAGAAACGGTGCCCTTCCCAGGCGGCGGAGGTTTTGAGTGGCACTTGTTCGGCGGGAGAGTATGACTATGCACCTATACCGCATCGGTGGCGCCGCCACTATGGTGTTCATTTTGTTGAGCGGCGGTGCCAGCGCCGAGGAGTCGTCTTCCGCCCCCCGCCAGACA
>JAPLNJ010000536.1 GCA_026692885.1 Planctomycetota bacterium | reverse complement strand
CACCGCCGCACTGCCGAAAATCGTAATCACCAGGGCGATGGATTCGTAACATCAGCCCTGAAGGGGCGAAACAAGCCTTGGCCGCATCGGACAAACGATGCGTGTGGGAGGAACCGATTTGTTTCGCCCTTTCAGGGCTACCGTGCTGAAGCGAACCCGTACCCAGGGCGTCGCTCTGCGGCTGTCGCCGCGACGCTCTGCTGGGCTGATTTGTTTTGGCCCCTTTGGGGCGGAGAACAACGGGTTCCGGGTGGTCCCAGCTCGCGCAGGGCGGCGGATGTCGCCCCATGACCGACCCGGCCGCTTTCCTGTCCCCAGGGCGTTTTCCGCCTCGGGGCGAAATATTGCCCTTGCGCCGCCCGGTGCTAGTAGTCGAAGCGTACGAACGCTCCGGGTGGCGTTTTGTTGAATCGTGCCACAGCGTAGGGTGGGCCAGAGCGGGCACGGCGAGAAAACTCTCCATTGGGTAACAACGGTGATTTGCCGGTTGACTATCCAAGGCCAAACAACGGAGCGCCGGCCCACCAGGATCCGCGGAGCATTACGAAGGACGCGCAGCGCACGAAATAGCGAGTCGATCCTGGTGGGCCGGCGCTGGTCTGCCGCGGATTTCGGTCCGCCGGGTTGGCCGTGCTGTTGGTTGGGACTGTTGGTTGCCGCTGGTCCGCTCTGGCCCACCCTACGAGCTGGTTCCGTCGGAATACGTTGCGACGACGTGATACCAGTGGTCCAGAACCGGCGTGGCGGCCGCCACGCCGCCTGGACCATCCGACGACCACGAGATGCTCGGCGGGGATCCGAAGTTGATCACGACTTCATTGCCGTCGCCGGTTTTGCCGTTGTAGCTTGTGGCATACCGTCCCCAACCAAAGGCCGCTGCGCCCGCTGCCGCGGGCCGAAACCAGGCTTCGGAGGTGAAGGGCATGTCGCTGTAGGGATAGGCCGAGAGGCTCCAGAGGGAGCCCATATGCGCCCACTCGCCATACTGGGCGAAGGCCGTTTCAAGAGGCAGAAACAGCAGGGCAACTCCGAGACCCAAAGTCTTCGTCATGCGATCCGTCCTGTGCGAGGTTGTGAAGAACGTACATGGGTTAGTTCGTCCGTTGTGGTGGACCAATCACTGTGATTTCGCGATACACATTCAGCAATCCCACTCCTCCCGCCCGATCAACATGATTCATTTCTCCCTTCTTTCTTCTCGCCAATTCTCGATATTCCTTAAGGACCGGCGAATCAATAAGTGTCGCAAGAATAGTAAACGGCACACTCCGTGTGCGGAAATCGGCACACGGAGTGTGCGGGCTACAATAGGGCTCATTCGCTGCGGAGGCCGGCACGACCTCGGTGCGCGGCTCATCGGCGCAGTCAACTTTGACCTTGAAGTAACGGATGTTCGGATTCTTCTCACCGGGTATCTCCTTGTACATCTCCTTGAATTCGCGATTGAAGCCACCGAGCGGGTCCATGTTCGATTGGCCGGTGCAGAGCCAGACATCGCCCAGCAGGATGTTCTTGAACTCGAGCGTGTTCTTGCCGCGCACCGTCATAGTGAAGGGGCCGCCTGCCTTCATCGCCTTGAGGCTCACTTTCCACTTGCCGTCCTTTGCGACGGTTGCGGCTGTCTGGCCATTAAAGTCCACCGTCACCTTCTCGCCCTCGTCGGCTGTGCCGTAGATCGGCACGTCGGCATCGCGCTGGAGCACCATGTTCTCGGTGAAGATGCCGTTGAGCGTCAGGCTGGGCGTTTGCCCAGGCAAAATTTCAGGCGAGCTCAACAAGGCGAGTAGGCAACAGGCCAATCGGGGAGCAACGCTTGAGTGTCCGAGCTTCTGCATAGAATCTCCCAACGTGACGGCGAGTCTAGACACATTCATGCAGGCAAATGGCTAAAACGCCTGCAGTTCTGAACACGAAGAGAACGCCTGGCCCGGATTGTCGCCGCTGGCCGGCTTGCCGATGACGCGCACCGCGATGGCCTTTACGGGTTTCGCCAATTCGCAGGTGCACTCCTGTCCCTCCGTCAGCCCGCCACTTTTTCTCGGCCGTGGTCTTCGGATAGTCGCTGAGTTCACCCACTGTTTCCCAAGCCCCGCCCTTGCTCACTTGCACCTGCACTCTCGGCTTGCCGGCGCTGGCGTCGAACCAGCCGCCATCGGGAAAGTTCTGGCCATGGCCGAAGACCACGCTGCTGACCGTGACCATTTCGTCCAGCGAAACTGCGAACCAATCCTCCTCAACGAGTTTGCCGCCGTAGGTAACGACAAAGGTGGCGAAATCGCCGTCATTGATGGAGCCCTTTCGATTCCCTTGACGCGAACGGCTTTCCTTGCCCGCCTTGAGCAGGTTGACGCCGCGGTTGATCGAGATACCTTGCCAGTACGCGAACGCACCGTTCCAGCCCGATGCTTGATTCCACAGTTCCAACTTCACACTCTTCCCGGCATAAGGGGTCAGATCCACCACCACGTCCATCCACCCGGTCGGCGCCGTTTCCTCGCCAACGCTTTTCTTCAACAGCTCTTTTCCATCCACCTTGACCAGCAAATCCCAGTCGCATTTCGGGAGATGGCCGACGGCAAGGTTAAGGAGACTCTTGCCGGCAGGCAGTGTCAGGTTCTTGGAGAGAATACAGGGAGTGGTTTCGTTCAGCGGACCAGGCATCAGCACGTTCTCCTTGACGTCTCACTCATTCGCTTTCCCCGTATTTCCCGGCCAGGTCCAGTTCTTCAGATCATCTGCCGCGGCCGAGGGTACAATCTCGACGTCGCAGAACGTCAGCGCGGCGATGCCATTGGCGCCGAAGAGCAGGTGCGAGCGCTTTCCGTCCCAGTCCCGCCCGGTCAGATAGGTGATGATCTTCGCGCTCGAAGGCGCCGTCAGCTTCAGCGTGATGACGCTTCCAGACACCGAGCCGGCGCTGATTGGCGCCACGCTGCCATCGAGATAAAGGGAGCGTTTCACCTCATCCTTCCAGGCCATGGGCTGGCCGAAGTCCATCGCGATCTCATCCTGAGCGGCACTGGTGAACCTCGCCCGGCGGAGGTTCGGCGCGGTGACCGCCTGCCGCGGGACCAGCCCATAGTTGTCCTGCTCCACCAGGGGACTCATGAACCTCGCAAACTGCGCATAGCCTTCCGGGTCGAAATGGCACGCCCCGCGACCGGCGTGTTCGGAGGCGGCGCCCACGGTGGACATGTTCCGTAGGTTGGAATAGAGACTCGGCAGGGTCCGCTGTGCCTCGCGGATCTGGTCGTCCTTGGGGCCCATGCTGCAGGGCAGCGGCCAGACTTGGAAGACGTAGTAATGCCGGATGTTGGGATAGTCCTGTTTCCAGGCGGCCGACATGTCCACGAAGTACTGCTGATACGACTTGTAATTCCAGTCACCAGTGGGTGCCCCCGAGCCGCTATCGTTCTCGCCCTGGTGCCAGAGCACGCCGCGAATGCCGTGCGTCAGCTTGGCAGCCGTCACGCGCGTCAGCAGGCAGCCGTAGATCTTGTACGGGTTCTGGTAGAAGTCGCCGCTCGTGTCGTAGTGATCGGCCGGATTCGGCTGGTGCTGGAAAATGGGGGTGCCGCCGTAGGCGCCGTTGAGGATGCAAAGGGGAATCCGGTACTTCTCAACCAGGTTCTTGGCGAGCACCATCCCCCAAGCGCCGATCTGGTGGTCTCCATAATTCGGCCGGCCCCAGATGTGCGTTCGGACGGCGTTGCCCCACCCACCCTTGGTCGTCCCCTGATGCTGATTGCCGTAACTGCGGATCCAATTGTTGATGGGCGCGACCGGATCTTCCGTCGGACCGTTATTCGGCCCCGTGGCCTCGGCATTGGATTGGCCGTCGATGATGTAGGCGTCGCCGCAGACGAGGTTGCTGGCGGTCTTCAGCACCGTTTCGGCGCCGCCGGCCTGGACGCCGAATTCCACCTTGTACTTGATCAAACCCGGCTTGAGCTTGACCGTGAAGGCGTAGGCCTTGTCCGCGGCGAGCTTCTGGCGCTCGGTGGCGATGAGCTTGTCGTCGGCATGGAGTCTGAGAAATACAGAATCCGCGGTCTGGTCCAAAGTGCCGTTGTAATAGAGCGTCCCCTCGTTCTTGTCGTCGCGGGCGTAGAATTGGTTGTCCTCGGGTTTCTCGTCCTTGGCGGGAGTGTGTTCCACCCAGGGATCGCTCTTCGGCTCCGTCACCATGATCGACGTGGCGGCGGTGATCTCCGCGCCGCCGTTATGGAGCGCTAGCTTGACAGTGATCTTGCCGCTGCATTGTGATCGCTTGAGGAGCAGTCTGTCGACGGCCACGTCCTTGATCACGGCCCCGCCAGAGACAGTCCAGGCGTAATGCAATTCTCCCGCGCCTTTGGCCTGCATGGCCGCGAGATTGGTGATCTGGGGTACCACTTCGACGGTGTCCCGGCCGTTCCATGTCGCGGGCGCCCGCAGAGTAAACGCCGGCTCGGGGATCTCCTCCTTGACCGTTACGGGGATGTTCCTGGTCTTCACTTCATTGGCATACACGGCCTTGAACTGAAGGATAAACGACGTGTCGGCCACCACGCGCCCGGCATCCAGGGTGTACGAAGCTTGGTCCACGGCGACGACTGCTTCCGTGCCGCCTCGCGCGAGGATCCAATACACCTTCTGGGCGCCGCCGGCCTGGGCGGTGAGGGTCACGCTTTCGCCCTCCAGAACCTCGATCTTCTCAGGGGAGACCGAGAACGCATTGCCCGGCTGCACCAAGGAGCCGACCAGGGTCTGCTGGGCCTTCTGGTTCTCGTATTCCAACTTGATCCAGTCGGCGGAACGGGCGACCCACGAGACCCGTGCCTCGTCGATGTCGCCCGCGAACTGGAAGCTGCCCCGCAGGCCGCCAAGGGTCATGCCGACGTCATTCATCAGCGACATGGCCGCCTTGCGATGGTTGCTGCCTTCCGGCTTGCCGTTCACGTAGATTCGGCTGGTCCCGTCGGAATACGTCGCGACTACGTGGTACCAGTGGTCCAGAACCGGCGTGGTGGCGGCCGCCACGCCGCCGGGACCATCCGACGACCACGAGATGCTCGGCGGGGATCCGAAGTTGATCACGACTTCATTGCCATCACCGGTTTTGCCGTTGTAGCGTGTGGCATACCGCCCCCAACCAAAGGCCGCTGCGCCTGCTGCCGCAGGCCGAAACCAGGCTTCGGAGGTGAAGGGCATGTCGCTGTAGGGATAGGCTGTGATATGGTCGCCGCCGTTGATCCCCTTGCCCGGGACGAAATGCCGGCCTTTGCCGATGACTCCCGCAACGACCGTCGTGCCTGCATCCACCGGCTTGACCGTGCCGACCTCGTCCTTCAGCGTCTCGTCCAGGTGCAGGACGCTCGCGTAGCCGTTATCGGCATTGAAGACCGCCCGGCCATTGGATTCGGACGCGGCGTCCGGTTTGCCCCAGTACAGCTTGATTTCCTGCCGCGAGTTGCCCTTGATCACCGGGATCTTCATCCAGATGTTGGCCGTTCCCTTGGCAGCGTCCCATTCCTCGATCTGATAGGCGAGGATACTCCCGCGGCTGTCGGTGAAGCGGATGTCTTCGCCCTGGGCCTTCTCGACAATGCCAACGCATGTGCCATGTTGTTGACCGGGAACGTTCGTCCGGACATCCGACCAGTAGCCGCCGGTATTGCAGCCAATCCGGGCAATCGGGAACCGGTGGCTAGCGCCATTCCGCTCACTTATTTCTCCCTATCATTCCAGGAGTAGCCGCATGTCGCCGCGATGGATTTGTCTGTGGGCGCTGCCCAGCTTGATGTCGGTCTTTCTTCCCGCTGTTTCCGCGGAGGAAAAATACGTTTGGCTGGAAAGCGAACAACCCACGCGGGCCAACGTCGAGGTGAAGACCGATGAATATGCCGGCGATGCACGGCTGTCCGGTCAGAAATGGCTCAAAGTGGCTCGGGACGCGGAGGAAATCGCCAAGAAATGGCCCCAGGACGGCGGACTGCTGGAGTACGATTTTTCGGTCACGCAAGCCGGCCCGTACGAAGTGTGGAACCGCATCGGCCTGGAAGGCGCCCGGTCGCCGTTCGAGTGGCGCATCGACCAGGGAAAATGGCAGACGATCACGCCAGACATGCTCACCTGCGACCTGGTCGAGATGGCCCTCTGGTGCGAAGTGGCGTGGATCAAGCTGGGCGATATGCAGCTCTCCGGCGGCCGGCACACGCTGCAGATTCGTCCTCTGCCGCTGTTCAAAGAAGAGAAGAAGCAGCAAGCCGGTGCCGATGGTAAGCCGCAGGAAGTGGTCGTCAAGAAGGCCGAGAAGATACTGTACGTGTCCGACTGTTTGTGCCTGTATCAGGGCCAGTTTCGCCCCGACGGCGCTTTCAAGCCCGACGCCGACTGGCAGACCGACGAAGACCGTAAGGCCGCCGCGGTGGTCTTCGATGTTCCCGCAGGCGTACGGCCCGAGGAGCGGATCGAGGCCCCACTCGCCGGCTTGTGGCAGGTCTGCCGCTACGACGAGCAGGAGGTAGTCGACCGCACTGGCCCGACCAAGGTCCTGCCCGACGCGGCCACGGCCCGCTGGATGGCGATCGCCGTGCCGGGCAACAAGTTCGAAGTGAAGCCCCAGTTGCGGTTCTGCCATCGGATGGTCTACCGGACGCGGGTGAATGTGCCCGCGGGGCTCGCCAGCCGTTCGTTCTTCCTGCGATTCCCGTCGCTGAGCTTGATCGCCAGCGTCCATGTGAACGGCCAGTTCTGCGGCTGGACCAAGGCCCCTTTCGCGGAATGGGACTGCGATGTGACGAGTGCGGTACGGCCGGGTCAGGCCAACGAGATTTGCGTGGTCATCAAGGATACGTACTACGCTTTCAGCGAGAAGAAGTCGGGCAAGAGCTGCCGCTTGTCGTTCAACGTGCCCGTCGAGTGGATGGACACCAAGAATTGGGTCGAGCAGTTCTATGATTTCCCCATCGGCTGGCAGACTGGATCGAGCAATTGACGGCCGAGGTCAAGAAGCTGCGTAACCACCCGTCGGTCCTCATCTGGTCCATTGAGAATGAGATCACCTTCATCAATTCGCGAAACCTGGGCCTATCGAAGACTGTCGAGCCCCAGATCACGCGGGCCGCTCAGGCGGTCATGGCAATCGATCCCACGCGGCCGGTAATGGTCGACGGCGGGAATTGCCTGCTGGACGAGTCCTTGCCGGTCAACGGGGTCCATTACCAGGAGAGTTTCTGGCGTGACTACCCGGACGAGGCCTACACGTTGGCTAAGGCGTATCAGGCCCACGAGAAGCCGTTGGTGGCTTGGGGTATCGTGCCCTGGCGTCTAGTGCCCGAGCGGCCCATTTTCATGGGCGAAGCGTTCTACGTGCGCGGCAACAGCCCGGCGGCTTTCAGCCAGTTTGCGGGCGAGGGCTGCTTCACCGGTTGGGGGCCGGCCACACGGTTGGGAGCCGGGCTGATCGCGAAGATGATCGCCGAGGGGCACCGCTGGCACGGCGTGGCGGCGCACCATTTCTGCTTCAATTCCGAGGAGTCGACTGACCTGCACTTCAACTCGTGGAAGCCGGTCTGCGTGTTCTGCCGCCAGTGGAACTGGACGTTCGGCGGTGGCAGCGTCGTGCCCCGCACGCTCAAAGTGTTCAACGATACGCACCTGAGCGACCCGATTGAGATGGCCTGGCAACTGCGTCTGGGCGACCGGCCCGTGGCGGGCCAGCAAAAGGTCTATCAGCTCGCCCCAGGCCAACACGAGAAGGTCCAGATTTCGGTCGCGGTGCCGCGCGTGTCCCAACGCACAGCCGGGCAATTTATCCTCACTTGCAGCCGAGGAGGCAAGGAGGTATTCCGCGAGGTCAAGAATGTGGCGGTCCTCCCTCCCGACAGTGTTGCGAAGCCGTCGCTCAGCGCCGGTCAATTGGCGGTCCTCGATCCGCACGGGGCGGCCAAAGCCCGCTTGCAGGCCCGCGGCATCGCATTCACCGAGGTGACGAGCGTGGCCGAGGTGCCCGCCCAGGCCCGCATGGTGCTGGTGGGCAAGGACGCCCTTTTGGCTCGCGACGCCACCGACCCGCGCTGGCTGGCCCTGGCTTCGCGCGGCGTGCGGGTGCTGGTGCTCGAGCAGACGCATTCGCTGCACTTCCAGGCCCTGCCTGCCGACCTGACGCCCACGGACTACGTGGGGCGCGTGGCCTTCCTGGAGAACCCGGAGCATCCCTTGTTCGCGGGCCTCGATCAGCCGGATTTCTTCACCTGGTCGGGCGATCACGTGGTGTATCGCAACGTCTATAAGAAAGCCACGCGCGGCGCGGTCTCGTTGGCCCATTGCGACGAGCAGCTCGGCAGCTCGGCCATCGCCGAGTGCCCGGTCAACGAGGGCCTGCTGGTCCTGTGCCAGATGGTGGTGGGCGAGAAGCTGGCCACGGACCCGGTCGCCCAACGGCTGTTCGACAACCTGCTGCTCTACGGCGAGCGCTACGCGCTGGTGCAAAAGAACACGGTCGTGGTGATGGACCCCAAGAGCCCCGCGCTGAAACTCCTGACCGATTCCGGGCTGAAGTTCGATGCGGCCGGCGATCTGTTGGCCACTCTGGGCGACGGCCAGCACCAGATCGTTGTCTTCGACGCCACTCCGGAGAACCTCAAGACCCTGGCCGGCGCGGCGGATCGTGTCAAGGCATTCACTGCGGCTGGCGGTTGGCTCATGGCCTGGGGCCTGCCCTCGTGCGTGATGTTGGCCGGACCGGGCGCGCGGGGACAACTCCCGAAAGCCGTTCCAGGACTGAGGGCGAACTGTAAGGCGGACGTCCTCTTCTTCCTGCACACCTTCAACCGCACGGGCCAATGGCAGCGCGGTCGGCCCACCGATCCCACGCCCGTGCTGTTCAAGTACGTGGTCCATTACGCCGACGGCGAGCGTGCCGAAGTTCCGGTGCTCTACGGCGAGGGGGCCGACCATTGGTTGAGTAAAGACCCCGCCGGCTTGAAGACCGCGGCCCTGGCCTGGGCAGCTCCCTTCCCGACGCAGAAGTCGGAGGAGCAGGCGGTCGTCTATCAGTTCACCTGGAACAACCCGCGGCCCAAGGTGGCGATCGCCACAATCGACCTGGAGTACGGCGACCAGGGAAGCCGTTACGGCACGCCGGCGCTGCTGGCGATCACCGCAGCCACCAAAGCCGAATGAAACGCACGGTTTGCCGCGAAAAGGGGGCTGGCCCGGCACTTATTGTGCCTCGTCTGACATCAGTGATCACATGAAGTGATGCGATAAGTCTTTCAACGGCGGCGGAAAGACGCTTGGTGAGAAGAACAGCATCCGGCCCGGTTCTTTCGCTCGCGTCGTCCACTTCCGTGCCGCGCAAGCTGGCAAAACCCAACGCGTTGGGCGAACGATCAGCCTGCAGCGAATATACCCTTTTCGGGCATCCCTGCAGACTCGACCGCCCTTGCCGTAAAGCTCCGTCAGCATGCGGCCTCCCTTTGTTCGTTTTCGTGGCCACTTCTGCTGGAAGTACCCCTCCATTCACGGAACTGGCGGTAGAATGAACAGCCTGAGCAGTTCATCATGGTCTCGACCGGGTAGAACGCCTCGGCCTGGATTGCCCGTTCGATCGTCTGCACCACGTCGCCCAAGCGATTGATGTCGGACTCGGTCCTGACGGTATCCAGGTAGTGCACCTGGGGCTTCTTCGTCTTGACCAGGACCACGTACCGGACTCCCGGCTTCTCGTCATACCGCTCGCGGACCGCGTGGGTGTAGGTGACGGCCTGCAAGGCCATTTCCGTCTCGAGCTCGGAGTACCGACGTCCGCTGGTCTTGAATTCGGAGACGAGCAGCCCGTGCTGATCCCGATGCAACAGATCCACCACGGCTATCAGCGGCTTTCCAAGGCACTTGCCCCTGCTGGTGAACAGCGGAACCATCATCGACTCCTCGATGACCACAATGTCCTGGGGAGGTGGCTCCTGCAGGTACAACTCCAGGAGGCCGATGCCTTGGGCCAACACATCGTCGCGGGTGTCCTTGTCCTTGAACTGGATGGGCTGTCGGTCCTCGCTGGCGTGCCAGGCGTTCAGGAACGCCCCTTGAACGCGGCCTGCCGGAACCGGCTTTTTCGCCTGCAGGCACTGGTGGTATGCGGCCAACGCTTCGTGGACCGAACTGCCGAGAACCATACTGGCCGGGAGGCAGGGCCTTTCCAGCTTCAGGATCCGTTCGAAGTAGTAGGACAGGTGGCACCGCAGGAACTGGCTGATCTGGGAATACGACCAGTGCGGCCGAGTCGAAGTGACTGGGCGTGAACGAGGCTGTGCCGATCGTTCGGGATCAAGTACGGCGGGCATGTGGTAGTTTCCTCGGGTGTAAACAAGAAGGGCGGTTTGGTGACAATTCGTCGTTGCGTCAAAGCAATCCGACGCCGGCCGAGGCACCGCCCCCCGCCACACCCCACACCGCCACAAATCCCCCGACACTGGCAACCCACCTCGTGCGTCCCTTCGGTCGGTTTACGTGCGATGTGCTGAAGAATGGCCGCTGCCGGCTGGATCCCAAGAATGAGTCGAGCAACAACAGCCACCCCGGTTGGGCAGTACAGACAAGAACGAACAGGCTTGCCAAGGCCGGTGAGATCACTTGAAATCGTGAAC
>JAPLNJ010000535.1 GCA_026692885.1 Planctomycetota bacterium | reverse complement strand
TCTCGCCGGCCAAATTGAAGTCGCCCAGAATGTTGATGCTGTGGGGGTTGATGCCCTCGGTCGAGCCGGTGCCGACCAGCTTGGCCAAGCCGTCGCAGGCCGCGCGATAGCCGTCTTTCTTGCTGCCGCGGAAACCTTCGGACGCGATGGGCAGCACCGGGATGCCTCGCTCGGACTCCACCCATCTACAGATGGCTGCGACGTCATCACCGATGATGCCCACGATGCAGGTGGAATAGACGAAGGCCGCCTGGGGCTGGTAGTGGTCGATCAATTCGAGCAGCGCCCGGTACAGCTTTTTCTCGCCGCCGTAGATTACATCGCGCTCGTTCAGGTCCGTCGAGAAGCTCAGGCGGTGCAGTTCGGGGCCGGACGACAGCGAGCCGCGGATATCCCAGGTATACGCCGCGCAGCCGATCGGGCCGTGAACCAGGTGCAGGGCGTCAGCGATCGGATACAACACGACGCGCGAGCCGCAGAAGACGCAGGCGCGTTGGCTGACCGAGCCCGCCACGCTCGGCTTTTCGCACGTCATGGCGAATGGCTCGGCGCCGGTCTCGTGGATCTGTGATTGGCGAGCTTCCAGGATTTCAAACATCGTTGGTCACGCATCCTACAACGTCAACTCGAAACTCTCTTCCGGCGCAGTCCGATCCTTGTGATCCAACAACGCGTTCAAGATCAGCTCCAGCAGACGCATCCCGCCGCGATAGCCGACCGTCGGGAAGTACGAGTGGCCGACGCGATCGATGATCGGGAATCCGTGCCGGACGAAGGGGATGTTCTCGTCGCGAGCGATGTACTTGCCATACGTGTTACCGATCAACAGATCCACCGGTTCCTGCTTAATCCACTGATGCATCAAGAACATGTCGGCGCCGGATCCTTGACGGTACTTGGCGTCGGGCACCCGACCGGCCAAGGCGGTCTCCATACGTTGTTCGAATTGTCTTCCGGGGGTACCGGTGACGACGTAGACGGGACGCATATCCAGATCGGTCAGGAACGCGACCAGGGAGACCAACTGGTCCGGATCGCCCCACAGGGCTACCCGCACGCCGTAGAAGTACTGGTGCATGTCGGTGATCATGTCCATCAGCCGGCCGCGTTCCTCATTGACGGAGGCCGGGACGGAGGCTCGCGATAACCGTCGCAGGACGTTCACGAAGCGGTCCGTGGCGCGCAGTCCGATCGGCAGCTCCAGCGACTCGACGGGCACCTTGAATTTCGCGTCCAGGGCCCGCGCCGCCGCCTCGGAAGCGGTCGGTCCGAGGCAGACCGTGGTCTGGCTGGCCGCGGTCCGCGTCAGTTGTTCGACCGTCACGCCCCCCTTGGGATAGAACACGTGTTTGCCGGTCTGTGGAGCATCGACCACGTCGGACGTGTCGGGGAAGACCAGCGTCTCCACGCTCAACTCGGCGGCCAGACGCTTCAATTCTCGCACGTCGCTAGGCTCGACCCAGCCGGGGATCAAGTTCACCACGCGGGTCTTCTGCTTCGGCTGCTCGGCGAAGTAGTCCACCATGCTCTTGGTCATGTTCGAAAAACCGGTGACATGCGAACCGACGTAGCTGGGCGTATTGCAGTGGATTACGCGTTTGCCCGGCGGAATCTTGCCCTCATCCCGGGCCTTGCTGATGATCTGGGGGATGTCGTCGCCGATCGTTTCCGAGAGACATGTGGTGTGAACGGCGATGACTTCCGGATTGTAGATGCTGAAGATGTTGGTGATCGCCTGCAGCAGGTTGGCCTGCCCGCCGAACACGGACGAGCCCTCGGTGAAGGAACTGGTGGCGGCCATGCTCGGCTCTTTGTACTGCCGGGTCAGGGTGCTGCGGTGGTAGGAGCAGCAGCCTTGCGAGCCGTGACTGTGGGGCAGGCAGTTGTGGATGCCCAGCGCCGCGACCATGGCGCCAATCGGTTGGCAGGTCTTGGCCGGATTCACGGTCAGACCCTGACGTTCAACGACTTCCTTGGACGTATGTCGTAACAGCACGTGATGGTCCTCCAGGTGGTGGGTGGGCCGTGCCCACCGGGGGTTTGTCGCTCGTCCGGCCCCCTCACGCCTCTCACCGGGGTTTCGGGGCGAGGGGGAACTGTGGCTCAGGCCGCCACGAAGGTGGCCTCCAAAGTCGGTTTGCCTTGGCGTTCCCAGGGCGGCTCGATAAACGACCAGATCTGGGTATTGACCATCCGATCGATGTCGCGATAGAAGTTGATCGCACCGCGGAACCCGGCATAGGGACCGCCGTAGTCATAACTGTGCAGCTGCTTGCTGGGCACGCCCCACTTCTGGATCGCGAACTTCTCCTTGATCCCCGCACAGAACACCGCGGGCTTGTAGATCGCTAACAGCCGTTCTGCTTCGTGGTGACTGATGTCGTCGATCACCAGGCTGTGCTCGGACATCTCCGTCAGCATGCCGGCGTAGTCGGCGAAGGTCAGACCGTCCTCCGTCAGTTGCTGCAACTGTGGGTCGCTCTTCCGCGGGCGAAACTTCTCCGGGTGCGGTCCGACGTGCAGTTCCTCGATGTTGCGACTGTCTGCGTCGACCTTCAAACCGGGCAGCACCCGGCGGCCCTCGTAGTCGTCGCGATGTCCGAACTCGTAGCCCGCCGCCACCGTCTGCATGCCGATCTCCGCAAACAGGTCTTGGTAGTGATGGGCGCGACTGCCCCCGACAAACAGCATCGCCAGCTTGCCTTCGCACCGTTTCCGGACGTCGTCTCGAACGTGTACGACTTGGGCCATCTCTTCCGCGATGACCTGTTCGACCCGCGCACTCAGCGCGGGATCTTCGAAGTACTGAGCGATCCGGCGCAGCGACTTGGCGGAACCTTCGGCACTGACAAAATTGACTTTGATCCAGGGGATCCCGTACCGTTTCTGCAGCATGTCGGCCACGTAGTTGATCCTCAATCACAAACGCATCGCCGCCGATGTTGTATTCGCCCAGCAGGTTGAGGCGGTTCTTGCCCGGCCCGACGGTGTCGTCGCGGCCGATCACGTGCTTAAACAGCTGATTGTTGGCGATGTGGTGGCCGGCCGATTGGCTGACCCCCTTATAGCCTTCACAACTGAACGCGAAGATATTGATTCCCAGCTTCTCCTTCATCCTGGCGGCGACGGCGTGGACGTCGTCTCCGATCAGCCCGACGGGGCAGGTGGCGAACACGCCGATCGCTTTCGGATGGAACAGGTCATAGGCCTCCTGGATTGCCAGGGCGAGTCGTTTCTCACCGCCGAAGACGATGTCCTCTTCCCGCATATCCGTCGAGAAGCAGTAGGTCATGAAGTTCTCGTCTTCCAGGGTCGGGGGCCGGGTCTGATTGCGCCGCGTGAGCCAGGCGTAGAAGCTGCAACCGATGGGGCCATGCACGAGGTTAATAATGTCTCGCGTGGGTCCGAGCACCACCCCCTTGCAGCCCGCATAGCAGCAACCGCGCTGGCTGATGATGCCCGGCGTGGTGCGTATGTTGGCGGCGATCTCCGGCACGATCGCATTCGGTTCCTTGGTGTTGATGACAATCTGCCCAGCCCGTTTGCGAGCCACTTTGGTCGGGTAGATTTGGAGCAGGTCTTGCTTGACTTCTGCCGCAGGCAGGGTCGTTTCCGTGGGCATGGGTGGGAATCCTTGTGGAGTCTTCTGGTTTGCAGCGGCGAGCGACAGGCAACTGTTTTCCCGCGGAACGGTGCTTCCCATCGTCCGGACCCGCTGACCAATTCGGCCCACGGGTCCGGATTTCTCGCCATTCACCTACACGATTTCATCCAGCGCGGCGTCGTCGCGTTCGCCGGTGCGAATGCGGACGGCTTCGTAAACAGGCAACACGAACACCTTGCCGTCGCCTTGATGGCCGTTCTGGTTCACGTCGATGATCGTCTTCACGACCAACGGCACCTGCGGGTCCGGAACCACCACCGTCAACAGACGTTTCGGGACCAGCACCGGCCCGGGGGCCAGCATGCTGATGGCCTCCTCGTGGCCCTCTTCCGCCGCTTGCAGCAGTCGGTAGTCGACCCGGCCCTGCCCGCGTCCCACAACCTTGCGAGCCGTGAAGGCGGACACGCCGACGTCCACCAGCGCCTGTTTGGTCGCGTTCATCTTGTTCATACGGATCACCGCCATCACTTCTTGTCGAGTAGGCATAATATGGTCTCCTTCGGTAGGTCTGGTTTGTATTCCCTGTTGCTCTTCTCTTTCGATCTGAAGAGTGTCACAATATTCAACCGTTGAAGGCGACTTCAACGCCCCTCACAGAACCGGACTTGT
>JAPLNJ010000534.1 GCA_026692885.1 Planctomycetota bacterium | reverse complement strand
CCGATCATTCGCCATCCCTCTGGCTTCGCGTAATTCGTTACCTCCTTACGTGCAAAGTTCTGTTCTGACCCGGTGGTTAGCCTTTGGCCAGGCCGGATTGTCCGGCTGATTTGCAGCAGCTTATCTTGGCGCACTCATGATTGCCTCCATTTCCCTTAGTTTTTGACCTGAGCGACAAACTCGAATATCTTGCGCGGCTTCTCCCAACGCAGGCCCTGGCCAGCCGGTAATAGGGCGGCACCCGACTCGGGGTTGACGGCCATCAGCCGCAGGCCGCCGGGCAGCCGTACCAACAGGTCCGCCCACGCCGCCGTCGCGTTCTCTGGGAACTGCACGCGGCCGGTCACCTGAGCTTTGGCCGCGTCATACTGCAATTGGTAAGAGACGCGGCCGAAGTGCGTGGGGGCATCGGCGATGCCGACCGGCTTCCCGCCAGCGAGCCACGAACGATCCGTGCCGAGCGCCAAGCGTAGACCATCGCCTTCCTCCCATACCAGAGAATCGCGGATCGCGCGGACCACAGCCACCGGAGTCCAGAGATGCTGCCGGTCGCCCGAACATTTCGACGTGCCCGGTTCCTGTCCGCGTTCCTCGCACCACGTGTACAGCGGCGTGCCGTGGTTCAATGTCGCGTACAAGCAGCGGGCGGCGGCATCGCCATTGCCGCAGGCCAGATGGGCCTCGGCCACGTTGTCCAACGTGATCGCCACCCACATCCCGTCGGCCATCCAGCCGGTATGGATGGGTACGCCGCCGGGGCTGAGTTGCGACTCGATATGCCGCAGCGTGCCGGTGATCAATTCGTCGTCCGGGGGCAGCAGCCCGCACGGTGTTAAGGCGTTGAGTACCCCCCAGCGGCTGCCGGAGGTCTTGTTCGGCACACCCGGAATCCAGCGGTAGCCATCGGCCTGAATCGCTCCGCGCCGGATCGCCTGCAAGAGGTCGTCGTGAGCGGTCTCGTAAATCTTCTGCAACTCCGCCAGATCCGCCGAGCGGCCGAGGATCTTCGCGGCTTCCACCGCCAAGCGGTCGGCGTACACGGCCCAGATATTGTGCGGCAGGAACACGCCGTACAAGTCGCCATCGTTCATCAAGCCCGCGTCGCCCATGCCCGGCGGCATCAGGCCGTACGTCGCAGGGCGATTGTCGCCGCTGCCGGTACGCATGCGTGCCCGCTGCTGTTCCTGCCAGCGCGAACTGGCCACCAGGCGAGGATAGACCCATTCCAGATATTTGCCGTCCCGTGTCAGGTAGTAGTGCTGCATGGCCGCCCAGGCCTTGAAGCCGGCACCTCCCCACATCAGGTGACCCCAGCCCTTGGGATCGTTCCAGTCGCCGTCGGGTTCCTGCATCTCCAGGCACATCTTGTAGCCCGCCGCGGACAGTTCGTGCAGGCCGGCCTGGTCGATGGCCACGGCGACGATGGCCGCTTCAAAAGCATTCGGGGCGCGATAGACTTCCGTGCCCGGAACTGCGGCCAAGTACCCGTCGGCGACCGGCTCACGCATGATGAACAGATCGGCCAGACAGGCCCGGAAACCATGCGACACGCCCTCGTCCGGGACGGTGATCTGGCTGCCGCGGCCCAGCAGCGCAAGCCACTCCTGCTTCGCCTCCTCCCATTCCTGACCCCAGTCATGGCGGCGGAGTTCCGGCACATCCGCGAGGTAACCGCGATAGGGACGTACGACCCAGCCCAGCACGAACTGGTGCGGTTGCTGGTCTGGATTGACCACCTCGAATCGGATCAGGGCGGCCGATTTCGCGCCGAGCACCTGCAACCGGTAAACACCACGCGGATCTTCATAGGTGTTGTCGAGCGCGGGCAGGAATCCGTCGAGCCGCGTCCAACGACTGGAAGCCAACGGCTTGCCGTCGAGTTGCGGCGTCATTCGGATGTCCCACGCCGTGGCGGGCGTGACGAACGCCGCCAAAGGATATCGGGTGAGGTCCTCATAAGTCCACGCCATCCGCAGGCTACCCGCCTGCAAGTCCAAGAGCGTCCGGTCGCTGGAGTCCGGCCGGCCCACCGTGATTCGATGCGGGGTGGCGAAAGCGTAGGAGAAGTCCACCTTGGGCGCCAGCGGCTGTATGGCTTCGGCTGCGTTTGCCAAGTCCGCGGACGGAAAGCGGAGGACGACCAGACACAACCCAGCGAACGTCCAGGGTCGAAGAAAACGGCGGATCATCTTGCGACTCCTCATGGAAAGATCCAAAGAACGCTCACCGCGTCCTGCGACTAACGGAGTTGTGCCTGCAGCATCAAGTACCAGGGCGTCGTGCTCAACCCGCTCCAACCATCGGGCTTGTGCGCCTCCTCGAACTTCCGTTGAATATCTGGGCTGAACGGCGCCAGGGCGTCCCAGTACCGTTTTTCCGCAAGGGCTGTGGCGATCAGGTGGTCGATGTCCGCACTGGTGAAGACCAAGCCGTGGCGGTAGGCATCCACGATGCCGGTGACATCAATCTGGTAGTAGCCGGGGTTCGGATGGACGCCGACCCAATGCTTGGGCGAACCGTCCGGTTTGTAATCCCAGTCGCCGGCCGGCTGCCAGTAATTCCAGATCTCGCACATGCCGTTTGGTTTCAGCTTCATCCGCGACTTCATCACCTGGAACCATTTCTCAGCCCGCTCGCGGTAGACGGCCTTGCCGGTGACGTCGGACATGGCCAGCAGCCAGCGGGCCACATGATTCGCCTTGTTGTTGGGATGCGAGAAGCCTTTGCCGGAGGCGTTGCGAATTTCGTAGCCGTTGGTCCACTTGCCGGTCTGCGTGTCGATCCCGAATGGCAGCACCACCGAGATGATCCCACCGTCCTTCGTCTCACGCCAGGCACCGCGCTGGTCCCATTTCCGATAGATCTGTTCGGCCAGTCGCAGGTAACTCTCGGCCTGGGTGCCAAATTTCGCCTTCAGCGCCGGGCGTTTGAGGATCTCGCCGGACATCAGCACGACGGGGCGCAGGGCCATCGCTTCGCCCAGCAGGCTGTCGGCGTTGTAGTCATCCAACTGGTCCACGAGCGTGCCGGCGGCCTTGGGCTTGGGCCAGCCCACGTACCCGTCCGGTTCCTGCACGCCGCGCTTGATCCAGGCATCGGCCCACTCCGTCAGCCGCTCCACCCACTTCGTATCCTCTGTGGCCAGGTAGCCATAGTAGAAGCCGTCCAGGAACGGCGTGATCAGCCAGCCGATCTCCTCGCCCAGTTCTCGGTCGCAGTACCGATTGCGGGCGTCGTTGGTGACGTTCTTGCTCCACCGCGTCAGCCAGTCCTGAAACTTGGCATCGCCCATCTTGACCAGGGTGGACTTCGGCTTGGGCACCGCTGTGGCGTCCTCTGCCGCAGCCAGCCATGCGGAGCCTGCAGCCCAGCAGATCAGACCAGCGACGCAAACCCGGATGGTATTCATCACGTTCACTCCCTTCTCGTGCTGTGGGCCGCTCTCGTTCTGGCGAGCACGGCTTCTTTGATCTTGGCAGAGTCCCGCCAGGCTCCGCAGTTGTAGCCGCCCTGCTCTGACAGTCTTTGATCAGCGGCTGTCCAGCTTGGTGCCAGAGTCCGCTCGGTCACCATCGAACCGGTCCGCCGCTGGTCCCAGTTGCACACCGCTGCGTGTCGTCACGGCGCCCCTGCGAGAGGCAGGACAACGTCGAACGTGCCGGATCAGGCAGAGTCGGGTTGACGCTTAGCCTTCATCTGCCGCTGTGTTTCAATCGCACGTGACTTGCTCTTCTTCAGTTCTTCTTCTGCCACTCTTGCACAGCCAGCAACCCATTGAACACGGGCGATGGCCTTGTCATACAACTCGATAAGCTCGTCTCCGGATTCCGAAGCTACGTGTCGCGTCGCTTGTCAGCGGCCGCCTGGTCGCGATCCGGCAGGTGCTGGCCCATCATCACCGCCCACGCGGGCCCAGATCCCCTGCCTTGCGGCTCAAGGATCGGGCCGTCCTCTCACTCCTCCCCTTCGTTCAGGATTCGCGGCATCCAGTATCGCCACAATCTCTTTGGAGACCTTCAGGAAGTCTTCCCCTGGAATCCAATGCAGCTTCCAGAGATACTTCTCGTCCAAAGTGGATTCGATGAGAATTGAGTACCCGTCCATACCCGAAACGGGGTTCTCCATGGGCAGAGATGTGAATCGAGGCGAGCGCAGAATGCTCTTCAGATCAGCAAGTTGCTGGGGCGTGAGTTGTTGAACGATTTTCTCCCCCTTGTCGTGAGTTGGAGGGTACACGATCATTTTGCCGGTCGTCAGATCGACTTCGATGGCTTTGGCGACGATCCCCCAAGGTTGGTGGAAGTACCTGAGCGTGTTTGGTTTGATCTGGCCAATCCCCATCTCCTTGCAGTAGATCTCAATCCAATGCAATCCACCTGCTCCGTGGTGCGTCTTGATCTTGGGAAAGCTCCGTCCCGGAGGTTCGTCTTGAACGGCCGCCGCGACTGTCATAAGGAGCAAGATCGTCAGATTCAGGATGACTTCCATTGGTTAGGCTCCTGGTGTGTCGTGTGCCAGCCTCACACTCAATCGTGGTAAGAATGATTCTTACCGACGGGAGGTAGTTTAGCCATCGGATTCACTCCGCACCGCTGCGCTCGACAACGCCAGCAGGCAAGCAAGCCCTTGAGACTCAGTCCAGAATCTGCACCAACGCGTCCATCGCCGCCTTGGCTTCCTTGATGCCGCCGAGTTGGGCCGCCAACTTCTTCGCCTTCTGCAGCAGGCCGATAGACACCGCATCCTTTGCCACGGCGGGAGCGGCGGCAACAGTTTCGGTGGCAGGGGCGGCAGCGGGAGTGGCTTTCGCTTTCTTCTTGGAGCTGAGAATTGACTTGACGTTGCTGACTTGCCAGGCCAGTGTCGTGATACCCGATGCCGTGACGATTTCTGCGATTTCTTTGGGCGACTTGTCCTTGTTTGCCTTCAGGGCTTTCTTGATCGCCTTTGACCTCTCGCCCCTGGCGAGTTCGACTTCGGGCTTCGTCTCGACGGGCGTAGCTTCAACTTCAACGGGCGTGGTTTCCGCTTCGGTCACTTTAACTTCGGGTTCGGTTACTTTGGCTTTCCTGGGCATTGATCGATCTCTCGCTAGAGTGGTGAAAAAATGGACGCGGGAAGTATAGAGGCAGTGCAGTTTCTTGTCTATCGCTGGCGTTACTGGTCACTTAGCCCACGTCATCGAGAAG
>JAPLNJ010000533.1 GCA_026692885.1 Planctomycetota bacterium | reverse complement strand
TAGTGGACCAACAGGCTGCTGCCGTGTCCGCGCTGCGTTTCCTGAGAACGTCCGAGCGCGAAGTCGTCGTAGCCGTCCAAGTTGATGTCGCCCAGGGCGAACACGTCGCTGGCCAGAAATTCGCCTTGGTAGACCACGGCCGGGCCGCTGACCGTGCCGCTGAGTCCTGGGCCAGGGATGCCGCGGCTGAACTGGCCGCCTATGGGCTGCGTGCCTCCCAGGAACAGGCTGGCCCGGCCAATCGTTGGGCCACGGTAGGCCGTCCCGGCGAATGTCTCCTGGCTGATAAAGGAGGGATTGGCAACCACAAAATCTTCCCGCCGGTCACCGTTGACGTCGCCAACCACGCGCACGATCAATTCATCTTTCAGCGGGCTGGCTAGAGTCAGGGTCTGGCGTCCGACCATCTCGGTGACGGCCGGCAGCTTGTCCCAGGTCTCCTCACCGCGGACCGTGAACAGCGCATCGCTCTCATGGAGGTAGCCGCCGGCCGCGGCGGCGGACGCCAGGGCCTTGCCGGAGAACATCAGGACGCGGCCATCGGGGGTCGTGACTGCCAAGTCTGCATACCGACGCCCGTCCGCATCGGTCCCGTCGTACTGGAGCGTCACCACCTGCGGCTTCCAGTTGGCGTTCGTCGCCGTTAACCCCAGGACCTTGGTCAAATCTCGGCCGTCAAGGCTTCGCGGCAATCCACTGGCGAACGGCGAGCCTTCGTGATTTCCGCCCCAGAGCACGTCGAGTTGCCACTGGGTGCCCACATAGCGAGCAAACACCAGATCGGTTGTGCCGTCGCCGTCGATGTCACCCATCCGCTGGGCTGGGGAGCCGCTTAGGTCCTCGTAATCGATCAATGAATGAGCCCGTTCGTCGATCTGGGGCGCTGCATCCAATTCGAGCGGGCCCAGGTACAGCCAGGCGGCCGTGTCGCCGCGAACGAGCCAGTCGGAAGTCGTGTCGCCGTTCACGTCGCCCAGCGGTTCCGCACTGGCGAACCTCTGGTTCTGCTCGGTGCCCTCCAGGGCAAAGGCATCGGCCAGCGACGGTTCCGCAGCCAGACTTGTGCCGGGCACTTTGCCGATGTCCTCGACCGTCAATGCGGGTGTGGCCAACTCGAATTGGAAGAGCTCCTGCGGCGGGGTCGGCCGCTGTACCGGTTCGGTCCAAGCCGGGACGATGGGTTTCATGAAGTAAACGTGGACTTGTCCGCCGAAGCGATCGACCACCGCCAGATCGTCTCGGCCGTCGCCATTGACGTCGCCGATGCCTCTCAGCATGTTCGGCTGAAACGTCTCGTAATTCGCCAAGCCTGGCTCGAACACCAGATCTGGCTGCGTTACGTTCAGATGGTCAGGGTCTTGCACTCCCAGGAAGGCAAGCCCGACGGAGTGATGGATGCTGCCTAGTCCCGACAGCTCGGGGGTCGGGAGGAAGGCCACGGAGCCGAGTTCCGGAGCGCCGACACCGTCGACATTACCGAGCGGGGACAGCATTCCGGCGTTCGTGGCGACGATCGCAGTTCGCCCCAACCGTTGATTGACTTGATCGACGGGGAGCATCACGCCATGCTGCGTGTCCGCAAGGGCCTCGTAGTCCGCTCCGCCGAACACGACATACCCGGTGCCCCCCTCGCCCGTCTTGTCCGTTGCCAGGAAGTCATCGAACTGATCGCCATCGAAATCGCCGATCGGCTCTATCGAGGGCAGTCCATGCAGGGATGAATCAAGCAATAGGTTAAGGCCGGCGTCGGTTCGCAGCCCCCATAACTCCACTCCGTGCTGACCATCATCGGCACCGAACCACAGCATTTCCCCAACCTGCACAAGGTATCGTGGTGCACTTGCCCCACTGCCTGGATTGATGTCGGTGATTCTCACGGTGCGTTCTGCGGTGCCGCCGGATTTCCATAGCTCAGAGCCGTGGATGCCGTCATCGGCGCGGAAGAACAACGTACCGTTGACATTGCTGATGTAGCGCGGATCGGCGGGCCCGCTTCCGATGTTGAACAGGACGGTGCCTGCGGTGGTGCCGTCGGACTTCCACAGCTCGCGACCGTGGACACCGTCGTCGGCGCTGAACAACAACGTGCCGTTGAGGTTGGTGAGATTGCCGGGATTGGCGTTTCCGCTTCCGGCAAAGAAGTGTTTGACGAGGACGGTATTGGCGGCGGTGCCGTCCGACTTCCACAGTTCCGTTCCGGCTCCGCTGTCGGCGCTGAAGAATACCGTGCCGTTGATGTTGGTGAAACCACTGGGCCATGAGTGCCCGCTTCCGGCGTTGATGTCCTTGACCAGGACGGTGCCCGCAGCGGTGCCGTCCGACTTCCAGACTTCCAGTCCATTGATGGGGTCGTAAGCGCTAAAGAACAACGTGCCGTTGACGACGGCGAGAAAGTCAGGAGCGGCGCCTCCACTTCCGGCAACGATGTCTTTGACAAGGACGGTGTTGGGGGCAGTGCCGTCCGACTTCCACAGCTCAAAGCCGTGGGAGCCGTCATTGGCGATGAAGAACAACGTGCCGTTCACGTTGGTGAGGTTGTCGGGAGAAGCGGACCCGCTTCCGGCGAGGATGTCCTTGACCAGAACCGTTCCAGCGATGGTGCCATCCGACTTCCAAAGCTCGTCGCCGTTCGTCCCGTCGTTGGCGCGAAAGAATAGCGTGCCATTGACGTTGGTGAGATAGTGGGGATTGGCAGATCCGCTTCCGGTGAGGATGTCCTTGACGAGGACAGTGCCCGCGGCGGTGCCGTCCGACTTCCACAGCTCAAAGCCGTTGATCCCATCGGTGGCCCAGAAGAACAACGTGCCGCTGACATCGGTGAGATATCGGGGATGGGCGGAGCCGCTTCCGGCAAGGATGTCCTTGACCAGGACGGTGCCCGCGGCGGTGCCGTCCGACTTCCAGAGTTCCCGGCCGTTTCTGCCGTCGTAGGCGTTGAAGAACAAGATGCCGTTGACGTTGGCGAAATATCGCGGGTCGGCGGTCCCAGTTCCGGCGAGGACGTCCTTGACCAGGACGGTTCCAGCGCTGGTGCCGTCCGACTTCCACAGTTCACGGCCGTTAACGCCGTCGTTGGCCCCGAAGAACAACGTGCCGTTGACATTGGTTACACATCGAGGATCGGCGGAGTCGCTCCCGGTGAAAATATCTTTGACCAAGACGGTCCCCGCGGCCGTGCCGGCGGACTTCCACAGTTCACGGCCGTTGACGCCCTCGTCGGCGATGAAGAATAGCGTGCCGCCGACGTTGGTGAGATATTGAGGTGTAGCGGACCCGCTTCCGGTGCGGATGTCCTTGACCAAGATGGTGCCGGCGGCCGTGCCGTCCGACTTCCACAACTCATCTCCGTTGGTGCCGTCGTTGGCTTCGAAGAATACCGTGCCGTTGACGTTGGTGAGACTTACGGGATGGGCATCGCCGATACCAGGACGGATGTCCTTGACCAGGACGGTGCCGGCGGCCGTGCCATTCGACTTCCAGAGTTCATAGCCGTTGATGCCGTCCGTGGCGCGGAAGAACAAAGTGCCGTTAACATTGGTGAGAACTGAGGTCGGCAAGCCTGCGCCACTTCCGACGCAGATGTCCTTGACCAGAACGGTGCCGGCGGCGGTGCCATCCGACTTCCAGAGTTCATTGCCGTTGGTCCCGTCGGTGGCCCGAAAGAACGCCATGCCGTTGACATTGGTGATGTAGTGAGGATCGCCGGAGTTGCTTCCGGAGCGGATGTCCTTGACGATGACGGTGCCAGCAGTCGTGCCATCACTCTTCCACAGTTCATGGCCGTTGGTGCCGTCGTAGGCCCTAAAGAACAAAGTGCCGTTAACATTGGTGAGATTGCTGGGATAGGCAGATCCGCTTCCCGAGCGGATGTCCTTGACCAAGACGGTGCCGGCGGCGGTGCCGTCCGACTTCCACAACTCTAAGCCATTGACACTATCGTAGACGCTAAAAAACAACGTGCCGTTGACGTTGGTGAGATATCGGGGCGTGGCGGACCCGCTTCCGACGCAGATGTCCTTGACCTGGACGGTGCCGACGGCGGTGCCATCCGACTTCCACAGCTCACGGCCGAACAGTGGGCTGCTCGCAGCAAAGAACAGAGTTCCATTCACCAGCGTCAGGTACTGCGGGTCGGCACCGTTTGTTCCAGGGTTGATATCTCGGACTAACACCGTTCCCGCTGCGATCCCATCGGAACTCCACAGTTCACTTCCGTGAGTCCCGTCATTGGACACGAAATACGCAACACCGTTCCCTTCGGTAATCCACCAGGGATTGGAAGATGGTGTTGTCTTATTGATGTCGACGGTGAGAAGTTGCGTCGCAGAGAAGTCGGAATGAAGAGACAGCACAGTCGACTGGGGTTCGGCGGTCTCGGACGAAGTTCGCAAGATGGCTAGCCCGGCGGTCCCGCTGCCAAGTTCCGCAGAAGCCTGACCTACCCCTGAGAGGCCGATCAGATTGCCTACATTGGACGTTGGGGGCAATAGACGCTGGTCCGCTTCCTCCAGATACATGGTATACCGCGTGGATACCACAACGTCGTCGACATACCAGCCCTCGTAGGCGTTGGCTGCCGAAGTAACGCTGTCGAACTTGAACTGAATCTGGACTACCTTGCCGATATACTGGTCCAGCGAAACGCTGATACTGTTCCAGTCTGTTGTGGGATCCTCCAGGTCTTTTGTTGTGTAATCCCGCAGGTCTTCTGCGTTGCTTAACCCCGATAGCGACGTGAACTCGGTCCAAGTGCCCGACTCCAACTTGTAAGCGATTCTTACCGACGCTTTGTCGACCTTGTCCGGTCTCCTTTCGGTCTGCAGGAAGTATTTGAACGACAAGACAGCGTCATTGACGCTGTGCAGATCGATCTCCGGCGAAGTGATCTTTCCCGCCGTCTGCCCCATATCGTAGTTGCCGGATTCCGTCCCAAAATAGAAACTGTGCGGCAGGCTGTGGCTGGGATTTTGCAGGTTGTCGTAGCCACGACGTGTGGTCACATGCCACAGTCCCCCTCCCGTGTTGTCGATGGTGAAGGCATCCTGCGACGGCCCATAGATTTGCAGACTCGTGTCGGAGAAGTCGACCGAGAATACACTGCGGCTCGTTTCGCGGGCGGGCCAGGGATGGTCACCCGGAACGCGCCCGTAGAACACGTGCGCGATGCTCGTCGCTCCATCGCCGATCACCAGATCGTCGACGCCGTCGCCGTTCAGATCGCCGCCACTGGCGACCGCGAGTTGCCCCAGATTGGTTCCCAGGTCGTTCTTGATGACCACGTCGGCGTCGCGAATGACATCGATTTGGCCGATCCAAAGCTCGGTCGGATCACCGTGGCCGAAGATCAGGTAGACACCCTGGAACTGGAATGCGCGGTCGGCACTGGTGGCCCCCTGGCGATACAGGCCGATGGCGATGTCATCGACACCATCACCGTTGTAGTCGCCCGGCGAACCGATCACGGCGGTGGTGTGATAATCGGATTCGACGTCGATCGGCGCAGGAAGCTTCAAACCGACCGGCACAGCGGGCAGGGACACGTCCGCCACCGCTGCCGAACCAAACTGGATGTAAGCGTAGCTGGGTGCCAAGCCGTTCATTGGCTGGTCCGGGTCGTAGCCGGGCAGTAACTCGCTGACATTGTTCTTCACGGCCGCGATGAAGTCGGCATAGCCGTCGCCGTTGATGTCGCCGAGAGGGATAGCGGTGGGCACACGTCCGGAACCGCCGGGGGCGATGCTGTAGTCGGCAGCATCCACGCCCACATGCAGCGTCTGGCCCACGGCATCGCTGAAGACGATCTTGTACTCGCGTGGTTGGCTGGCCGCGCCGGTGGCCAGGCCCTCGTCCAAGCCCAGGACGTCCCTCGCCACGCTGTTCACCTGCGTGATGCGGACCGAAGCCCCGGCCGCAACATGGTTTGTCCGGGTGAAGCGGAGGAATTGCCCATCCGCGGAGACGGCGACATGCTCCGTTAGCTGCGTGCCGTCGGATAATCGCCGGCCGTTGAGTTGCGCGTTAATTCCATCCACGATGACGCCCGATGCGGGAACCTGGATCGTCACCGGATTTCCGCCATCGATGCTGATCGCAAAACTGGCGGAATTGCTGCCGGCTGGAATCCGGCCATCGCCCGGCATGGCGTGGCTCGCCCGCACGGTCATCTGGTCCAGGTTGGGCACATACAGCAGGTAGTAATCCGGTGTGCCCGAATACTTTTCCACCGGGATGAGCTCGTCGCCCACCATTTGGCCGGCGTACAAGTAGTGCGGGCCCAGCGTACTGGAGGTCCCCGTGGAGTTCACTTCCCGCACCGTGATCATGTCCTGCGACAGGTACAGATGGCTCTCGTCGCCATAACGGCGTTGCGCCGTCCGAGCGTCGATCACGTACCAGTCGCCCGGGTCGCCCGCGTGGAACGTCAGGTCGGAGATCTCCAAGCCCGGCCGCGGCGTACCCAGGTCGGCGGCGTGCTCGGCCGAGTCGTTCGTGTACGTGTACGTGCCGCGGGTAACCGATTCGTACCGGTCCGGGACCACGGTCGTGTCGCCGGCCAACAGATCGTTCCCCGCGCCGCCCTGGATCAGGTCGTTGCCGCCGCCGCCCAGGATCAGGTCCGCACCGCCATCGCCGTAGATCGTGTCGTCGTAGGCCCCGCCGAACAACCGATCGTCGCCGTCGCCGCCGTGGATCTCCAGCGCCGAGATCAACCCCCGCTGCTCGTAGTCGCCCGGATCGATGCCCCACTCGCTGACGGTCCCGGGGAACTTGTAGCCCGGATCGCCGTGCACTTCGTCGTTCCCCGCCCGCGTGTCGATTACCGTGCGCTCGACGTCGATGGTCTGGTAGAAGAGATAGTCCTGAGCGTACAGTTCGTCCGCGCCGTAGCGAAGCTGGCTCTGCGTAAAGCCCAGCTTCTCCTGCGTCACCTGATTCGGCTGGCTGATTTCCAGCGACTGCGCGCTGCCCAGGTCGTAGGTGGTCAGGGTGATGGAGACATCGTCGCGGCTGGCCCACACGACCCCGCCGAACCCGGCAGTGACCAGGGCCGTGTTGAGATCGTCCAACAGATCCTGGACGCGCGAGTTGTTCGTGGTCGACGTTGCCGTTACTCGCACCTCAAGGGCCGTCGCCCCGCCTACGGACAGCCGGAACACGGCGTCGGCGCTAAGCTGGTACGAATCGGTGGCGAACGGCGCTTCGGCGGTGAGCACTGCCGGATACGGCCCGTCCATCACGAATTGCTGATTCTCGATGTCCCACTGGAGGCTCGTGAATTCGTAGCGATGCAGTTCGCGGATATAACGCAGGGCCACATGATCCGGCACAGGCCGGCCGAGTCGATCGAAATCGCCGCCCAGGAAGTACACCTCGTCGTTCCCGTCGCCGCCCTCGAATCGGTCCACCGTCGTGGGCACCAGGGTCTGGGGCGTGCCCTTCACAAATGGCAAACGGTCCGGAATGATCTGGAAACGATCGTCGCCCTCGTTGCCGAACAGCAAATCCGGCGCCTGGTTATCCAGGCCGCCGGTCAGTACGTCGTTGCCCGGCCCGCCGAAAATCCAGTCCTCGGACGGCCCGCCCGACAGCACGTCGTTGCCGGGCCCGCCCAGGATCACGTCACGCCGCACCAGGTCCCGCTGCGTGGTCATCGGCACGACTTCGGCCTGCGCCCCGGTGGCCAACTGGAACGTCAGGTCGTAGATCGTCGGGATCTGGTTCGCCGTGGTGACTTCCAGCCAGTAGGTCGTGGCCGCGGACAAGCCGTTCAGGCTCAGAACCGTCTGCGCCGCGCCGAAGAATTCGACTCGCGAGTTGCCCGTGAGGCCGATCTGCGGGAACAATTCGTAGCGGCCCGGCTGGGGATTCGTGCTGCTGGGTGCGACCCGCAGCCAGTACTCGCCTCGCTTCAGCCCGGACAGGTCCAGATGCGTGATCCCGTCGGCCTCTTCGGCCCCTGACCGCAGACGCCCACCGCCCAGGCGGCCGTACACTTCCAACGACATCGCGACAGGCAGGTCGCCGGCGCCATTGTCCAGCGAGCGGAGATCGATGGCCGCAACCGGCAACGCTTGCTGACCCTCGGCGAAGTGCAACTCGCCGACGGTCGTCGCGTTCAGGTTCACCAGCGAGAGTGTCGCGTCGCTGCATGGCTCGACAACGGATAGCGTGAGCTTGTTGCCGATGCGGCCGGCGACCACTTCGTCTGCCAGCCCGGCCGCTGCCAACGCGGCGTTGAGGTCCGTGACAAGATCATCGACGCTCGCGTTCGTCTGCATCTGCTCGTAGCTGACGCTGACCGCAACCGGGGACTCGTCATTGATCTTCACCGAGAATTCGGCGATCGAACCTGCCAGCAGCCGACCGTTGGACGCCACGTCGGCGGAACCGACCAGCCGGGCCGATTCGGCGTACGACAGCGTGAAGCGGAACCAGTCCACGTCCGCGGCGTCGTGCAGCGACAGCCCGGGCACCTGGGCGATGTCCTCGATCGTCGCCAGCGGGAAGGCGTTGCTCTGCGAGTTGTAGTTCTGGCTATCCGCAAAGTGCAATGCGGTGAGCGCCGGATCGTCGGCGTCTGCGCGGATTTCCAGCGGTACGTGCCGGCTGAGCGTGGCGCACGATACCGTGATCCGCCCGTCCTGCTGGCCGGCCATGATGTCCAGGTCGACCCCGGCCTGCGCCAAGGCCTCGGCCAGCGCCGCGTTGATGTCCGTCAAGAGGTCGTAGATGCTGGCATTCGTGACGTCCGCGGGAACCGTGACGGCCACCGGCACGCTGTCCACCAACAACGTGAAATGCGCGTCCGCTGTCAACCGGCCGTCGGCGGGTGTTGCGGCGGAGGCCACCAGGATCTCCGTGCGGTCAGGTGCGGCTGCCGCCCGCGGTTCGCTCTTTGCGACCTCCACCAGTCCCGTGGCGTCTTGGCGATACAGCCTGGCCGACAGCAGATCCAGCGGGGACTCACTGGTCAGCGTAACCCCGCCGTCCGGCACTTGCCCCAACTGGAACCGATACCAGTCGGTATCGGTGGGGCTGTCGATCGTCAGGCCCGTGAACGCCGTACTGGAGGCCAGTTTGGCCGCCGCCGACTGGCCGCTGGCAAAGCCCAGCCTGGTGACCGTCGGATCATTGTCAGTGGTCGTCAGCGTTAGCGACGCCACACCGGCCTCGGCGACGCCAGACAACAGGATCCGCCCCTGCGCGTCGTGGTCCGCCTGGACCTTCTCGCCCAGTCCGGCCGTAACCAGGGCCGAGCGGATGTCCCGCACCAGGTCGTCCAGGCTGCCGTTACTCGCGTCGTCCTTGACGGTCACCAGCACAGGCTGCGTCTGATTGATCTGCACGGCGAACTGGGCCTGGTCGGCTTCCGACGTGAAGATCCGTCCGTCCGCTGGCCCGGGAATGCCGGCCGTAATCGTGCCTGGGGTAGTTGCCAGGCCGAAGGCCGTCGCCGAGGTGTCGTTTCGAGCACCCGTCTCGCTCTGATCGCTCAGGATCACGTTGCCGGACAAGATCTCCACCCGGTCGTCGCCCGCGCCGGCGTCGATCCAGACCGTCTTCTGCACGGTCGGTCCCACGGTGATCTGGTCGTTGCCACCCAAGGCATCGATGATGATCGCCAGGAAATCGCCTTCGGGCGGCAGCAAACCGCCGTTCATCTGCAGTTGTTCATAGCCCAACTGGCGAGCTTCGGGGTCTTCGGTCCTTAGACGTTCCACGTCGGCCACCACGTCCGCCGGGTTCCAGATGTAGTTCCCATTGGCATCTTTGGCGTCGAAGTTCAACTGCAGTTGGGCGGCGAACGTGTAGTTGCCGTTGTTGTTGGTCAACCGCGTGACCAGGTGGTGGCCCTGGAGTACGCCCGGCTCGGTCACGTAGTCGACCGAGATCACGTCGGCCGCATTCGAGCCGCCCACGTACCAGACCTTGTCGGTACTCTTGGCGTAGGCTTTCCATGCGTCGCCCGCCAGGCCCCCGTCGGCCGCGGCGAACTCCGTGCCGTCGCTGCGGACCAGAACATCGTCGCCGCCCCCGCCGAACAGGAAGTCCAACCCGGTGCCACCGTACAGGAGGTCCTTTTCCGGCCCGCCCAGCATCCGGTTCAGGCCCGTATCCTCGCGTTTTCTCGTCAGGTCCAAAACGCTGTCGCCGGTAGTCGCGTTCGCCCCGACATGCACGGCGATCTCATAGCCGATGGGCAGGCCAGCCTCGCCCGAGGCGGCCCGAACACGGAGTTCGTACTGGTTGCCTACGTTCACGCCGAGGCTGGTAAAGTTCAGTTCGAGCGCCGTCTGGCCGGTCATGGGCAAGACAGTCAACTGCACGGGACCTTGACCTACGGGCGACTCCCACAGGCTAATGTCCAGGCCGAAGCCGTCCGGTTGAGAGATGGTCAGCCCATCATTGGCATCAGGCGATTGGGTGACTGCGAACGTGAAGGAATCGGTCTGCGCCGGCGACCACAGACCCATACCGGTGACGCTCGACAACGCCGTCAGGTCCAGCGTCTGTCGATCGATTTGCGCGTTGTCCAGCAGGCGGCCGCTGGCGTCGACGAATACACCAAAAGTGTGATCACCCGCGGGTTGCGGATCTTCGGACCAGGCGTACAACTCGTTCGTGCCGCTGCCGCGGACCAGGTCGTCATTGCCCTGACCGCCGTACAGCTGGTCGTGATCGCCACTGTGATCGCCTTCACCCCCGCCCCACAGACTGTCGTCCCCGCCCAGGCCGTAGATGACGTCGCTGCCGGATCCGCCATCCAGGCGATCGCGAGCATTGCTCCCCACGAGCGTGTCATTGTCCGGGCCACCGTCGATCACACCGACCCAGTCATTGCTCCGCGCCGTCAGGGCCGAGACATCGATGGCCGTGGGCCCCTCCACAAACTCAAGCTGGTCCTGCCCCCGCAGCCCGGACACCCGGAACTGCTCGATCAGCGGTACGCCGTTGGCGTCGCGCCAGTCCAGATAGAACTGCCCCTGGAACATCGACTGGCCGCCCAGGGCCACACCGTAGTCGACGACCAGTCTGCGATTGGTCTGGCCGCCGTCTACGAGGACTTGCTCCGACAGCCGGATCGTATCGTCATATTGGGAGCCCTCGATCAGCAGGATGTCGGTGGCGTTGTCGTCCAGCACGTCGCCGCGGGTCTGGTTGCCGTAGTGCCCGTCAACCACTTCGCCCCGCGAAGCGTAGGCGGTGAATCCGTTGTTGTCGCTCAGCTTGACGTCCATGACCAGCACATCGATCCAGCCACCGCCGTACAGCCGGTCGACGCCTTCCTGGCCTTCCAGCCAGTCCGAATCGGCGCCGCCCCACAGTTCATCCGCGCCACCACCGCCCAGCAGCTTGTCCTCGCCGCTACCGCCGAACAATCGGTCGGGCGCGCCGTAGGTCGCGGCCGCGGTGTTCGGGTCGTAGCCGGGCCCGGCCAGATAGTCGCCGTACAGGGTGTCATTGCCTTCGTCGCCGAGGAGCACCTCCTGCCGCAGGTTGCCGTACAGCCAATCGTTGCCGGGTCCGCCGTGCAGTTCGTCGCCAGGCACCAGTTCCATCGCCGTCGTGGGCGCATAGGCGTACAGCTTGTCGCCGCCTTCGCCGCCCCACAGCCGCTGACCAGCCTGGACCCACTGGGACTGCTGGCCGGCATCCAGGTGAAGCCAGTCCGCCGCCACGGGACTGATCGCCGTGACCGCTAACGTACCGGCATCGCCGACTCGTACGAGGCGGACACGGTTGTCCTGCAGCAGTCTTGCTTCGACGAGGCCGGCCAATCCGGCTGTGGCCAGCGATTGATTGATCCGATCGAATACCTGCCCCGGAGTCAACGTTGGTCCCAAACCGGTGGTTGGCACAGACACTTCCACGGCGGTGCTGTCGTCCAGCAGCAGCCGGAACAGGGACTCGCCACTGAGGGGCAGAGCGCCGAACGCGGCCGTGGCGGTGATCGCCATCGCGCCGGTATCGCCGTAGACGTCGTCGCTGCCGGAATCGCCGTACACCTGGTCAATTCCGGAGTCGCCGTGCACTTCGTCATCATTGGCCCCACCGCGGGCCACGTCGTCGCCGGTGCCGCCATGCAAGTGATCGTGCCCGGCGCCGCCGTCCAAATAGTCGTCGCCGCCTTCGCCGGCCAGGGTGTCCTGATCGGCACCGCCGAACAGCCAGTCGCCGTCCGGGCCGCCCAGGAGCGTATCGGAGCCATCGCCCACAGTGCCTTCGATCGAGGTTCCATGCACGATGAGCGGTACGATCCGCGGAGGCACGTAGTTCGTCGCGAATGTGGACTCGGCCAAGTTAAACCCTGCCGCGAATTCGAAGTCCAGGACGCCGTCGTCGTCCAGCAGCGATTCATCGAAGTAGGCGGCAGCGTAGACTTCGAAGCCGCCCCACAGCACGTCGCGGCCTTGTCCGCCCACTAACGTGTCATCCCCGCTGCCGCCAATCAGGACGTCGTTGCCGTCATTGCCGTACAGGGTGTCGTCACCGGCCTCGCCGTACAGCGTATCGTGGCCGTCGTCGCCATACAGGGTATCGGCTTCGTCGCCGCCCAGCAGCACGTCCGGCCCGCTGCCGCCGTGCAGGGTGTCCCGGCCGGTGCCGCCATAGATCATGTCCTTGTCGGATCCGCCGTAGATCGTATCGTTGTTTTCGTCGCCGTACAGCCAGTTTTCGCCCGATTCGTCCTCGATGAAATCGTCGCCCGCGTTGCCGTGGACGGTGTCGTTATCTGGACCACCCTGGATGCGATCGTTCCCGCCGTCACCGAAGATCCTGTCGGCGCCAGTGCCTCCGTAGAGCGTATCTCCGCCGGGATCGCTGGGCAGAACGCCCTGCTGGTCGACGTCGCCATGAATCTCGTCGTCGCCTTCGTTCCCTTCGAGCCAATCACTGCCGCCCTGCCCGTACAGGAAATCGTTGCCGAGATTGCCGCGGAGCACATCGTCCCCGGCGCCGCCGAACAGGGTGTCGGCGTCGTCCCCGCCCTCGATCACGTCGTTTCCCGTATCGCCATAGAGCCGGTCGGTCCCACTGCCGCCGAGGATCATGTCCGCCGCCGCGTCCGACGGAATCACGCCGTCTTGATCGGCATCGCCGTAGGCGACATCCGCATCCTCGTTGCCTTCGAGCAGGTCGGCGCCGCCGTCGCCATACAGCGTGTCCTGGCCCCGTCCGCCCAGCAGATGATCATCATCCGCGCCGCCGTGCAGCGTATCGTTGCCGTCATTGCCCTCCAGGCGGTCCGCGCCGCCGTCGCCATACAGCGTGTCGTTGCCCTCGTCGCCCCATAGGAAATCCGCATCGTCGCCGCGATGGAGCGTGTCGCCGCCATGAAGTGTGTCGTCGCCCGCACCTCCATACAGCTTGTCGCTGCCGTCATCGCCGTACAACGTGTCGGCGTGGCTGCCGCCCAGCAGAGTGTCAGAGCCTGCGCCGCCATGCAAGGTATCAAGGCCCTCCTGCCCTTCGAGCAGATCGTCGCCGTCATTCCCTTCCAGGTAATCGTCTCCGGCGCCTCCTTGCAGGTAATCACTTTGGGCGCCTCCGTACAGCCAGTCGCCATCCTCCTCGCCGTACAGCAAGTCACTGCCGGCCGTCGCCGACACCATCAACACCACTGTCGGCAGACCAGTACTGGGAATGGCCACTGTCTCGCTGACCAAGTCACCGATCAGCAGATCCCGTCCAATACCGCCATAAAGCGTATCCGACCCTTCTTGCCCGACTAGGATGTCGTTTCCGGCACCGCCATACAGCACGTCGGCGCCGCCATGACCATAGATCGTGTCATCGCCCGCATCGCCGTACAGGGTGTCGCCCGTCGAGCTGCCTTCCAGCCGGTCATTGCCATCGTCGCCATGCACGAGGGAGGGACGCCCGGTGCCTGGTTCAAAGCTGGCGTACAGCACATCATCGCCGCAGCCGCCCGACATGTCATCGGCGCCCGAACTGCCGATCAACGTATCGTTGCCCGCCTCGCCGCGGAGCGTATCGTTCCCGGTGCCGCCGTCGAGCAGATCCGGCCCTTCGTTACCGGCCAGGTAGTCCGTGCCGTCGCCGCCGTAGAGGGCGTCCTCGCTGGGGCCCCCGCGCAGCGTGTCGTCACCACTGCCGCCAGAAAGCATGTCGTTCCCATCATCGGCGGAGTTCTCGTCCATCTCCCAGGCGCCGACCAACAGGTCGTTCCCCGCGTCCCCGAACAGCCGGTCGCCGCCACCGCCGCCGTACAGGCGGTCGTCGCCCGGGCCACCGCGCAGAGCATCCTCCCCGCCTTCGCCGTGCAGCACGTCGTTGCCGGCGGCGGCCCCTTGCTCCTCGTCCCCGATCAACGTGTCGTTGCCGGCCCCGCCGCGCAGCGTGTCGTTGCCGGCCCCGCCCGACAAGTAGTCCGCGCCGCCTTCACCGTACAGTTGGTCGTTGCCTGCGCCGCCGCGGAGGTTGTCGTCGTTCTCGCCGCCCCACAGGGAATCGTCCCCGTCTTCGCCCAGCAGCACGTCGCTGCCACCTTCGCCGTACAGTTCGTCGTTTCCCGCGCCGCCGGCCAGGGTGTCGTTCTGAGATCCACCCCAGAGTCGGTCATTGCCCGCGCCACCCCACAGCCGGTCATTGCCAGCGCCACCCCGTAGCGTGTCGGCACCCTCGCCGCCGTCCAGCGAGTCGTCTCCGTCGCCACCGTCCAGCGTGTCCGTGCCGGCATTCCCGACGAGCTGGTCGTTGCCTCCGCCGCCCAGCAATTCGTCATTCCCGCTGCCGCCGATCAGCAGGTCCCGGCCTTCTTTCCCATCGAGCCGGGCGCCCAGGTAGACGTTATTGCGCAGGACCAGCTTGTCATCGGCCGCGGTCCCGGCAATGTCGATGCGGCTAATGCCCGCCAGCCCGAAGCGGACCATGTTGCGATGCGTAACCTGCTCGGTTCGCTCCTTCGTCTTCCGCCCCTTGCTGGTCCAGATCGTCTTGGTCGCGACGAGTTCTTCCTGCGTGAAGTCGGGACCGTCGATCACCAACTCGCCGTTGACGATATCCACGGTGATATCCGCCGCGCTGTTCCCGCCGAATCGCGCCGCTGCTTCCTCCGTGTTCCAGGTGATGAACAGCGTATCGCCGCGGAGTTCTGCGGACAGCGTCCGGCGAACCGGCGGATCGACCTTGTCCCAGGACCCCCAGCCGCCGAAATCGGCGATTTGGTCGCCCAAATCCGAAATGCCTGCGGACAGCGGCTGCAAGACCTCGCGGTCGAAGCGGGCGCCTGCTGCCCCGACGGCGTCGGCCTGTCGACCGGCCCAGTTGCCGAGATCTTGGACGGCCTGTTTCCCGATTTCCACGCCGCGCCCCGCCACGTCGCGAAAACCTTTGTCTAAATCGGCCAGGGCCTTCGAGCCCTCATCCCAGATTCGTTGGAGCGTGTTCAGCGGGTTCATGGCCGCCTTCACTTTGTCCAACAAGTCGTCGGTGAACGAGGAAATCTGCCCGGAGATGTCCGCCATCGAGCCGGCATCGTACCGCCACAGCGGGATCGGGAAACTCTGGTGCAGACCCACGGTAACCCCGAAGTCGACCAGTCCGACCTGCGCCCCCAGTCCCAGCAACAGGTCCAAGCCCATGCCGACGTGCGTGTTGCGCGGGTCCAATACCTCGTTCAGACGCAGCTTGCCGTTCCCGCCCTGGGGAGCCACCAGCCGCACACCGCCGAACGCCCCGAAGCCGGCGTCGATCGCGATCTGCCCCAGCGAGAACACGACGAGCCGGACATCGATGGGCCCCTGCAAGACGAGACTGCCGTTGAGCTGCGCCAGGAAATCCGAGTCGCTCTGGCTTTCCTCGACAAAAAAGCCTTGGGTGTCCAGGCCCATCTGCACATCGAACTTGACGCCGACATTCAGCAGTAGGTTCAAACTCATCGTCACGTTCACGACGCCGAAGAGCGAGAATAGGGGGGACGTGGGGACGATGGGGATCGTCGTGTTCTTGAGTTCCTGCTCCTGGCGGACGTCCAAGCTGATCAGATTCGTTGGCTTGCCCATCAGCAGGTTGACAATGTTGTCCACCTGCAGGAAGTCGAGTTTCAAGTCGACCAGGTTATTCGGTTCGTGTTTCGCCAGATCGTTTGCGTTTAGCCCGAGGAAGGCGTTGGGAGCCACCAGCAGTCTGAAGGCGGGCGGGACGTTAAGAACCTCCAGAATGTCCTTGTCGATCAGCGGCAGCTTCGTGCTCAGCAGCGTGCGCACCGGAGCGGGAATCGGGCAGTATTGTTCGAGTTGGCCCAGGAAGTAGTTCAGCACGGTTTGCTTCGCGTCGGTGAACAAGCCCACGAGCCGCTGGAAGCTGGCATCCTGCTGCCGGATCTGGTAGTTCCCTTGGCCTGTGACAAGGTCGTAATCGACGTCGGCTTGCCAGATGAAGCTGCCTGGCAGGAACCGGCCGACGATGGGGATCTGGGCGGCCGGGTTGTCGGCCGTGAGCGTGACGACCAGATCTGCCGCACCAGTGAACGTGACGGCTTGGTCGTGGTCCAGCACGTCGCCGACCTCCAGTCCGTCGCCGGCCGAGGTACTGAACATGTACAGCCGCTCGCCGCTGGCGTCGTCGAAGTCGCTGAGGGTCAGAACCGCCCCCGCGTTGATCGAACCTTCCGCCCGGGCGCCGACCTGGAGCATTTGACCGATATTGGCTTTGCCCTCGAGCGTCCCGGATACCGGAAGTGCGACGTCGAGCGTTGCACCTTCCAGGACGTACGGTCCCCGATCGAGATTGACGCCGAAGGTCATGTCCAGGTCCAGCGTGGGACGCACCTGGAGTTGGCCGCCCAACTGAAGTTGGGCGACGCCGGCGTTCAGGGACCCGCCCGCCGAGAAGGTAATTAGATCGAGCGGTGGTGGGGGACCTGGGTGGTAGTGCAGCACGATCAAGTCGTCGATGTTCCCCGCCAGCAGCTCGTCAAAGGTCACCACATCCACAACGTCGAACCCCCGCTGGGTCAACCACGGGCGCAAGTCCCGTTGCGGATACTCGAAGGTCAGCGGATTCGCGATGAGCGACGTCAAACCGGTGGACAGTCCGCCGCCAATCAAGGGCAGTTTTTCCGCCACGCGGGCCAGGTCGGCCGCCTGATCCCCCAGGGCGTTCACGCCGGCAAAGAAGACACCGCCCAGGGCGTCGAGCATGCTGTCTTCGCTTACGGTGAAATCACCCTGCCCCGTCTTCAAGTCGTACCACGCCGAACCCGCGATCCGGATGGCCGGCAACAGCTCGCCCAGGGCCGGGATGCGACCGGTCAGCGTCAGGTCGTTCAGTTCGACCCGGCCGGAGAGGGCGACGCCATCCGGATTGGCCAGGGCGGCCGAGAGGTCCGCGCCGCCGAGGTACAGCCGCTCGTAGGGGTCGACGTCACCATCGTCCAGGGTCACGCCGGCGGTGGCCGCAAAACTGCCCGTGGCGCTGACCGCGACTTCCGCCAAGGCGCCGAGGGTCGCATTGCCGGAGAGCACCCCAGCCAGTTGCAACTCGCCCGAGAGGCTCGAACCTTCGAGCACGTAAGGACCGCCCGTCCGGTCTACGCCCAAGGTGAACGCGTAGCCCAACTGCAGGCTCCCCGTGCCGTCGCCCTGGAGACTCAGTTCCAGCCCCGCCAGCTCGCTCTGGCCGCCGATGCTGGGGTGAAACGTATCGCTGATCGTTCGCCGTAGACGCAGCGAGATCAGGTCCGCGGGCAAGTCCGGGGCGTTCGGGTCGGTCGCTTGCGATAGCAGTTCCTCGGGCGTGACCAGGGAGACGATCTCCAGGCCGCGCGCGGCCAGGGCGTCACGCGTCGAACCCTGAAACTCCTCGCCGCCGCCGAACCCGCCTTGCGTCTGCGCCGCCGCCTCGTCACCGGCGCCGGAACCGAGAAACGGAATCTGCCCGACCCAAGCCGTCAGCGCGGACGACTGCTGCTCGAAACTCGTCAAAGCAGGTAGCAGCACGTCGCCCAGCGAGTTCAGGAGCGATTCGTTGTCGAAACCCGATTCGGTAGCGTTCAGCGAAAAACCGTCCGTGTCGATCTCCCAGGCCCACCGCCCGTCCCAAGCCAGCGGCTGGCTGAGCCCGACATTCAGCTTCAGCCCGACGTCGATCGCGGCACTCCCGGACACGTCCAAGACGAACAGGTCCGCCGCCGCGTTGGCTAGGTCGCTCAGCCGCACGCGGCCGTCGGCATTCGCGGTGCTCAAGGACAGAACCGGATTGAGATACAGCCCCACGCGCCCGCCCGCCGAGGCAAAGGAGCCCGCGGTGACGGCGGCGTCTCCCGCCACCTCCAGAGGTAGTTCCACCAGCTTCCCGGGCAGTAGGTAGAACCCGCCCGTGTCGACCCCGAACGTCAGGTGCAAACCGACGTGCGCCGCGGCCTGCAAGTCACCCGAAAGTCCCAATGCCTGCAACTGGGTCAGGGCCTCCAGCCCGTCCCCGGCCAGCGTGACGGAGTGCAGCAAGTCGTACAGGGAATAGGTGACGCTCACCCGCACTAGATCGGCGGGTGCGTCCATCGGCAACGCTACGAACTGCTCGTCCGACACCAGACTGTCGAGGGTGAAACCGCTGACGTGGCCGCCCTGGAAGGCGGTCGTCAAGCGGCTCGCCAGTTCACCCATCGTCGTCGCCGAGGACACGTCGACGGCCGAAACGCTGGACTGCAGTTGTCCTCCCAGCCCGAACAAGCTTCCCAAAGCCGAAGTCATCAAGGGCAGACTGTGCGCGGGCAGGTTCAGCTGCGCCGCGAAGTCGTCCAGGTAATCGGTGCGGAGAGAATTGAACCCGGCCGTGAGCTGCGCGGCGACGGCGGCGGGCGTCAGGCTGCCGAGCGTTCCCAGTTGGGCGGACGGCGCCTCGCGGTCCGGAGCGTCGGGCACAAACTCGTCGCCGCCGGTGGTGTCAAAGTAATTTCCCGCACCACCCGGGGCGTTGAACTGAGTCTGCTGCTCCAGCTCCAGGAAGGAGGCCACCAGCTCCTGCCGCGCGTTCTGGCTGCCCACCGCAGTGGTCTGTCCGTCCGCTCCCACCAACTGCACCAGTCCGTTGTAAGTCTTGTTGTTGAACGTGCTCTGCAGCCGTTGCTGCTGCGTGCGGCCTTCGCTCATGATCGACCGCCGATCGTTTAGCGGCTGTCCGTAACGGTCCTTCAACACGGCGAGCGGATTCGTCCCGCCATCGACGTAGTACCGGACGTCGCCCAGTCCCAGGAGGTGACCGAACTCGTGGGCAATGGTGTCGGCGACCCGTTTGGTGAAATCGGCCGTGGTGATGGAACTCTGCGTCAGGGCGTTCTGCTGCTTCAACTCGTAGGCCCGTTGCCACAGCCATTGGGCATGCTCCATACCAAAGGCATAGCTGTAGTACTCATTATTCTCCCCGACCGGTGCCTGCTGCGATGTGCCGTAGCTCGTCCCGGTGCCCTGCGGGTCTGCAGCGCCGACGAACGACACGTACACCTCGCGGTCGTCGCGTGCCTTCGCCTGGTCGATGTAGTCCCAGCCTTGGGGCTTGCCGGTCGACGCGTCCGCCACGGTTCCCACCACCACCCGCACTTCCGGGCTGACCACGTCGATGACACTCTGGAAGCGTTTCTGCACTTCCAGGCGGATCGCCTTCTGGGCCAACACCGCATCCTCAGCGGACAGCTCGCCGTCGTGGTCGTAATCGAGCGCGCGCAACAGCAGTTGTCGATTCAGATCTGGGTTATCCGACCAGGCCACGGTCTGCATCTGCTGCCCGACCCGCGGGGTGATCGTGGCGGCATCCCACCAGCTCAAGTCGAACATCGATACGAAATCGTCCGGGCTGTGACCGGCATCGGGGAACGGGGCCGTGTCGGCCTGCCTCGCCGCCGACTGGGGCGAGAAGTCGAGCAGCAGTTGCACCGTGTCGTCGGTGACGGGCGTCGCGATGGGGCTGGCCGTTGCCGACTGGAGCACCTTTCCGATCGCGTCTTGCACCAATAGCTGGAAGTCGTACTGCCGGTTCGCCTGGCCGGTGAACTTCCGCGTGACCAGCGTGGTGCCCGCACTTCGCAAGACGTCACCGGACTGCAGGGGCAGGTTCATCCAGGGCGTCCAATTGCCGTTGGCATTTGCTCGTGAGCGGACCTGCAACCCGTAGTTGCCCACCAGCCCATCGCCCGTGTTCTGGTCCGCCGCAAACCCCAATACCTGATACGCGGTATTCGACTGCTTGAGGGCGTACAGGGTCACGGCCGGCGCCGCGAAGACGTCAGCGGAAACGGCCTTGATCAAGGCTGACGCCACGGCCTGATGGCCGAATTGGTTGGGATGGGCCGTGCCGGGAGTGTCCGCCGAGTCCGGCCCCTGGATCGCCCGGGATTCGCTGGCCGTCCGAATCCAACGGGCCGTATCGCTGTTGATCGCGGCATGGGACTGCGGATCTTCCGGATTCGCTCCCGCGTAGCCATGTCCCTGGAAGGCCTCGTCGATCCCGGTCACGAAGGTCCAACCGTGCTCCTGGGCCGCCGCCTGAATCGCCACATTCAACGGCTTGGCCACGTTGTTCCTGGCCCACTCCAGTTCGTTGCGGTCAACTTCCCAATCGACGAAAGGATCGACGTACCAGGGCAGCGAGACGTCTCCCATGATCTCGTTGGCCACGACGACACTGCCGTTGGACCCCCGGACCGTGCCGAAGAACGGGTATTCCGTCACATAAATGTGCTCGGCGTGCAGCTTGTCTCGGATCAGGCTATCCAGTTGCGTGTACTCCTCGGCCAGGCCATTCAACCCTGCCAAGTTGAGCGGCTCACCCGTGTTGCCTCGAGGAATGTCAAAGCCCGACGACTTCGCTCCGGGCAGCGAGTCCTTGAACGCCTGCCAGGCTCCCACGGTTCCCTGGAGCAGCGCTGCGTTGAGGCGGACCATTTCGTCCGCACGATTGGCATCGTCCGGCTCCATCAGGAACATCGCCGCCAGGATCTTGGAGAATCCAACGTCGTTCCCGCCGAAAGATACCGTCAGGGCATCGATGGTACGTCCGCCGACCAGGTCTTGAACCTGGTCGACCTGCGGCGGTAGCCAAGCCTCCGGGTCTGTGGAAGCGTTGTCGTTGCCACGATAGCGATCGAATGCGCCGGTTTGGATCGTCGCCCCCGAAGCCGAAACGAACACGAAGGTCACCGACGTGTGCGGGTCGCTCTTTTCCAACTGCAGGGCCATCTGCGCCGACGCCGCCGAAGACGACCGGTGCGCGATTTGGTGCTCGCGATTCTGCTCCGGATCACCTGCCCGAGCCCACTCGGCCGGAAGGTCCTCGTCGGGGTTTCGCGGCACCTCGGGATTGCCTTCGCCCGAGGAATAGGAATCGCCGATCGCCACGACCAGGATGTCCCGCACCGAGATCGTTTGCGGGTCGAAGGCCACGTCGCCTGTGGAACCGTGGCCCACGGGCGTGACGGTGTACTGGCCCTGCGGCAACTGGGCGCGATACTTGAACGGCGTTCCCGCGACCGGCCCTGTCGCCGCCGCCACGGGCTTGCCGGAGGCTCCGAAGAACTGAAACGTGAAACTGGAGGGAACGCTGCCACCTTCCGACCGGAGTTCCTGGACGTCGAACTCCACGGGGAATGTTGCGGGATTGGCGTACGCGGTTGAATTGGGAATCGCGATGCGTCCCGGAGTCGTCTCCACCACGCGATCTACCATCCGCCACGTGAATTGCGGCACGCGACTCAGCCAGTCCTCCGCCGCCCACCCGGCGTACTGGCCCGGGCCAAAGTCAACCTGGTACCAAGTGTAGCTATCCGCGGGAACGGGGCCCGCGGTGACGATTCCCGTGCTGCCTGCAGGGGCGAATCCCGCATAGTCTGGGTTGCTGATTTCGTCTGCAGTCACCGTCGGTTCCACGCGGACATTCAAGTTGCTCGTGACGCGCACCTTGTCGCTGATCTGAACGGCGGCCACAGCGGCGGCGACGCGAGCCAGCGCGGAATCGGTCAGGCCGGCGCTCCCGTTCTGGGGATGCTCGAAACCGAGCAAATGACCGGCTTCGTGCGCAATCACGTCGCCCAGGGCTCCGACAAATTCCTGCTGCGACTCGGAATGGTGAGCGAGGACATCGCTGAATACGATCGCCTGATCCTGCTTGTTGCAGTTGGCAGAATCCACTTGCTCGGCCAAGCCGCGAAACGACCCGTACTCGCGGAACTCGTGACCATCACCGCCGACGTAAATCGTCGAGAACTCGCCGGACGCGGGTTCGACGGCGGTGAAGGAAACACCCAGCGGCGCGGACCACGCGTGCAACTGCTCGACCGTCCCGGCGATGATCTCCGATTCGCGGCCCGTCAGTCCGGCGGCGGCCGCTGAGAACGGCGGCACGTCGAGGCCCTCGATGGTGACCGGACCGTTGTAGGTCACGTCCTCGGCCCCGTCGAAGTCGAGGTAGAACACTTGGCCGGCCAGTTTGCTTAGGTCCGGGTCGAGCAAGCGCAGGTCAGAGAAGGGGGAAGCGGTTTCGCTCGCCGACACGTCCCACGCTGCTCCTGCCGGTGCGTCAAACCGGGCAGTGACTGTCGCAGGCGACGTGGCCGACTGGTTCTGTAGCAGACGTTCCACCGGTAAGACCGCCCACTCGTCGCCGCCAGCCAGCAGCGACCAGTCGTCGGTCGACAGCAAGCGCCGATCTTCCAAAAACTCGATCACCGGCCGCCGAACGCACATTCGCTCCCACGGCGTTTGGTTCGAGTTTCCACCGGGTGCCAGCCGAAGATTGCACCAATCCAACAGCTGCCCGATCCGGTCGCGCGCCGACCGCTGGCGTTTCCGATTGAGTTTGCGACGAGTCATGGCGATGGCTCTCCAGCACAAGGAAGACGCGCGAACACCGACACATTGCGGCCCGGCCTGAATTCGAATTCTGCACTTTAGGCGAGCTACGTATTGATCCGGAGTTTGCTCTTGTCAAAAAAACGGCTCTCGGCGATGTTTGGTGATTGCACACGTCACCACGTTCATTGGGAGAGCCAAGGATGGCTAAGTGTAAGCGTTCTTCAAAGCGTCGGCAACCGAAACAGTCCGCAAACAGTCCGCAACCGAAACATGAGCTGCGGAAGAAGTCCAGGCACGATAAACGCGAGCGACTTCAGCGTCGGAATGCGAAACGCAAGAGAACAACGAAGGCCAAAGTGCCGTTGACTGGCGCGATGCAGGCGATGGTCTCCCGGTCTCCCAATTGGTCAACGGCCAGATCCGCGTGGTGATTGTTCGTTTTGAGGACGACAGTTGGGCACCGTACTTCGGCACGGACGCGTCGGCGGAAGTGCGCGAGATCTTGGAAGCGGTTGCCGCACGCTGGGCGATTGAGGAACACTTCCACGACGTCAAGGAAGTCTGGGGTCCCAGCAGGGCAGCAACACGTCCGCAACGTGTGGTCGAACGTTGGTTGTTGGCACCTGAACCAATGGATGTACACGTTGGTCGAACTCTGCTGCTGGGACGTGCCTAAGGCCGAGCTGACCGACCGCCGAACGCGTCGGTGGGACAACCCCGACCGTCGCCCCTCGCACGCCGACCACCGCCGTGCGATTTCCCGGGAAATGCTGCAAGAGAGATTTCTCGCCGCTCTGCCTCCCACCCCAGACAATCGTAAATTCCAGACGCTCTTTGAAGCCCGGCTTGCAGTCGCATTGTGATTGCCTAAAGTGCGGCATTATAGGGACGGCGTAACACCCCAGAGACGAGCCTCGTGTGTGATATTCAGGTTAGGTGCAGTCACCGCACCACATCTTGTCCCGGGTGCGCATCCACAGCGGGCGAAGTGTAGCAATGTGTAGTTAATTGCCCCCAACTGCCCGCAATTCGCGCCAATTCTCAGTGATCTGATAGCACGTCGAATTCTCGGAAGAGACTGCACTATTACGGCGTTCCCGCGTCTAACACCAGGAATACGAATACTTATCATCGGCGAGGATGACGAGGATGTTGGGTTTCGCCCGCGCATCAGCAGCGTGCACCGCGACCAGCGGCGACAGCAGCAGGACGGTGAGGAGTGTGGGGAGTGGTTTGTTGTGCCTCATCAAGTTTGTTGCCTCATTCAGGGCTCCCGACAAGGTGCCGAGGCCGAAGATGCGGATGTGATGGCCGTCGGCCCATTTCGTGTTGGAGAGCGTGCCGTAAACCATCGCGTCTCCGGGGATGTAATATTGGCGGTTCGCGTGCAGCGGGAAAGCCAGCCCAACATCGTGAACGCCCGGCAGGAAATAGAGCGTGGTCCAAGGCCCATCGGAGGGCGGAGTCTCACCGGGTTTCACGGTCAGGACCCCAGGGGCGTTTGGCTTGGGTTTGCCGACCAAAGGCGGATTGGCAAAGAGGGAGATCGTGTGAATCGGCGGCCCTTTGTAGCCCTTGCCCGTGTCCTGCCCATCCATCTGACCGTCAATATCGACCGCGACAAGACACGCTCTATCGAGTCTGACCAGAACTTTGCCGTCTTTCACGGAGCACGCGGACGCTTTGCGTTGCGGATGCACCGCTGCGGCACGAATCGGCTGGCCGCTGACGCGGGCAATTTCGATCTCCACGGCACCGGCGGTTTCAAAGTTCACGTAGGCGTGCGTCCAGCCCGCTAACGTGTCGAAGTAGGCGTCCGACTTCTTTTCGATGGTCTTGCAGACCGTCTCCCAGGCGAAGGCGCTCTGCCACTCGCTGCCATCGCTGGCAGATCGCACACGCACTTTGTAATGCTCAGAGGCGGCAAGCCCTGGCACTGGCGGATACACAACCAGTTCGTCTGCGGCTGACAATCCAACCAACGGTGCCAGCAGCAGGGCGGAATGTGGCGATGTGTTTCATAGTGTTGCGTGTTTCGGCGGGGGCTGTTGCGCTATTTGAGTCGGATGAGTTGCGGGGTTTCTTTCGAAGCTTCAATCGCACGAATTGTTTTGCGGACACACTTGGCCTTCATGATCATCAACTCCGGTGGAAAATCCTTTTCTTCCTTCTCGAAGTAGTCGGCAATCTTTGTCAGTTCCGGAATGACCGACTTGGCGTGAGTGCCGTAGCTGAGGAGAACTTTCATCAGTTCCGGTGTGCGCTCCTGGCTATCCCATGGATTTTGATCGCGGGTGTAATTCACACAGGCGCGGATTCCTTCTTCGATCCGATGTTTGGCCAAAAGGCGGAGACCCTCCACACGGATCGAGTCGGCAAACATTTCCCCACTCGGAGCGGGCTCGATGACTGCCTGATAGATCGCGGGCAACAAGGGTTTGAGTTCCTCGGCGGAGAGATTGCGATAGACGGAGCCGATGCTGCCCCGTGCGCGTCCGTCCTGGTTTTTGAGCCCGGCACGCACGGCTTTGTAGAGCGCTTCGCGATCTACGCCAGCGAGCGACTGGCTGAGCATCCCGTTGTCCTCCCCGTCGAAAAGCGCGAAGGAAAGATACCGCTGCTGCATCCCGCGCGGGTCGTTCTCGGCGTCCACTTGGGCGAGCAGTTCGAGAAGTTGCGGAACCGCTGGCATCGCGGGAGTGCCGATGGCTGCAAGCGCCTCGGCTGCTTTGATGCGGAGCCAGAGGTCGCGTTCGGACAAAAGTTTCCGCAGCGCATCCACGGCGGGCGCGGCGCGCTCACCCAGCGCCCGAAGCGCCTGGCACGCGCCGTAGCGGGCTTCCAGCGCGGGGGACTCCAGCATTTTCAGCAGGGCTGAAATGGGCGCGTCCTTCCGCCGCTCCAGCGCAATCGCGGCGCGCTCGCGCACTGTGGGCGACCAACTCCCGAGGCGCGCCACGAGCTGGTCTTCGCTGAGTTTGTCGTAGGCGCTGTGGCGGTCTTTGTCGCTCCAGCCGCGGCCATCAGTGATGAGCGACTGTGCAGCGGCGGCGTCGAGCTGCGGTGCGACGCCTGGGCGCTTGCCGGTTAGATCGATTTTCTTGAGCGGCATCGCATAGGCCAACAGGTAGCCGCCAGTGCAGTCCCAGCCTGCGTAGCTGTCTTCCTCAAACTCAGGCGGGCCTTGGTGGATAAAAGTCCCATCCCATCGCCGGGCGAGGTCGAAATACCAGCCGCCAAACTCGTTCATCCACGCTCCGGTCGCATTCGGGCCGGACAGGGCAACACCCGGGATGGACCACAGGAGGTTGAAGAAATTTCCGCAGTGCCCGCAGTCGCGCTCCGGCCCGTGCGAGGCCACGCTCATGCGAGAGAAGAACTCCGCGCCCTTCGCCTCGCCGAGCAAATTGAACAGGACAGCGCCCATCCCGCACTTGCCGTTGTCGTCGTGGTTTTGAATCCACGGGATGTGGTCGCCGTAAGGAATCGCGCCCTTCCCAATATAGAACCGCAGCAGCTTTGCACTGCGCTCGATAGCGAGATCCAGCGCAGGATCTTTCACGCCCGCCTCGCGCGCCAGCACGAGCGAAATCGTGAGCGGCACGCCCGGCGCATTCATCATCCCGTAGCCGCCGAGCCGCCCATCGGGAATCGCAAACCCATGCCCCCACGAGCCCACCGCACTCTGTCCCTTGGCGGCTTCCAGCGCGAGACGCCGCAGGCCCGGTATGACCGACCGGTCGTCGGTCGCCATCACATATTCGGAGAGCAGCATGATGCAGTAGCTGTAATGCCAGGTTTGCATGTGCCTCGAAGAGAAGTCCGCTGCCCACTGGGCTTCTTTCTTGACCAGCGGGAGGTATTCGGGATTGCCGCTCGCCAACAAAGCGAGCGCATTGAGGGATCGAGTGATCGGATCCTGTGGAGGACTTTGGTTAGAGGATGGGTCAGCCAGACGGATCGCAATCGCCTTGC
>JAPLNJ010000532.1 GCA_026692885.1 Planctomycetota bacterium | reverse complement strand
GACCATGAAAATGCGCAACTTCAAAGGCCTGCGTCATGGGCAGGAGGATGACCTTGAATCGCGCAGCATGGGAAACCAGGGCTGGACGTCGAAGCTGAAGGCTTGCTCAGTCGCGTCGGCTTTGGCAATCTGCCGTACGATTTCACGCCCCCGGCGGTCGAGCAGACTGACGACCAAAGGCTGGTCGGCCCGGCCCTCGCCCGACAGCTGGACTTGGCCCGACAGTTTCTGGCCGACCTCGGCCCAGTTCTGGTCGAACGAGAGCCCCTGCACCTTGCGCTGACTCACTACGGCGAATCGCAGGCTGCCGAATCCGGCACGCGGTCGCCGTCACGGGCCACGACATCGAGATGGTATTGGCCGGACCGCACTCGCGGAATGCCCAGGTCCAGAACGCCCTCCGGCTGGTTCAGGGCCTGCCTGGTCGTGATCACGACCTCACCGTCGTCGCGGCGGAGCTGGCGCCGATGAGGCGAGCCCCGCGCCCTCGGTGACCGCCTTGAGCAGCGTGTACTGCTGCTCGACCGGCAGCAGATCTGGCGAGACATCTCGTACACCGGATGCCTCCGGCGATAGGAACACGAAGGCGTCCCATTTCTGAGTGAGCAGTCGCTCCATGCGCTGAATGCCGCGCTCCTCTCCGTGCCAATGTTCCTGCGTACTGTCGATGCGCTAGGCAGGCACAGAACTTCCTACGCCTCCTCAATCATTCTCATGCCGAGCGATTGGGCGAGTTGGCGGATCGGCTCCTGGAGATCGCCGTAAACCGTGACTCGATGCCAACCCCAGTGATCCCAATAGTTCATCAGCTGCTCGATGTCGCCGCGGACTTCGGCGGCCAGTTTGGTGCGGCAGACGCGCGGTTCATCGACGTTCTCCACGGACTTTCCTTGGTGGAAGATGACCTCTTTGCGTTGGGGGTGGAGTTGGAGCGCGCTGACGAGATAGCCCAGCGGCAGCAGCGAGCGGATGGCGGCACCTTGGCCGTCTTCCGCATGGCTGCGGATATGAAAGGGGTTCGCGGGGCCTTGCGGGCCGAACATCTTCGTAGGTCAGGACCTGGGTGCCAAACACCGAGCCGATGGCGTCGACCAGGCCGGACCGCTGGGTACCGATCGCCAGGATGGTCGCTTCGCGGAGCTTCTGGAGGCAGCCGCCCACGTCGACTGTGGTGAGCGGATCGGCCGTGCACGTGGACGGCTGCGACGAGGGCGTGCTCTTCTTCCTGGCGGCGTCGCAAGCGGTCACAAACGCGTCGGTGGAACCGCCGGGCTGTTTGAGCAACTCGAAGCAGCGGACCGCCTCGGCGACGTCCTCGAATCGCGACGAGGTGACGGCCGCCACTTTCGGCCCGTGCCGCCGCGAGGCGGCGTAGGCCACCAGGAATTCGCCGGACGCGCCATACAGGTCGCCGACGTACAGCGTCGGTCGGCCCGTGGCGGCGATGGTTTCGGCGGCCCGCGCCCAGCCACCAATCATGTACGCCACATACCCGTCGACCGCCGCATCGTCCTGAAGAATCTTCCGGGCGTCGTCCGGGCTGTACGCGGTGCTGGGCAGGAACTCGACGCCGGGACACTGTTGTTGCAAGCGAGTCAATAGTTCTCTCTTGCGTGTTTCATGATCGTAGCCGAGATAGGGCCAGCCGGCCTCGCTTTGCTTGCCCTGCGCGTCCTGGCGATGATGCGAGAACACCAGTCGGACCTTGGGCCTGGGGGCGGGCTCCGCCGCGGGGACCCCAGACGCCACCGCTGTCAACGCGCCGGCGGCACACGACGCACAACCGGCCAAGAATCGCCGCCGACTGATCGGGCAAGCACCGCAATCCCTACGCCACGTTTGTACGGTCGCGTTCATCGTCACCTCCTCACAGGTCTTTCTCAACATGGTTTCGATTCACGTCAATGTACCTGATACTTTGGCGACCGTGAATGGCGACGCTCATGGCCCCCACGGACGACCTCGTGGAAGGGAACTGCGGCTCGGATTTATTGAGTCATTGAATTCCCCGATCATCGTCCGTGTTCTCCGCAGTCATCTGACGGATGGCTGCGAAGTCCCTGGGGGCGTGGGCACGCCGAGCGAGGACAGCACGACGGCGGGTGAGGCATCTGCAGCAGTGTCTGCGGATCGGCCGTTTCGGTGGGATAATGTGCCTGATTCCTCTGGGTGCGGTGGAAGTTGTCGCTGCCCGCCATCCAGCGGCCGGGCGACAGTTCACCAAAGACGATCCCGTCGAAACAGCCGTGCGGGTCCTCCAGCGTCAGCACACTCCCGCCTCGCTGCGTGAGGTTAGCCGGCGCGACCCAGGCGACGAGCGTCTTGTCGGCGATCGTCGTCTTCTGCGCGGCCTCGGCTCCGTTCGCCGCGATGCCACCGAGCGTCACCGCCAGAGCTGCCAGCGCTGTAGTTCAGGACCACGGGAGGAGGCGTTGTCGATCCATGAAAGGCGGGCTCCTATCGGGTAATTGCCGTCTTTGTGGCTCCTGTGCTTGCGGCACATGGTGATGTTTGTAGGCTACAGGATACCGCGGCCAGGAGGCGGCGGAGACCCTGCGGGCTAACGCCCAATGCCACTTACTTTGTAGCGGCACGGCGCGAGCCGTCCGGTATTGCAGTCGGAAAACCGGGCGGCTTGCGCCGCTCCGCTAACAGATAACACCCCCAATGGTCCCAAAGTAAGTGGCATTGGGCTAACGCCACCGATCCGTGTCAATTGGTAACGATCTTGGGACTCAATTGTCGCAGGATACTCCATAGCCTCATGCAGGGGCCAATACCTCACCACGGGCGGCCCTCGTCGAACTCGTGGGCCACGGGGTTGCGCAGGATCTTGCGAGCCCGGAGCCGAATCTCCTGGGCCACGCCCACGGCCTTGGGATTGCAGGTCGCCTCGATCCCGGCCAGGTACCGCAACATGTTGAGAGTCTTGTGACAACCGTTCACGATGCCGTCCTGCCAGCCGCCCGCCCCGCGGATATCCGCGTTGATCCGCTCCCGGGCCTTCTGCGCCGCGTCGTCCTGGGAGGCCAGGGTGGCGCGGAACTCGTCGGCCAGCTTGGCTACGCGGTCCGGCACGTCCTTCTCGATGCGTGAGGGCAGGCCGCTGGTGATCCGCTCCATATCCGAAAGAAACGTCTCCAGCTCAGGGTGGGCCGCTTTTTGCTGCTTCAGGTAATCGAGCATCTCCTTGCGGAACGCGATGTACTCCGCGACCCTTCCACGGTAGCGTCTGACGAAGATCAGCATGTCGTTGAAGACCTTGTCAATCTCCGCCTTGTGCTTGGCTTCGTCGTAGTTCTCCATGATGTTCTTGAGCAAGGCGGTGCCCGCGCAGGTGTAGACGCCCGGCGTAGCCAACCGTTGCCCCTTGACGTCCAGGATGTATTCGCAGGGGCCTACCCCGAGAGTCGCGCGAACCAGATCGGTCACGGTGAACGCGGTGAGCGGCGTGCCCCGGCCTCGATCCAGGGGGTACGCGACGACCGCATACTCCTCGTTCTTGGGCCGGATGAAGCCGTGGCCCAGCTCGTCGACCCAGCAGGTGCCGACCGACGCCGGCAGCTCCTCTCCGCCGGTCTTGCGAAACGCCTGCGCCGCTTCGAACCTGCGGGCGCGATCCGCGGCCTGCTCTGCGTCGCTCAGCCACCGATACTTCGGCTTGATGAACTTCCATTCGACGTCTCTGGGGTTCTTCATGACGCTTCCCGCGCCCTTCACGGGATAGGGCGCCACCATCTCGCTGCTCCTCGCCATCCCGCCCTTCTTCGGCGCGAAATCCACCCGCCATTGCGCGGGATACGGCATCGTCCAGCCCAGCGCCCTCACGTCCATCAGGGCCTGCGCCCAGACCGGAACCTCCGGGTCAGCCAAGCCGTCGACGACGCTGGCACAGCACGCGCCCGGGTAGTCCATCACCGCCACACACACCTTCCCGTCCTTCGCGCAGGAGACTTCCACGGCGGTCAACAGCCGGTCGTTGTCGCGGCCCGACAAGGACACCGTGATGTCTCGTTGCTCCTTGTCCCAGACGGCCATCACGATGGCTTCCGTCCTGCCGAGCGTCTGGAGGAACATGTTCTCGGTAGGGATCTCTGCCTGGTCCAGCGGGAGCTTGGCCGCGTCGATCACGATATCATCCGCGAAGAAATCCGGGATGACCCCAAAGCGGGACGGGGCCTCGATCCGGACCCTGTTGGCCCTCTCTCCCGGCTTGGTCTCAACGAAGATCTGACCGCGCATCAGCCCACAGCGTAAGCCGAGCGATTCCCCGCCCTGGCTTTCGAAAACGCCCTCGACGGACGCCGCATCCGGATCGTTCGCCAAGATCTTGACGGCCCGTAACCGCGCCGCCTTCGCCGGCGCAAGCAGGGCACGGCGTTGCCACCCCTTCGCCGAATGGGAGTAGATCTCCGCCCCAGCCGCGCTCTTGCGCAGAACCACGGCGATTCGGCCGTTCAGGAAGACGACATCCCCCTTGAACTGGCCGGGAGCCGCGTCCTGCTCCACCTTCACCCAGCCCGCCTTTTCGGCCAGCGCCGCGCTCGGCAACTCACCCGCCAGAGCCGCGCCGGTGTCGAAGAGCAACACGTCGCTCATTTCGGATGCCAACTCTTGGTCCTGCCCTTGCGCGGTTACTGCCCCGGTCGCCAGGGCCACGACCGTTGCCAGGCTAATCCTGATTCGACACAGCCCGTTCATCCCTGCATGCTCCTTTCCCACGAGGGCAAACTGATAAACTGCTCCGAAAACCACTGGGTGGCGGCTTGCGGCGGGAGCAGACCGCCACCGCCGCCTCAGTGTATCCTACGCTGACGGAGCGAAAAGCCGCCTGAACCAACCTGTCTGAACCAACCTGTCACCGGAAACTTGAGCCACCTTCAAGCCCAGCGTACACTGAGGCAGCGCTGGTTTTCGGAGCAGTCGGGTTAAGAGAGGGCGCTGTCGGCAGATTGCCGCGGCCGGTACGCAACCCGGGATCAAACCGTCGCGCGAAAGGACGATTTCTCATGAAACAAAACGCCCTGATCTGGCTGCCGGGGATTTTCGCTACGATTCTGGGGGCGATGCCTTCCGCCATGGCCGGCCCGACCCTGACCTACGTCAAGACGCTGGGACAGAGCAATGTCAAAGGTTCGCCGTTGAGGACGGCGGGCTCCAGGATCAGCGTTGATCAGGACGGGAACCTCTACCTCTGCGGGATCACGAATCTACGAGTACGCATCGGATGGGAAGCCCACCGGCGTGAAGATCGGGCGCGACGGCGAATTCAGCGGGCTGTGGGTGCCGGACCAGTTGGCCTTCGCCGCGGGTCTCAATGACATCGCTATCTGAACATGAAGGTGACGCTCACCGAGGGAAAAGGTGTCACGTGGGCCTGGTCGAGCCGTTGCGGAGACCTGAAGCTGCGGCACGAGGGTGGATCCGTCGCGGTGGTCATGCCCCTCTGGCCAGCCATCCGGCCATGCCCAGCCACGTGTAGATCGTGTCCGAGCGCGAGGCGAAGAAGATCGCGAACGAGCCGGAGCCACTCAGGGCTCACTCATCCTTCCCGTTTCCCACGACAAACTGCTGCGTCACGGGGCCCACGGATTCATAGGACTTGCTTGCTTCATACTCGTTCCCCCACACGATATTATCCTTGTCATGCACCAGCCGGTGCTCTTTTGTGAGGGTCACGCTAACGATCACCGTCCCGCCCGTCCCATCGGAAGTGCCAGTGATCAGCCCGGTGTCGGAATCGATGCTCATCCAGGCCGGTTTTTTCGTGAGCGAGAACTTCAGAGGTTCAATTTTCCAGAACTTGGTGCCGGGCTTGGGTCTGGCGCCGTCCCTTCGGGTAAGGTCGCCGATAGAACGGATGGCCTTGACTTGATAACGATAAGACTGGCCCGCAGGCGCACTGGTGACCGGTGTACTGTAGATGAATGGCCTGGGAGCTTCGACATAGTCCGAAGGCCCGCTTCGCTTGCTTTTGTCGTCCACCGCCACAACGCGGTAGTAGGCCCTGTTGGCGTTGGGAAGCGTGTTGCCGACGCCCACGACATCCAGAGAAGTGCCGGCGACTTCGGCCACGAAGTTCGCCGGAAACGGATTCGTGAGTTCCTTCGTCTGGCCCAGCTTGACTTCGTAGGGGGCGTCCTGGACCGTGAAACCCTTTTCATCGCTGCCGTAGACCCGGTACTTGGCGGGAGCCCTTCCCACCGGGTTGGCACTCCAGGTCAACGTGCCGATTCCCTTCGTCACATTGTGTTGGAACTCCAAGTTGATGGGATAGGCCGGCCCCTGCGCGGTGAAACTCCACGTGTCACTCCACGGACCCCAAACGCCGTTGGCATCCTTCGCTTTCACGTGCCAGTAGTAACTCGTGCCGTGCGTCAATAGTCCGGGACGCGGAAGCGTGTAGCTGGTCCTGCCTTTGTCGGGCGTCTTCGAGATGTACTTGTCGAAATTGGGAGACATAGGCCATCTCATATCGGGACGATCCGAGAGCTGGAAATGATAATCGGTTATGGCGTAACCATCGGGGTCGGTGGCAGCCTTCCATGGAAACGCCACATCGGTGCCGTTGCTGTTGCCGCCGTTGGCCGGATAGAGGGGAGTTTCGGGCGCTTTTGGGGGACGTGTCTTCGACCGTTCGACCCACGTGTGCGTGATCTTCAAGTGCCTGGCGGTGTTGACGCCGCTCTGGCGGTCCGCGTGCTCGACGTACGTGAAACGGTTATTTCCCACGCTCATCGATGGCATCGCCAGTGGGGCCATCTGGATGTCGTTCTTGATGTTCAGGCCGCTGAGCGAGGCACGGCCTGTCAAGCTGCACCTAAGCCAGTACTCGTTCCCCATAGCCGTGCGGCCTTGGAACTTGCCGTCAAACTCCGTCAAGGCGCCCAACGGCGTGTAATCGCGATTCCTCCAGTCCTTCGGGTTTGTGAAGCCAACCTCGAAAGCATGGCCTTCGCCGATGGCCACCAAGGTGCCTCCGACGAATTGATAAGGCACATTCATCTGCCAGACGATGGTGCCCGTGCCACCGTCCGCCGCCGTAAGGACGCCGTCTTTGTTGGCGATATTCGTCACAGCTGCCCCGGCGCGCCACTGCGAATCGTTCTGGAAATCCGGCGAGTATTCCCAGATTCCGTTGTAGATCGTGTCCGGGACCAGCGGGGGATGCCCCGTCATGTCGCCGTGATATTTCACCGGAGTCTCATGACCCCACCTCCACTCCAGGGCTTCATGCGGACGCAGCACCATGCTCATGGTCCACCAGTTCCAGCCCTTGAGTTTTACCGTCGTGTCCCCTTCCCAGGTATAGTACTGCGCGTAGTCCTCGTTGTTGTTAAGGGGATCCATGGGACTCGTGATTCCGTACTGATGCACTCGTTTGACCAAGTCGTGGTCCCGCACCAAGTCCTTCTCATTGGCCAGCGTGTGGTTATCTCGCATGAGCATGAGGCTGGCCATATCGCCATCCAGCGTGTTGTACTTGCCGTCGAAGAAGACCTGCGGGACGACGTGGCCAGGGCAATGGCTGAAGATGCAATCGCGAATTCCTGCCTTATCCAGCAGGTCCGACATGCACAGCGTGCTGTTTCCGCAGGTGTTGAACCCGAACACGTTGATCGCCTGCGACACGTCCCCCTGCGCTCCGTTGTCGCCGTTGCCCTTGTGGTAGCGATGCGTGATGTAGAAGTAGAAGATCGCCAAGGCCCTTTCCCTGTCGGTCGAAAGGCCCTCGACCACCGAGTTGGCGATCGTCTGTTGGGAGAAGAAGTCGATGGGGCCGATATTCAGCCACGGGTTGATCACCTTTGCCTCGCCGACGTTTTCCATGCGGACCGAGCGGTTGGACTCCCAGGTTTGCTCGTACGGTTGCCAGACGCCGGGAAGCGTCGTACACATCTTGCCGTCCATGGTGCCGCCCTGCATGATGTTGTAGGTGAATGGCGCGGTGGTGACCTCCTGGACATGGCTTTTCGGGCGGTCGGAGGGGTCGGTGTTGGACGCCCACGGCTCGAACTGCGCTTTCGACAAGGAGGGAAAGCCACCTACGGAAAGAAACGCTGTGCATGCAACCAGTCTTAAAGCGCTCAACATGATTGGACTCCATACCATCACAGCCTTACCAGCGATAGTAGCGGTAGGGATTGTCTCCCATGGGGAACTCACGGATGTAGTCGGGATGATAGTACCGATCATCCGGCTAGCAAAGTGTCGCGGTCGGGAAGCCGGGAGACAACAGGGGCATCACTTGGATTCATGGCCCTCCGAAAAACACGTCGTGGGCTTCGCCGCGGCGTGCGATGACGTATTGGGCTCGCTTGTCGACCTTGACCGCGGCACGGATCACGCCGCCGTGCGACTGAAACGGGAGCTCCTTGACGGTGAATGTCTTGTGGCCGGAGATCAAGTCCTCCATCGCCTGCCCGTCGATCCCCAGCACCTCGTAGAGGGCGTAATCCACAGTTGAATCGAGCCCGAGGCGATCCAGGCGGAACTCGATCGTGCCGTGGTAGGGGCCGCGGGCGTGGCAGACAATGGCTCCGGCGGCGGGACGCGCCAGTTCGTCGGTTCCAGACGGTCGCAGCCGATCACGATGTTCCCGTGGTTGAACAAGGCCACCCAGACGCCGCGATTCTTCCGGTAAGCGACGTATTCGATTTGGTCGTCCGGCATGTCGAAGCGCAAAGGGGCAGCGTGCCCGCCCGCGTGGGCCAGGACCGGGCGGAGCGCGTCGGCCCCCTGCCACATCCAACGGCCCAGATACACGTACACCATCCCCTTGCCCAGCGGCTTGCGAAGAACGAGCGGCCGGTTGCCGACCGTGGCGACCGTCTCCCAATCATCTCCCTGGACGCTGAAGACGGCGCCCGAGTAGTGGCCGCCCTGGCCCGCGAAGATCTCCGGCACGCCCGTCACTTGGTCCTGGACTTCCGTCGTGCCTTTGAGGAAGGTGAGGCCGAACGGCTTGCCCGCCACGCTGCCGTGGGAGTCGCAAAAGTGCTGCGCCCCGACGATCACCTGCGCGCCGCGAGTGGCTGCTTCCATAAGCCTGGCTTCGGTTCCCGCGCGCGCGCGGCCAATCGTTCGTCCTGAGCCACGGCGCGCGGGCTGAGCGTGAACAGCGACCGCACCCATAGGGACTTCTGGGGGGCGTATCTTGTCAAGAGCTTGCCGTGGCGCGAGAAGTGTGGTACGCCCGGCAGATTCAAAGCCGGGACGTGTCGTCCAGTCTCTGCGGATTTCGCGAGGTACGGCGAGGCCTGATGATTGTCCACGATCACCGGCAACTGGAGTTGAGCGACCGGAGGGACGCCTTCCTGGAACGCCCACGCTGTGGCACGCAGCAGGTGCGGGCCGTCGCTCAAGGTGGTCGTGTCCACCTCGAAGGTCGCACGCGGCGCTCCGTAGCGGACCTGCAACAGCCGACCGTCGAGGTAGAACACGATGGCCTCAATTGGTTTGACGAAGCCCTGTTTTTCCTTCTGGCGGTTCTGCTCCTCGCTCGTCATCCGGCGGTCCTCGCTGGGCGAGGTGACGACCAGTTCTGAGGCAACTGCCGGGAGCGATGCTTCAACAAACAGGAGAAACGGCATCGCGCATCGAAGCATGCCTTGGTCTCCCGGCATTCGTTGCGAGCCCTGACGCGGAGTCGGAGAGACGCTCCTCTCGGTCTTAGGGCAATGGGACGGGCCATTCAAATCAGCGTCGGAGGCCGCTGAGCGGATGCTGGAGCACCGCTTCCCACGCCAGTTCTTGCAGCAAGCGATTCAGCTTTTCTTCTTGCTCTCCGAGCTTGGCCTGTTTCAGAATGGCCGGCACGGGCAGGCCGACGGGATTGCGGCGGTAGATCACGGCGAAATCGCAGTAGGCCACCAAAGCCATGAGCGGTGGTTTGCCGTGGCCGAGCGGATCCGTGAAGAGATCTTCCTGTTCCTTCAGGCCCGGAGCCTGACCCGCGATGATCTTCTCGCGCAGGGCGATCACGGCCTGGGGCGCCGGGGCAATGTACAACACGGTCCGCCCGAATTGTCTGTTGAGGTCGCGGATGTGCTCGTCCATCTTCTGAAAATGCTCCGCGTGCCGCTGGCGCAGTTCTGCGCCGGTGATGGCGTTATGATCGACTTTCTTCGACCGCTTGGTCATCGGCTCAACGTATCAATTGCCAGTCAATTCGCGTGGCCTGCGGCGGGGCGTCGGAGAAGGCAACGGTGAAACTCTCGGCGAGCTTCTCCTTGATCCAGGCCTTCGTCTCCCAATACGGGGCCACGGTGATAGAGTACACAGCGTCCGGTTCCGTCGTCGCGAACTTGATCTTCAGCTCCTTCGCCCCGGCCGGCACCGGCACGTCAATGCCGCGCAGGTTGTTGGCCGCCACGACGGTCCCGGACAGGCCCGTCTGACGCGTAACGCTGTGGCCGCTCAGGCACAGGTTCTTGCCTTCCAGCATGAAGTCGCCGTTGTCGGGGCGTGCATAGAGGCGCACCTGCCCTTGGGCCGTATTCCAGACGATGTCCTGAATGCTCTGGTTCGGCTGGCTGAACACGATAGCGCCCCACCGGATAGCCGCGCAGGGACGGGAAGTAGAAGCGCGCATCCGAGCCGGCCTTGACGTCGCGTTCGAGCTGACTGGAGATCGAATTCACGCCGCCCTGCACCCAGTTTTCGATGTTGACAGTGTAGCCGCCGCCCTGGCCCTGGATATCGTTGTTGATGTTGCGCTGGAACAGGAAGCAGCCGCCGCTGAGGTTGCTGATCCCGTTCTGGCCTTCGCTGGGCACGACCCAGCGGCGAATGCGCCCGAGAAAGAGCAGGTCGTCGATCATCGCTTGGCAAAGTGCATGCCAAGTTGGCAGGCCCGAACCATCGAGGCGGACCCCACTTGCGGAGACCCCGCGCCCACCAGCAGGATACATCGTCGAAGATCGCGAATTCCGTGACGCGAGAGAAGTTGTCTGAGTCGGTCGTTCATTGGGTGTCCCACTGGAAGTACGTGGTATCTGCCTTTGCGATGAGCAACTGGCCCGGCAGGGCACCGCCAATCACTGCTGCTGTTGTGCATTGTTACCGACTGCATCCAAAATGAACCGGTCAATCAGGTCACCTGGCGCAAGAAGAGCTAATTTCGTGCGAACCTCTTCCCTCCCGATAATCTTCGCCAACAGGTCGATTTTGCCTATGTACTTTCTGGGGCCAGTCCTAAAGTCTTCTCCTATTAGCTCGCGCAGCTGCCTATCATTCGCTGCTAGCAAGCAAACATCCTGAAGAACGTGTCGGTGGAGCCCATCTTCCTTGATGGATTCACGAACAGAGGAAGGCTGGTCCATGATGTAGCGAATTACGAAGTAAGACCTCACAGCGTCGGGAAAGAACACGTACTCTTTAGTCCGTTCATCTATTGTGACGAACCCTGACAAGTTCAACGTGTGGTTGTCTGACGTGCGCTTCCCCGCTTGGGACATTTTGAATGCCACCTCAGCAATGGCTTGTTTGCGACTATCCCAACCAAGCGTCGATTTGTGGCTGCCCAACTGGTCTTTACCGCGCTTTTCAATGAGCTTTTCCAGGATCTGAAAATCCGTCAGAGATGCGCATTCCTTGAACTTGTCACAGAGATTGGTGAGATGGCGAATTTCGCTGCACATATCGCGTATTGCGATCGATTTGCCGCATTTACCGGTGACGAACGAAATCGCAGGTTCAATCTGCGCCTTCGACGCGTCGGCGTTGAAACAGAACTCTGCAGCGCGGCGAATGTATCCGTTCAAATCATCGTCAGTGATAGGCTTCAGCCAAGTAAACCTCACCGCCCTGTCAGCACGTAGGTCGCCTCGATGATATGGATCACTGTTGTACAGTGCCTCAGGCCGCGAACCGACAATTACGGTTAGCGGCGCCTGCCGAATTGCGTCTTGGGCGGCTTCGATGACCACGTCGATGCCACTCGGAGAGGCACTATCCTTAGAGGCACTATCCGGGGAGATCTCATCTAGCCCGTCAATGACTAACAACGAGGACTCGTACTTCAAGATCAGCTTGAAATACTCCTCGTCCAGTGAGGGACCTTCGTAGCTCGCCTTTAGCAAACTCGACAATGTCTCAATTGAATTGCCTTTCCTAGAGACGTAGGCATCTTTCTTGAGGCGTATAAGAATGCAGTAGTCAAACAGGTTGTTGTCCGCAGCAATAGCCACCCATTGCTTTAGTATGTTCGTCTTCCCACTACCGGCAGGCCCCAAGAGGAAGGTTAGCTGTCCTCGGGCGCGGTCCGATGGCGAAAACATCCGCGACAAGTCGCTTACTAATTTACTTTTCGAGCCGCCACCGTTGCGGTACTGTTCAAGGCGAATTCCTTGCTGGCCACTTTCCAGACATGTCGGCCATGTTGCTTCGGTTGAGAGGTTCCACTGCTCTAGGGCTTTGCCCCTGATGGAGTGGCACGGAGCAACGCTGAAAGGATAGAACCACTTTAGTAGCAACGTCCGCTCGATGGCATTGCATGAAATAACAGTCCCTCCGAGCGTAAGTGCGGCCACGAAGCAAGACCACTCTCTCTTGGTCAGGTTTCGCTTCCGGACGGTAAAAATGCATAGAACTATTATGGCTGCCACCAGAAGGATCGCGGCTCCGTAGATCCACGGTCGTTCGTAACTGTGAGGAGATAGAAATGCGATGGCAGAAGCGCCGATGGCAAGAACCCATTTATACTCTTCGGCCCTCTTGGCGAGGGCCCGGATGGAATAGGCGGATTTTTGCCCGGTGTCAAGCGTTTCAGTAGAGGTTGCTACCGGACAAGGGTCCGCGGATGCGGGAAGCTGTGTCGCGTCCGCTGGCTGTGCGGGGTCCGTGCGGGCCGAGTTATCCCTGGAGTCAGGTGCGGCGTTCGGTCCCGCGGAGGTTTCTACATGCGGCAAGGACGAGGATTTTGGAGGGAGTTTGGCCATCGAGTCATCTCCGGAACTGAAGGGGCGCCATGTTGCCGTCGACGCTAGTGGTAAAGGTAGAGCAGCCCGACGACGTACGGCTGGAACTTCGCGTTCCCAAGATCGACGTAGTGGCGCTCGGGACAGGTGGCGGGTGCATGTATGTTCGCTAGACTGGGGCCGCAACCATTCTGCAAACAGGACGGAATCGGCGCCATTGTAGCTCTTGGCGGGATAGGGGAACAGGGGCGGACAATCTCGTTTGAGGCGGCCAAGTTAACCGAATTTCTGGACCGTTGAAGCTGACGTTGAAGTAGGCGGACCTCTCTCTCCGCTCGTCAAGCAACCGATCCGATCTCTTGCCAGTGAAGTACCGGCAGTGCCACGATCGAGCACTTTGCCGGTGTCCCACCAGATTCCAACCAGCGGCTCGGGACATGGGACCTTTCTTGGGGCGATTCAATTGATCGGCGTTGGAACCTTTATGCGAATTCGCACGAAAAGCGTTCTATCCGACCTTCCAGCCGCCTACACTTTGCCGGTTTCGCCAAACTGCGAGGCGATTTAAGTCGTTGGCTGGGTTAGTGATAATCGCATAACTCGATAGCCGACAAGGAGATGCGAAATCAGGGCGAATTGTCCTCCGGAGCCGAAGGTCTCCCCTTCCTGCTTCGAGGTCGCCAGCACAACCATGACGCCGGCTCCTTCGGTTGGTATTGTGGTAAATGGACGGCGGCTCGTTTGGCGCGTGGGTCCCATCGACTCGCCCGTTCGTTTGGCAGAATCAGTTCACTCCTATCTGGCTACCTTGAGTTCGCCCCAGACGCGCCGACGCTCGGAAGTTCTTGCGCGCTTGGGTCACATCCACCTGGGGCACTTTTGGTGCTCCGCCAGGCTACGGAGGTCGCCACCACCACCTGCTCAAGGCATGTCCCAGTTACGCGATTGGATGTTGACGACCCAAGCAGGAAACGGCAAGTTCGTTACGCGCACAGGTGGCGCACACCCAAGCCGTTTCCTCGCACAATCTTGCGGGTCCGAGTCTGACAGACCTCGGCACGCTGTGGCATACCGCTAATACGCCCCACGCGTTCACGGGACCGTGATTTCCGCCCGCGGGAGGGCAACTGCGGGGACCCGATCCCGTTCTTCTGGAAGGGCGCGTACCACGTGTTCTACTTGCGCGGCGGCCTGCCTACGGTGCCCTGGGAGCACGGCATGGTGTTCACCGCGACGCCGAGCAAGCACCCGGTCGGCGATGGCGGAACAAGCCGTCCTGCCTGGCATTACAGCCGTGAAGCATGACCGTATCCGCTTCGGAATTCCCAGGGCATGGCCGGTTGCGAACGAGCGTTGTACAATACGTGCGTTGTCAGCGCATCTCGAGGACTCTGGCCATGCAGCTACTAGATATCCCGACAGCGATTCCCGAAAAGGTGGAACGTTTGCTTGGTCCCGTTATCAGATCTGCGCGGGAAAACGCCGCCGCCCCTTCGCCGGACGAATGGGACCGTTTCGAGGCGCAGCTTGTCCGCTGGGAACAAGACCCCGGCGAGTTGGAAGACGACGGACTGGAACCGCCCAACCAGCAGACCATTCCTCTGATTCGGGAAGTTGCCCACGCATTACGCGATCTGGCCGTGGAACCCCCGTTGCGCCTGGTCCCCAATTGCGAAGCGGGGGCCGTCTTTGAATGGCGAACGGCACCCTTCTTGTGGTCGGTCGAGGTGGAACGGGACGGAAGTCTAGAGCTGTCCATCTTCCGCACAGGCCGCTTGGTCACTCGATATCGGATCGCGTGAAACTGCGCCTTGATCGGGGGGCAGTAGGATGTCGGACGGTTCGGACCCGTCGCAGATCACGAAATCCTGTATCGGCGGATTCCCGCAGCCAGCGGGTTCTACGATCCGCACGTTGATCCGAATCCATCGCTGCTGGTCTTTCGCCCCACGCAGTTCGATACGACCGGACTGTCGCTATCGCGGGCCAAATACAAGACCCTGGAGTAGGCCGGGCGGGGGCGAGAGGGCAAGCAGTATTTCGTGGCGGTTCTCCGCGCCGGCGAGTTGCGACGGTTGGGCATGGAGATCGTTCCCCGGCCGCTCGACGATGATCCTGGCCACTGCGAAATCGCGGAGCTGAACTTCGCCAATCGCAAGTCCATGCCTTTCGCCGAGTGGCAGGCGTTGCTGGCCGAGCAGTTGTGTTTGCGCGTCGAAGGGCCGTATCCGCGGGATCCGGAATGACCCGAGAATACAGCTCGGGCAAAGAGCCGAAAACGAAAACCCTGGTCTCTGTTTTGCTGCTTGCCATCGGATCGTCCTGCCTCTCCATCACCCCTGCGGCCCATGCGGTTTAGCCCAGCCGGGCGGAGCGTTGGGCCGAATCAGTTCAAGTCCAGTCGATCGACGGCCAATGGCAGATCGCCAAGGATTCCACGGGCGTCCGACCCGGGTTGACAATAGGCGTAGGGAAGGGACGATGACGGAGAAAACGAAACGGGCAAACTCTGCCATCTCCAGAGGGCTGAACATGAATGGCAACCGACACGGACAGCAAACGCGTGACGTTTTTCTGGCGGCGGCCGCTATTCTGACGATGGCCTCGCTGGGAACGGCCGCGGTGCCGCCGCCGCTGAAGGCCCTGCACGATAAGACGCTGGTCGCCTGAGTCGCGCCCGACAACGTCACGCAGCGCAGCGGTAGCGTGCTCACCGTCGATCAATTGGGGCGGTTCGACGGGATCGTCTTGGGTGAGTTGGTCCCGGGCAAGTGGATGGCCGGCAGCGACAACGGCCGGCGGACACTGCGCGAGCAACAAGCCTGCGCGGTTGAGACAGCGGATGCGCAGACTGTCGTGCAACTGGCGATTGTCTATCGCGGGCACGAGGTTACCATCTATCGCAACGGCACGCCGTACGCGCAGTATTCGGTCCAGCGTCCGCAGTGGTTCCCGGTGGGCACCGAGATCTACATGGGCAAGCATCACGCTTGGGCGGGCGACATGCCCTGCTTCGCGGGCACGATCGACGACGCCCGAGTCTATAACGTGGCCTTGAGCGCCGAACAGATCGCCGGGCTGCGGCCCAATCAGCCATCGGACCCACCGCCCTTCGCCTGGTGGACCTTCGACGATGACACGGCGACCGAGCGGATGGGCAACTTCCGGACGGAACTCACCGGCGGCGCCCGCGTGGCCGACGGCCGGCTGCACATGGACGGCAAGGGGGCCTGTCTCGTCGCGCGGCGCAACCTCGATCCGTTGTTCCGTCTCACGCAGCCGGTCAGGGTCCGTGCGCCATTCCATTTCCGCCCGCGGGAGGGCAACTACGGGGACCCGATCCCGTTCTTCTGGAAGGGCACGTACCACGTGTTCTACTTGCGCGGCGGCCTGCCTACGGTGCCCTGGGAGCACATCGTCTCGACGGACCTCGTCCGCTGGAAGGAACTGCCTACCGCACTGCGCGCCGACGGCGATCCCGAAGGGTTCGACGGCTGGTCACAGGCCACCGGATCGGTCTTCGAGAAGGACGGCGTCTTCCATATCTTCTACTGCGGCATGAACCCGAAGAATCCTCGCGGCCGTGAGTCGATCTGCCATGCCACCAGCCCCGATTTGATTCGCTGGACGAAACATCCCGCAGACCGCATCGACCCGGATGGGATTCACTACTCAAATCAGCGGAACCGGGATTTCCGCGATCCGTATGTCTTGTGGAACGAGGAGGAACAGCAGTACTGGATGGTGCCCACCGCGACCAGCCTCACGGGCGGCGGGCCGGGCCTGCTGGTGTCGAAAGACTTCAAGACGTGGCAGCAAGTCCAAGCGTTAGACGCGGTGAACCAGGATTGCCCCGACCTGTTCAAGATCGGCGACACGTGGTATCTACTCGGGGCCAACACGTACCGGCACAGCAAGAAGTCGCGCGGGCCGTTTGGGAATCCGGCCTTCAACAACGAGATCGACCAGCCGTGTATCCGCGCTGGGAAACGCATGTTCGACGGCCAGCGGCACGTGTGGGTCGGCTGGCTGTGGGATCACGTCCCCGCGTGTGATGCGGGCAACGGCGGCTGGGGCGGCGACCAGTGCCTGCCGCGAGAACTCTATCCCGGCCCCAGCGGGCAACTGTTCTGCCGGCCGATACCCGAAGTCTTGGCGGTCTTCGCGCAGACCGTGTGCGACTTGGCCACCCGGCCGCCGCTGGCCGCGGTGTCCGGCCACTGGCAGTACGAAGAAACGGGGCTGGTCGGTCGTGGCGATGCCGCGGGGGCGCGTTGTGCCCTGACCGTCCCCGACCACTACTTGCTGCAGTGCAAGCTGCAGTTGGATCCGCAGGCGGTCTTCACGCTGACGATGCGCCAGACCGATGAGCCAGACTCCGGTTACCGGCTGACGTTGCGCCCGCAACAGCAGGAAGCGGAAATTGGCTGCGAGGCGTTCTTCTATCCGCGGTCCATTGGCTTGGACGCCACCAAGCCGATCACGATCCGAGCCTTCGTGCAAGGCTCGATGATCGAGACGTTTGTCAACGACCAGTATGCCTTCAGTTGCCGGGCCTACGACTACCAGACTGGAAAGCTCGGCCTGAGCGTCAGCGGCGGCGCGGCGACGGTGACCGAGTTTTCGGTCAAGGTTCACGAGATCCCCTCGTCCTCCGCGGCGTTTCTCTTCCAGCCGGACGCGGGCGTCCTGGCCGACGTAATTCCGTTCTCTTGGAAAGATCAGTACCATCTCCTGTATCTGCAACTCAAGCCCGGCCAGAAGGGGTTCGACTGGGCGCAGGTCGTGACCCGCGATTTCGTGGACTACGAGTGTCCGGACGTGTTCCAAGTGGGACAGCAATGGTATCTCCTCTTTTCGACCTACGCGCAGAATCCCGGCTGAACCACCCGCGTCATGACGGCGCCCGCGCTGCAGGGTCCGTGGGAATCGCCAACCGACGATTTCTTCGACGGCGGTTCGCTGTATGCGGCCAAGAGCGTCAGCGATGGCCGGCGCCGGTTCCTGTGTGGCACGCTGCCGCGCCGGCAGGACTATCGCGACGACGGCGAAAACGGCTGGGCCGGCCGGTTGCTGGTTTACGAAATAGTCGAGAGGCCGGGCGACCGGCTCGGCGTCCGCATCCCGGCCGAAGTCGAGGATTCTTTTGGCGAGTCGTCCGCCCTCCGCACTCCCCAGGCTTCCGGCTGGGAGAGTCTCGACACTGGCTTGCGGTCGGTGGCTGGCCAAGTTCGGTTGAGCTTGGGCAACCTGCCCGCGCGATGCCTGCTGAGTCTGCACCTGACCGTGCCGCCCACGGGCCGCGCGGGGCTCTGGCTGGGCGGCGATGCCGAAGGGAAGAACGCGTTCCGGTTGTTCGTCGATGTGGGGACACAGCGGCTGATTTGGGACCGCGGCGCGCTACCGCTGGGTTCGAACCCCGAGAAGGAGCGTCCCTACCGGCCTCTGTCCATGCGCCCCGGCGAACGGATCTTGTTGAAAGTCGCGCTCGACGGCAACGCCGCCGTCGCCTGTGTCAACGACACGATCTGCCTGGCGACGCCGATGTTCGATCGCCGCCAAGACAGTTTCGGCCTGTGGGCCGACACCGTGGGCGCCGAGTTTCACGACCTGCGGCTGCGCCGCCGCTGAGTTCAATCAGCCGGCTGACATACGTTCGTCCTGGAAGGAGAAACCAATGAAATCCATATTCCACCAAGTATTGGCCGTCTGGATCGTCATGGCGCTGACCGGCGTCGCGGCGTCGCGCGAACGGTTCGTCGCCCAGGAACATCCCCAGGCCGACGACCAGAACCCCGGGACCGAGACCTTGCCCTTGAAGACCATTCCCGCCGCGGTGGCCCAGGCTCAACCGGGTGAAGTCGTTGCCTCAGTCGCGGATTAAGAAGGTGGACCGGCACTGCTCAGTTCGGCGCTGTCGCTGCGCCACTCTGCAGCTGGGGGACGCCTTGCGCATCGTCGTCGTGTGGAACTGGATCCGCATCGCCTTGTCGGCGGATCACAGATTCCTATACTCGATTCATGCCGCGTGATGAATGGAAGACGATACACTTAGTGGCTGTAAAGAAATAACCTGGCA
>JAPLNJ010000531.1 GCA_026692885.1 Planctomycetota bacterium | reverse complement strand
GTCACGTACGCCTCCGGCGGCTTCTGGCCCAATTGCGTCACCGTCGGCGATTTCAACGCCGATGGAAGGCCCGACCTGGCCGTCGCCAACAGTTCCAGTGATACCGTCGGTGTCCTCTTGGGCAATGGCGCGGGCGGGTTTGCCCCTGCCGTCACCTACGCCGCCGGCAGCTTCTTTCCCAGTTCGGTCACCATCGGTGATTTCAACGCCGACGGAAAGCCCGATCTGGCCGTCGACAGCTCTTCTGACAGAGGCAACGTCGGCGTCCTATTAGGCAATGACGCGGGCGGGTTTACCACCGCCGTTACCTACGCCTCCGGCGGCTCGTTTCCCAGTTCGGTCACCGTCGGCGATTTCAACGCTGACGGAAAGCCCGACTTGGCCGTCGCCAACGCGGGCAGTGGCAACGTCGGCGTCCTCTTGGGTGCGTCCGCCGACAACTACCGGGCCGCGCTCGCCCTGGCGTCGCCCCACGCACTGAGTTTCTTGGTCCAGACCGATGGCTTCGGCGGCGGACAGCTGGTCGAGGGAACGCATGACGCGTTCGACGGACTGAATCGGCTGCGGGTCGCCGGGCAGGACTACGCACCACACATTCAGCCAAACGACTTGACGGACGGGAACCGCACGGTGGTGACACCGCAGGCAATGCTCGGCGGGTTGTATGTCCATCGCGAGATCACGGTGCCATTGGCAGGCGATGAGGATTTTGCGCGCACGATGGATGTGTTTTTGAACCCCACGGACAAACCCATCTCGACCACGGTGCGAATCGTCGGAAACCTGGGCTCCGACGATGCCACGACGGTCTGGAAGACCTCCGATGGCGACCGCCTCGTGGAGACTACCGACCAGTGGATCGGCACGGACGATGCGGACGGTAGCGGCGCACCGGCGATCATCCACTTCCTTCGCGGCACTGTGGGCCTGCGGCCAACAACGGTCCGGCTGGTGGGCGATCGAGGCGACAACATCGAGTGGACCTACGACCTGACCGTGCCCGCCGGGGCGACGGTGCGTTTGGCACACTTCACAATTCTGGCCACCACCCGGGCCGAGGCGGAGACCGCCGCGGGTGTGTTGGTCGGCGCGGACGGGTTCGGGGGTCAGGCCGCGGCGTTCCTCACGCCAACCGAGTTGAACTCGCTGGCCAACTTCGTTGGCCCACGCGTGCTTGATCACGCACCCGGCGGCGAGGTCAACGGCCCTGTCTCCACTCTGCAATTCGTGTTCAGCCGGCCGATGGACCGAACCAGCTTCGTGGCGAAGGACGACGTGGTTGATTTCCGTAATCCCCTCGGCGCTACGGTGGCCGTCAATGCCTTCCGGTGGATCGATGATACCAAGCTGGAGCTTACCTTTGATCCCCAGTGGATTCCCGGCGCCTACCAACTCGTGCTCGGGCCGGACGTCCGCAGTTTGGCGGGCACTCTGCTGGACCAAGACGGCGACGGCGTGGCCGGACAGACGCCGCAAGACCGCTACACGGCCGCGTTCACGCTCATTGACGTGACGGGGCCACGGATCGTCAGTCACGTCCCCGATCAGCCCGTCCAGTTATTGCTCGATCACGTTGACGTGACGTTCAGCGAGACGATCAAATCCGACTCGTTCGACATCCGCGACGTGGTCCTCGCCAGCCCGGCGGGCGCAGTCGCCGTCGGCGCTGTCCAGTTCATCGATTCGCACACCTTCCGGATCCTGTTCCAGCCCCAGACCTCCGCAGGAACCTACTGGATCACGATCGGACCGGAAGTCGAAGATCTGGCGGGCAACCGGATGGACCAGGACGACGACTCGGCTAACGGAGAGACTCCGGACGATCAGCATACCATCGCGTTCACGGTCGACTCGCCGCCCAGGATCCTGCGGCATATACCTTCCGGCTCGACGGTCGGCCCCGTCAACCAATTACAGTTCCAGTTCAGCGAGCCGATCGATCAGGACAGTTTTGCGGTGGCGGATGACATCGTCAGTTTTGTCGGCCCCCACGGTCCGCTGACCGTCACGGCGGTAACGTGGATCGCTGCCGATACGCTTGCACTTGCCTTCGACCCGCAGTCGGCGTCGGGTCTGTATCAACTCATTTTGCGGCCTCAGATCCTCGACTCCGCTGGGTTCGCGCTCGATCAGAACGAGAATCTGGTGCCCGGCGAGAATCCGGAAGACCGCTATGTGGCGTCTTTCGACGTGCTGGTCGGGCCGTACATTACGGGGCACAGTCCCAGCGGCGATCAGACCGAGTCCGTATCAGAGGTCCTCGTGACCTTCAACGAGTCACTCACCACGGCCACGTTTACAGCGGAGGATGTCCGAATCCTTGGTCCGGTTGGGGAGATTCCGGCGATCGGCCATCCCGTGCGAGTGAATGGCAATACCTATCGCATCGCCTTTGACCAACAAACGGCGTACGGCGATTACCACGTGTTTGTTGGTCCCCACATCCAAAACGTCGGTGGTCAGGAAATGGATCAGGACCGGGACTGGATTGTGGGCGAGGCGATCGAGGATCGCTACGATGCCTCGTTCACATTGCTGGACGTGACCGGTCCGCACATCGTCAGTCACCTCCCGGACAAGCCCGTCCAGGGGCCGCTCGATCACACAGACGTGACCTTCAGCGAGGCGATCGACGCAACTTCGTTCGGTACTGGCGACGTGACCATCAGCGGTCCCGCGGGCCAGATCGCTGTCGACGCTGTCCAGCAGATCGACCCTCGCACTTTTCGCGTCCTGTTCCCGGCCCAGACCATCGCTGGAATCTACCGGCTCACGATCGGACCGGAGGTCCAAGACCTGCCGGGCAACCGGATGGATCAGGACCAAGATGGCCTGAAGGCGGAACCGCACGACCAATACACGGCGACCCTGGTGATTGACCGCACGCCACCCCACGCGACCGGCAATTCCTTGACCGGCGTCCAGAACGCGGCCGTGCGCAGCTTCGAGGTGACCTTCAGCGAAGAGATTGACGCCGCCACGTTCCTGCGGACGCTGGTCACCATCAGCGGGCCGGACAATGCAGGCGGCACACGGAGTGTGCAGGCTACGATGGTGGCGCGGCTCGCCAGCGATCGCTATCGTGTCA
>JAPLNJ010000530.1 GCA_026692885.1 Planctomycetota bacterium | reverse complement strand
CGGCCGGCGCGAAGGTTCAATCGCCTGGATCCGTTCGCCGGCAAGATCCAAGATCCGCTTAGCCTGCACAAGTACTTGTACGTGCATGCGAATCCCATCGGCGCAGTCGATCCCAGCGGCCTTCTCGCCGGTGGTGGCTTGAGCGGCACAATGGTCCATAATGATGTCGCTGGCGGCGACCTTCCTCGCACTTCGACCATTTCTAGATCGCGCCAATGAGATCAAGCGTCTGGAGCCGGCGACAAAACTGGCCCATGCACTGGACGCTGAAGTCCTCGATAAGAACAAGCTCAAGACGGAAAAGGCTGAGGATGAGAGCCAATACAAGTACTTCGTTCACGGAAGCGATTGGTACCCGACCCGCAAAAGGTCCGGGAAGCCACGCGAGGTTGCGAGCTTGTGGCCGCAGGTTGGTCTTTGACAATTCAGTAACAGAAGCGGGCACCCTGATCTGCAGGACATGGGCGCGCAAGGCAAACTTTCCCCGCCGCGCAAGTATATCTTGGCCGGGAGGTTAGTTGGGGCCGCGGCTTGGCCCTTTCCTCGATCGACGTCTGGTGCTGCCAAGTGCCTCCTGTCATGTGGAAGTTCGACCAGGACCGGGACCTTCTTCCGCGACAGTTTCTCCGAGCACTGCTTCGTTCGGGAAGCATTGATCTACTGGTCTACGAGTCGATTGGCATGAGATGGTGTTCGAGGACTGCATAGTGGCCGGGCCGCAAGTCAAGCACCCGCTTTGCCAGACGGGTGAGCGAGCCTGCCGGCCAGAGGATGTGGGCGGCACATTGGGCTATTCCCACCTGCTCGAAGTCTTGGCGAACCCGCAGCACCCGGAATACAGGGATTTACGCGAGTGGGTGGGCGAGCTCAGTTCGGAGCAATTCTCCGCCGAGGAAAGCACTGGGAACATGCGCCGCGGTTTGCCCGATTGACGGTCGCCTGATCGTGATCTTTACCCGCGAGGAATCTGGTGACCGATCGGGCGATCAAGGCTTCGGCGATGTGCGGGGCCAAAGGATACAACCCCGACCGTTGCTGCCACCCGCCGCCCAGGAGTGGGCGTAAGCCGCCGCGTCCGCGAGCCGACCGTGTCCGGCGGTGACTGACAGCTCGCACCACTGCCGCCGCTCTTGGGCCCACCCGGCCGCCCCGGCTGACGCTTGGACGTGCCACGGCAGCTCGTCTGCTCACTTGACGATCGTGTAGGTTTCGCCCTTCGTGAAGGTCCCGTCACCTCGTTTCGCGCCCCCCAGCGTCTTGCCGCTAAGATCCTTGATGGAATTGTCGTCGATCAAATCGAGGCGCAGCGTGCCCCCGCCTGTGCCGGTACTGACCGTCACAATATAGGTCTTGCCGGAGCCAGAAACACTCTGGATCTTGGGATTCTTGAGTCCCGTGTTGGTGAGCTTGAAATCACCAGCGTTAACTCCCGTGACCGCCTCGCTGAACGTCACCTGGAACCGGACCGTACCGGGACTGGTGGGGCTGAAATCCCGCCGGGTGATCGAGACGACAACGGGGACATCCCTCTCGATGGTATAGATAGGCCCCGTGGCGTTGCCGTTGCCCGCCCCGTTGCCGCCGAGCCGATTGCCGATGGCATCGAGGATGGTGTCGTTGTCCGCCAGGTCCAGCCTCAGGGTTCCGTCTCCCGTGCCCGTGCTCACGGTGATCGTGAACGAGGTGCCACTGCCGCTGACACTGCTGATCTGCGCACCAGCGGGTCCATCGGCTACCAGGGAGAAGTCGCCTGCATCGACCCCGCTGACCGGTTTGCTGAACGTGACTTGGTAGCGAACGGAAGTGGCGGCGGTTGGGCTGGAGTCGAGACGCGTGATGCCGCTAACGACCGGGGCGACCTTATCGATCGTGTAGGTCTGGCCGAGCGTGTAGTTACCATCGCCCAGAGCGGGGCCTCCCAACGACTTCGCGGCGCCGTCCACAATCGAATCATTGTCGGTCAGATCCAGCCGTAGTGTGCCGCTGCCCGAGCCCGTGTTCACGGTGACGGTGTAGGCCCGGCCGCTGCCGGAGACCAGCGTCACCGCCGCGCCACCGATCGTGCCGGTCGTGCGAAGGACGAAATCGTCCGCCCCGACCCCGCTCACGGTCTCGCTGAACGTGACGCTGAAATCGACGGTGCCGGTGCCAGTGAGCACCGCGCTGGTCCGCTGAATCGCCAAGACGCGGGGCGGCGCCGCCTCGACGGTGATTGCGCTCGCCGTACTGCTCGCCGTGTTGCCGGAGGAATCGCGGAGGGTCGCGCGTAGATTGTACGTCCCTTCGGGCAAGGCAGCGTTGAGCGGGAACGTCGCCGTTCCTGCGATCAGCAACCCATAGGCGCAGCCTACTTCGCCCGGATCGTAGAAATCGCCATCTCGGTTGAAGTCGGCGTCGATCGCGACCAGCGTCCCGTCCGGCAGCGCCGCGTTGTCGCTGGCCATGACGCTCACCACGGGCGTGGCGCTATTGGTTGTGGAAGGCACGGTCAGCAAGACGGTAGGCGGGCTCACGTCGCGGCTGCCGAAATCCAAATCGCCCCGGATCTCGTTCTCACCCAGCACCATCGTGTATGGCCAACCATCACTCAACGCGACCTTCAGCGTTTGCTGGGCGATTCGTAGCGCGGGGCAGTTGTCCGTAGCGCCGGCATAGCGGACGCCGAAAAACAATCCGCCACTGTTCAGGATTTGTTGGAGCCGGTACACGACATCAAAGTTCACCGTGAAGGGACTGCCGCCCAGCCCAACGCTGCCCGCGTACGGGGCGGAGGCCGAGAAATCGGTCAAGTCCGCGACGCCGTTGCCGGAATAGGTGTACAGGTCCACTTGGCGGGTCGCGGTGTTGCTGCTGTCCGGCTCGAAGCGGATTTCCAGCATGGCCTTGGCGACCGAACGGCCCGCCAGTTCGCGCACGTCGAACTCGCCGATCGCGCGGTCCTCCAACGTCGTGCTTCGCTGTACGATCGTGGGGTCGCTGTTCAGCGCGTCGCCGCTGCCGTTACGCGGTTCGTCGTGGATACTGACCGTTACGGCCGGGGTCGCGCTGGGGGAGAGAGGCGACTGCTGGACCCAGCCGGCAGGCAGGACTTGCGCCACATCCACCGTGCCAGCCGGCGGGTTGTCGAAGGCGTAGTCGCCATTGGTATCGGTTTGCGTCGCGGTTTCCCCGCTGTCCCGCAGCCGGTTTTCGTTGGCGTCCAGATACACCGTCCAACCGGTCAGAGCTGGTTCGCCCACATCGCGCACCCCATCCTGGTCGAGATCGGACCACAGTGAGCCGCGGAGTTGCCGCACGGGCACCGGTTCATCGTCCGTCACCTCCACATTGGCCTGGGTCGCCACCAAAGGATACGCGAGCGATTTGATGGTGGCCGTCTGCGTTCCGTCCGCCAGATCATCGTTGACGGCTTGCACGGTGAACGTCGCCGACGTCTGGCCGGCGGGGATCACGACCGACCGTGGGACAGCCAGTTCGCTGGGATCGCTGCTGGTGAGCCAGACGGTCATCGCTGCCGACACGTCGCCGCCGGGCCGCCACACGGTCGCTGTGAGCGGCGCAGTGGCGTTCTCCGCCAGAGTCGCCGCCGACAAAGTCAGCGTGAGGGAACCGTGTTGGACCTCGCTGCTGAACGTCGTCCCTTCGCCGAAGAACCGCGTGATCGGCTGCCACCCGTCGCCCACGTAAGGATCGGGTTGGTCCGCAGGTAGTACCTTCGTGTAGTGCGCCGCGAGAATTTCGTAGAAGGTCATCTCGGTCGGGGTCAACATCCGGTCGTAGCTCTCCGCCACAAACGCGAGGTTGAAATGCCGCTGGGCCGTAGCCGGACTCGGTGTACGGGAGCCATACGCGGAGATCAATTGATTGGCGGTGACGCTGTAGGCGATGTCGTTCGGATAGATGGTCTCGCCGGTCTGCGGCAGCGGCTTGGCGCCGGTGAATACGTACGTGGTGGGCAACTGATCCGGCCCAATCAGCCCCATGAAGTACTTGTCGAGCGGTGAGGCGTGAAAGGCCCCGTTGCGTCCTTCCCCTTGGTTCATCGTGAACGTCCCGTCGCCGTTGTCGATCCACTGTGTGCCGCCGACGAGACTTCCCGCGCTGCTGGTGCCGACATAATGCCCCGTGCCGTCGCTGAGCCCAAGTCCGGTATAGGCCGCCCACTGGTGGACCAATTCGTGGGTCGCGCTGGAGCCCCAGATGCCGCGATCGAACGTGTCCAACAGGTTCCAGCCGAGCAAGCGTCCCTGGCTGCCATACAAGCGGCTGTTGTCGAATACGCTGTCGCCCGTTCCCGTGTAATTCCGTTGGACTGTGTTGTGCATTCCAGCGTTGTAGTTCGCGGCCGAGTTCCAAGGCGCCAGTTCGACCCGGTCGGTCGAAAAGAACATGAACGAGTCGTACGCATCGGGCAACACCTGATAGATGGCGTTGGTCAGATTCCGGATGCTGCCGCCGCTCGCATGTAGCGCCCGCTGGGTTTCGTGGGCCGAAGTTTGAATGTTGATCAGGTGGGGTGATACCGCAATGTTGGTCGCCAGGCTGGTGCTCGTGATATCCGGGATGTCGGAGCGCACCACACCCACGCTAGGCCAGATCAGGAACTGCCCGCTCGTGCCGTCGGCTTCCGTAATCTGCACTTCCCCGACGCTGACCGCTTCGATTCCTGCGGGGCTGTCTGGATTGTGCTCGTAGTGGTCCGCCAGGGGACGCGCCGTGTTCCAGTGGAACGGTCCGGCGGTCCAGATGTTGTCCCCGGCCACTCGGTCCAAGCCCAGGCCGTCATCTCGCAACGCCAGTGCGGAGGAACCGGGATAGACGATTCCCCAATCGATCGACCGGATCGTCACTCCTTGAACCGGTCCGTTCGTGTTGACTTCGACACGAAAGCTATCCGTGGCGTTGTTGTGGATCACGCTGGGGATGGTCTCCCAGCCCCGCGTCCCTGTAGGCAACCCGCTGGAGGCTTGCGCGCCCGGCGCGTTTAGTGCCGGGAGGCTGTTTTCGGACGCTGCGAACGCAACGTCCGCGGCGGCCGTCTGTTCGCCCACGATGTCGGCGAACGACCGCAAGGTCAGCGGCATGTCGGGTCCAATCAGACTCAACACGCGGCGATCCTCCAATGCCTCCAGGCGGAGCCTGCGGTGGCGTCTGTGCCTCCGTGTCGGGGTCCGCTGGTGCGGCCTTGCATCGTGCAGCGCGGAGTGCCCGATCCTGGCTAACAGGCAAAATCGTCCCCAACCCTGGCGAAGTTGTTCGCTGAACATGACCACATCCCCCTTTCAAATATCCATCATCTCGACCGAGAATCGGCTCACAGGCGATAAGCCATTCGGCGTTAACCATGGCACCTGCGTCTCCAAACGAGACCAGAACGTCGGGAGGCAGCAATCAACCTACGATTCCCCGGGTGGGAAGTCAATTGCGTTCTTCCGCCTCCGAATATCCCGCTGGGCGGATCCCGTCTGGGCGTATGGGATAAGAACTCGAAACGATCGCTCGCTGTAGGACCGGGTGGCCCCGGGCGGTTTCCCGCCCGGGGCTCCCACAGACCCGAACGTGCGCAATTAACGCATTCGGTTCCTCAGGTTATCCGTTCGCTACTGAGAGCGGGCACGATAATCGATGGGCGCGCGATCGAGATAATCGCGGGATGACAGGTGGTTGACCGGCGGCGGAAGTACCGGTGCCTCCTCTCTTCTGTTCTGGATGTGAGCAGGGTGGGCCGCGGTGCTGATCTGCGGGCTTAGCTGGCAGTCACCAGCGGTGAATCCAGGGGACTTCACGGCCAAGGGCGTGGCAGAGCCGGATCGTGGCGGGATGCAGTGGCTGCTTGAGCACCGCTGCCCATAACTCCAGTTGGTTGCCTTGGCTGCGGCACTTGTGGCAATGATAACGGCCCAAGGCGACGTTCACGGAGAAGCTGCGACTGCGTGTGGACGTCGATCCATGCACCGGACAAGGGCCGCGCCATTGGCCGCCCCGTCGCTGCACAGATTGAAAGCCGAGCAGGTTCAGGACTTCCCCCATCGTGATCTCGCGGCGTAGCCGGTCGTAGTCGATGCCGGGCATGGTGGTTCCTCGAAAGACGTGGGAGAAGAACATCGCCGGACGCGTTGCAGACCGTTCCGTTCCCTCCTTTCTCTAGAGAGGGAACGGGAACGATCGGCTCCTCGTCAGTCGACACGTTGCCAACCGCCGGGCGTGCGACGGATTCGGCCAGCGCGTTCCAGCGTGTCCAGGACCGCGCCCAGTCGCTCGTTCTTGACGCCCAGTGTTTCGCGAAGCTTGGTCCGCGTGAGCATCTGGTCGGG
>JAPLNJ010000529.1 GCA_026692885.1 Planctomycetota bacterium | reverse complement strand
GACTCCTTTCTGACGCGTGTCAGATGTATGGGGGAGTCTGGCCTATTTCATTTTCCAGCTATCCTGAAAAGCCCAATTTACCGAAAAAGAATCCTTAACGGCGTTGCCCCTCACCCCTCCCCTCTCCCCGGACTACCGGGGCGAGGGAGTTAGTTTTCGGCTAGTCCTTACGCCAAACCCGCCCTTCGCCGGACCGTCCACTCGACCGCCAACATCACCAGGATCAATCCCAAGAGCACGGGCAGGTCCCAGAGCGGGGCCTGCTGCCGGTCCACACCCGCATCGCGCGCTGCGACAATCGACTGGCGCACGTTCTCGACCAGGTCCTGCGTCTGTCCATAGCTGTAGTATTTCCCGTCGGTGATGGCCGCCATGTCTTTGAGCAGCTCGTCCTGCAGGCCGGTGTTGTTGAATTCCACCAACGGTTCCGACACGCGGAATTCGGTCTCCACCGGTTTCACGGCCTTCCAGTCCTCGCCGGCCGCGACCCCGCTGCGGCTTTCCACGGCCACCTTCACGCGGTAGTCGCCCTCGTCGTTGGGGATGACCTGGCACTGGTACACGCCGTCCTCCGAGAGGACCCAATCCATCGCCAGATCCTGCGAGTTGCCCAGCGGATCGGTCAACGTGGCGATGACCTTCGCGTCGTTGACCGGCTGGAGATCGCGGCCGAGGACCGTGGCTCGGATGGTCACTTCCTGGGCCCGCGCGTAGATCCCGGCCGTAGTCTCGACCGCCACACGTTCCTTAACGCCGACGACCAGCCACCGGACCATCTGCTTCCAGAACCGCTCGTGGAACTCCTCCTTGGCCGGCAACGAAACTCGCCAGTACCAAGATCCGCCCGAGGTGAACGCCGCTGCGCGTCCTTGACCGTAGTTCTGCACGGCCAGTACGGGCAGATTCGTTTTCTCATGCACCAAGAGCGACACGGCTCCCGCCTTCAAGGCCCCGGCGGGCGTAATGCCGATCAGTGGCGGGGCCGAGGCCCACAGACGCCGGTTCACGTCCTCGTCGGTCGAAAGCCGCATCAGCAGGTGCGGGCTGCCCGCGGCCAGGGCCTCGGGCGTGGTCCGGGCCTGGAAGGTCTCGTCCGAGTACGGCGGGTCATTGCGCGAGATGGCCACCGGCAGCAGTTTTTCGACCGGCGTGCCCGCGTACTTGCCTAGCCCGAATGAATTCACGCCGCCGAGCATCAGCACGCCGCCGCCCCGCACGCGCGCGAACTGCTCGATCAGGTCGAGCTGCGCGGGTGTGAAGAAGCTGGCCTCGATGTCGCCCAGGATGATCGCCTGGAAGGCAAACAACTGTTCCGGAGTGGTGGGAAAACCCTTTTCCAGGAACGACTCGCTCAGGTTGGCCCCTTGCACGTAGAACCCCAGTTTGCCGCCGCTCTTGACACCGGCGTCCTGCGGCCGGTTGGAGAGCCGCAGCATGCCCACCAGGCGAAAATCCTTGTCGCGGAACAAGGACCGGCGTAGGAATCGGTACTCCAGGCGCGGGCTCCCCTCGACGTACAACACCGGCAAGCGGTCGTCCTGCATGTCCATGGTGAACTGGGCCGCGTTGTTCTCCAGCAGCGTCTCCTCGGCGTCCACGGGGATTTCCACCCGGTATGTCGCCGAGCCTTCGAAATCGGGCGTGAAGGTCAGCCGCACGCGTTCCATGTCGCTGCCGGCCTGCGGGATGATGCGTTGGGTGGCCAGCCTGGTTTTCTCACGATAGATGCTCACGTCGAACGGCTGGCGATAGCCCGTGTAGCGGACGTTGGCATACACGTCCACCTCGGAGTTGCGGCGCACGCGGCTGGGGGCAAACACACGCGAGACCTCGTAATCCTTCGGCGGCTGGGGGTTGCCGATGCCGACGACGTGCAGCGGTATTCCGCGCCCCTTGAGGATCGCGGCGGCCTCCTCGGCACTGCCGCCGTCGTTGCGGCACCCGTCGGAGAGCATGACCACCGAGGACACGGCCAGCCCGCGCAGGTCCTCTTCCACGTCGCGGATGGAACGGAAGAGGTTGGTGAATTGTCCGTCGGTGCGAAACTGTTGGGGGTTGGTCACGCGCCGCGCCTCGCGGTCGAAGGCGTACAGGACCACGGTCGCGTCGTCGCCCAACGACGTCAGGAGGCCAGGGCTGGCACCGGAGCCCACGAGCAATTCTTGGGCCGCGTCGAAGCGGGTCTTGCCGCGCGCATCGGCATCGGCGATGGTCATCGATCGCGAGACGTCGACCAGCACCGCTGTGGAGACCGTGCTCTTGCGCGGGCGGGCCACCTCCAGCACGGGAAGCGCCAGCAGGAACACCACCAGCGCCGCCACGAGCACGCGCAACGTCACCACGGTCCAGCGCGCGGTGCGGCCCAACTTCGGCGCCACGCGGCGATACAGCCACCAGGCGACGAGCCCGGCGGCGACCGCCAGCAGGACCACCAACTCGATGCGCAAGCGGCTCAGGAAGGTCAAGCGGCCTTCGGTGAACGTTTCGAGCGGATATTTCAGCAGGAACCGGAGCACGTCGCGCCTCTACTTCTTCACGTTCGACAGGGCCTCGTAATACTTGTTGACCAGCTCGCGGTACTGCGGCGGGCATTGCTCGCGCTGGGCCGAGAGCAGTTTCTCCGCATTGATCTTGGCCTGCATCTCCGCCTCGATCTTGTTGCTGATGCGCCGGGCGACGTTGGCCAGATCATCGCGGGCCTGCTCGCTCTTGAGCAGGTCGCCGGCAAGTTGCGTGGGATTGGCCGCGGCTTGGGCCAGCGCGTCGCGGTCGCTCTTTTCGGCCAGGTCGCGGGTCTGCACGTGACGCGCCAGGCGTGTGGCGTCGATCGCCGCCTGTTCGGCCAGCTCTCCTCTCTCCGTCTGGGAAAGGGGCTGGGAGTGAGGGTCGGCCTGAGGGAACGCCGCCCGGTCCGGTGTCTTCGCCTGTTCGCCCTTCGCTTCGTCGCCTTGGGCATCGTTGGCCTGCGCCAGCGGCTGCTCTTTCCCGCTCAGGCTGGCCACCACCTTCGCCAGGGCCTCGGCCTCGCGTTGGGCGCGCCGAGCCTCGCTCTTCCAATCGCTGGCGAGTGTTCCCTCGGCTGCGGTCAGGCGCGCCAGCACCTTCTCCAAAGCCGTCTCGGCCGCCTGCTGCTCTTTGGCTGCGGCCGCCGGTTTGCTCAACGTCAGCTCGACGACCGCGTTGCTCATCTTCTGATCGGGCCGGCCCCGCTTCATATCGCGGTTCGCTTCCGCGATGAACTTGGCCGTCTCGCGCCCGGCGCTGGCCGGCGCGGTCTTGTCCAATTGCGTCAGACCTTCGGCCAGCCGCTCCAACTCGGCCTTGACGCGCACCTGGCCCACGACGGCCGTTTTCAGATCGCGCTCTTGCTGCGTGTTGGGCTTCTCGCCATCGGTGAGCTTCTGGCCGGTGTCCTGGACCTTGCCGCGAAGTTCCTGCTGATGCTGCAGCACGCGCTGCGCCTGGGCCTGGAGGTCGGCCAGGGCGTTGTCGATCCCGCTCTGCTGCGCGGTGCCGAGCTGCGTTTCGGCCTCGGCCAACTCGATGCGGGCCTCCTTGGACGTGGTGATGCCCTGCTCCACCTTGCCCGACTTGAACTCGTCGGCGGCCTTGGTCATTTTGCGTGCCGCGTCGTCGAGTTTGCCGGCCACCTGACCGAGTTGCGGAGCAACCGACTCCTGACGCAGCTTGTCAGCGGCCGCCTTGGTCTTGTTGGCCAGAGCCGTCTCGTCGGCCGCCAATCCGGTTGCCTTGTTCGGCGCCGGACCGGCCGTGTCAGGTTTCTGTTCGGCGGCACTGGCGGGCTGAGGTTGTGGCTTGGCGCTCGCCTCGCCGGGGCTAGTGTCATGCGAGGGCTTGGGCGCCGCCTGCGGACCGCCTTCGGCCGTCTCGGCTTTCTTGATGACGTCCTCTTGGGCCTGCTTAATTTGGGCCGTTTCCTGACTGGCGGCCTCGGCGGCCGCTGCATCGTTCTTGGCCGCCTTCTTATCCGGGGCGTCGAGCTTGGAGAGGACGTCAACCTCCATGCGTTTGAGCAGCTGGTTCGCCGCCAGGGTTGCGTCGGGCTGTCCGTTCGCATCCGGCGCATTGGGCGACTGGCCCAGCTGGGCCAGCATCTCGTCCTGAAAGCCCACCAGCGCCTGCTCGCCCGTGGCCAGACGCAGGAATCTGGTCGCCTGGAGTGTGTCGGCTTGTCCGAGAGCGCCGTGCGCTTGCACGCAATACTCGTTGCCCTTGTCCAGATGCCCACGTTTCACCGGCGTCATGGCCAGGCCGTGCGGCAGGATCACGAGCTTCAGCACCGCGCCGCTGTCGTCTTCCATCCACTTGGCCCATTCGTGGGCCTGCTTGCGGAACTCCTCGGCCGGCAACCGGTCCTGCTGCCGATGGAGATTCCACACCGCACGAACCAATTGGTCGAGGATCTTGTCGACCGGGTGTGTTTCCTCCGGCGGCTCTGGCAGGCTGAGTGTGGCCCAGGTCTCGTAGGGCCGGATATAGAGGAAACCAAGGTCAGTCGCCGCACGACCGTGCTTGGGGTTGCGGTCGCGAGCCTCGACGTAATAGGAAATCGTACCGCCCGGCTGCAGGCGAGGGTTCAACTCTTCCATGGCCAATCGCAGGAGACACGTGACGGGCACGCGTCCCACAAACGGTCCATCGCCGGCCTTGGGCAGTACCAGCGGGACGCGGATCTCACGCGAGGAATCGTCGGTCTGCGGCATGTAGACCAGTTCCACGGTGTCCAGCCCGAAGTCGTCGGAGGCCTCGATCGAGAAGGTCACACCGCCTTGCGGATGCACCAGCAGGTTGGGCGAAGGCGAGTTCAGGGCCACCGTGGGCGGCTCGTCTTGGAGGGCATGGACCAGCGACGGCGAAGGACTCGTGTAGTGCTGCCCGTCGACATCCTCCAGCGTGAAGGTATAGTTGCGATCGGTGGCAACCGGGAAGCGGACTAAGGCGGCGGTTTCCTTGGCCGGGTCGATCGACAGTTGCTCCTCCTGCCCGTCGTCCCAACGGATGCTCCCGGCTTTCAACGGCCGGTTGGTCAGCACGCTCACGGTCGCGGCCGCGCTGCTAGGGGCGGTCACATCGCCGCTGGCCTGAACCTCCGTGCGGTCGGGCAGCTGCAGGTAATCCGGGTACTTAACCCCGACCTCGAAGCCGCTGACCACGATCGGATCGTAGATCTGGATTTGGTGCCGCTGCGATTCAAAAATCCCCGTAGCTGCGAAGAACTCCACGTCGCTGTCCACGTCGGTGAGCTTCGCCCCGAAGGAATTGAGCCGTTCGATCTTCACCATCTCCAGACGCTGAAAGTGAGTCTGCTCCCCGGCCCCGGCGACCCGGTAACAGAACTCCACGGTCCGATCGGCGGGACGCGACAGCGAAACCTCCAGTTCCACAGCCCCGCCACGAGGGATGCGCAGTGTGCCGTCGGGGCGCAGGGCGGGTGTCGAACCGCTGATCCGCACCACGATCGGGCCCAACTCCTCGGGCTCGGACGATTCTCGTGCGGCTTGCTGTTTCACGTCCGACGCGGTGATCCGCCACGGCGTGAGTACCTGTTGGGCGGGTTCGGCGATCTGCTCGTGGAACGTACACAGCGCTGTGGCCGATGCCACCGACAGCAGCCCGGCGGCCAAGCCGTACTTCCGCAGACGGGCGACGGCCACGGCGCGTCGCGGATCCACCTTCTCCGCGCGCGAAGTGGCCTCGGCCACCACGACCCGGACCATGGCGGCCTGCTCGGACGACAACGTGGATTTTGGCCCGAACTCCGCCGCGGTCATCAGCGCGCCTTCGTAGCCGTCGTTATGCTCTTCGAGTTATTATGAGAGTTGTTTTTGGTTATTGTG
>JAPLNJ010000528.1 GCA_026692885.1 Planctomycetota bacterium | reverse complement strand
GGCTGGGGAAGGGAGGAAGGCGGTGAACGTCGGTCGCGATCTCGCTTACAAGACTTCTCTCACCGTCCAGGCGAGCTGGACGGGGTCGTTTTCGAAACTAAGACAGACCGCCTGAGTGGATCAACAACCAGAGACGACGCGGCCTGATTCCGCGGGCTGACTTGCGCGCCGCGGCTTCGGGGTGGGGCGGTGGTCATCGGATGATCTTCACTTTCGGCAATCCCCGCTTGAGTTCGTTGCCTGCAACCACCGCGGCTCAACCGTCGCCGCTGCCGCTGGCTCTCACGCAGGCCGCCTGCCACGTGTTCCTGATCGCCGGGCAGAGCAACGCCTGGGGTTACCTATTGAGTCCTGGGTTGCCAATGGAAAACGAGAGAACGGGGATTGGGAGGGCGACGCTCCCGCGGAGCCGTGGGCCGTCGCTGACGGCCCGCTCCGGCTCGGCGGGGTGCCCACTGGGCCCCTCGCCCTCGCATGCCATTGGCAACCTAAGACTCAATAGGAGAGAACCACGAGGGATTAGACGAGCCGGTGCCGACGCCCATGAAGTTGAGACGTTACGCGCGATTCTCGCGCCCCGGTAGGCCGATCTCGTGGAAGCCGCCAACGTAAGTTGGCCGGAGCCCTCCCGCCCTTCACCTAACCAGCGTCTCGGAGGCCGGACTCCTGGAAGCCGCCAACATAAGTTGGCCGGAGTCTTCCCGCCTCCCAACCTATTGAGCCCCGCCACCCATGCGACTACATTGCACCCCATGAACACCGTCACACCGCCATTCCACGCCGCGAATACGGAGTTCGCCTACCAATTACATTACCACCTCGGTTTCCGGACACGGCGTTGCGTACCCGTGTTTCGCGACGCACGACGCGCGGAAGTCCTCCGGGCAGCTGTCTCGGACATCGGGCAGCGCAAGCACTACCACATCTTGGAAATGGATGTGGACGATTGCTGGGCGCGGTTGCTGCTGAGCTTGCGGCCCGGCCACGCGCCGGCTAAGGTCGTGCAAACGATCAAGGCGAACGCCAGCCGCGCCGTGTTCGAGGCGTTTCTGGAGGTCGAGTCGGAAATGGGCCAACGGTCGCTGTGGTCTCGCGGATACTACGTCCGTAGTGGCGGCGACGTCACCGACGAAGTTGTTCTCGCATACGTGGCGTCCCAGCGGCAACATCACGAAGAAGATCGCAAAGACTCTCGGCTGCTGGCCAAGTACGGACATCCGCATCCAGAGCAGTTTTTCGATTTGCGTCCGTTTGCTCATTGCGTCGCGGAATACAACTGCCATCTTGTTTGCTGTCCGTTGCGGCACGTTCCGGCCGTCGACGCGGCTATTGCAGAGGAGTTCGTATCGTATGTACTGCGCGTAGCTGTAGCCAAGAGCTTCGACGTGATCTCGTTGGCGGTGCTGGAGGACCATGTGCACCTGTTCGCGGCGTTGCGTCCCGACCAGTCTCCGGACTACTTGGCCTTTGCCGTGTTGAACAATACCTCGCACTGGATCGGGCAGCGTAATCCCGGTGCGATGGAGCTGTGGAACGCGCCTGGCTTCTGGACGCCGTCGGCATTCGTCCGCACCGCCGGTGCGGTGACGACGAACGTGGTTCGGGCACATCTGCAAGTGAAGGACGTGGTGCCGGACGGGTAAGCTGGATGGCGGGGGAAGGACGGCAGCGCCGCTGTAGGTGTGGGGGCGGGAGTGCTCCGGCCAACTAACGTTGGCGGCTTCCCAGAGAGGGTCGCCGCGGGCCGGGTTAGGTTGGTGGGCGGGAGTGCTCCGGCCGACTGACGTTGGCGGCTTCCTAGAGAGGGTCGCCGCGGGCCGGGGGTTAGGTTGGCTGGCGGGAGTGCTCCGGCCAACTAACGTTGGCGGCTTCCCAGAGAGGCTCGCCGCGAGTCGGGTTAGGTTGGCAGGCGGGAAAGCTCCGGCCGACTAACGTCGGCGGCTTCCTGCCGTTCGTCGGTGACAGGAATAAGGAGCATGAGCATGTCAAGCATCGTCCGCATGGTTCACCTCACTTTGGAAGTTCTTGCAGTCCTGGTCCTGCTGGGTGCCGCCCGTCCGCTGCCGGTGAGCGCCGCCGACACCACCGTGATTGTTTCTAAGGGTAAGCCCGTGTGCGTTCACGAGGCCGGTAATCCCTGGCGCAGGGGAGACGGCTATTTGGAAGGTACGAACGTCGGCAATCTACTCCATGCAGACCGCTGGCTGGGTAGCGGCGACTTTCTGGTTCGGGCTCGGCTGAGCCTGGAGAAACTCGACGGGACGGCCGCCTCGCTCGCGCTGGGGGATAACCAGGTTGGATTCGACGGACGGGGCGGCCGACTGTTTGTCGAGGGGCCGGGACTTGGTCCCACACAGCTTTTGGGCGACGTATCGGCAGTGGTGCGAGCCGGAGTGCCGTTCGAGGTCGTGGCCCGTCATCAGAAAGACGTGCTCAGCGTCCAGATCGATGGTAAGGAGATCTTCCGTGGCCCCTTGCGCGCAGCGGAAGTCGGGCTGTTCGGCCTCCGCCCGCATCGCGGGACCATGCGCGTGTATGAGTTCTCGGCCGAAGGAGACCTGCAGACGATCCCGCCAGGCGCATTACCGCCGCAGAGACAGCACCTGTTCGAGGCCGACCAGGACGGGTATGTCACTTACCGCATCCCCGGGCTGGTGGTGACGAAGCGGGGAGTGGTGCTGGCCTATTGCGCCGCTCGCAAGACGGGCCCCGGCGACTGGGACGTCATCAACATTGCCTTGCGGCGGAGCACCGACGGCGGTCGGACGTGGTTACCACGGCAAATCCTCGTCGATGCCGGCCAGGCGACGGTCGACAACCCGACCGCCATCGCCGACCTCCAGACCGGTTCCGTCCACCTGCTGTACCAGATCAACTATGCGCGGTGTTACTACCTGCGCAGCGACGACGACGGCCAGACGTTCTCCGCGCCGGCGGACATCACGGCGGTCTTCGAACAGTTTCGCCAGGAGTACAACTGGAACGTGATCGCCCCTGGACCGGGCCACGGCATCCAACTGAAGAATGGCCGGCTGCTGGTCCCGGTGTGGTTATCGACCGGCGGCCGCTCGCATCACCCTTCCTGCACGGCGACAATCTACAGCGACGATCACGGCGTCACCTGGCGCCGCGGCGACATCGCGGCTCGGAACGTCCCCGCGACGCCCAATCCGAACGAGAGCGTGGCCGTCGAGTTGTCCGACGGGCGCGTGATGCTGAACATGCGCAACGAATCGCAACGTTTTCGCCGCCTGATCGCGATCAGCCCGGACGGCGCCACCCA
>JAPLNJ010000527.1 GCA_026692885.1 Planctomycetota bacterium | reverse complement strand
GAGCGATCTTGAGGGCAGCCCGCAGGGAAGCGTCGTCACGGACCTCAACAGCCCGCTCAACCGCCAGGGCGGGGGCCTCTGCCAGTAGCACCATGACCAAGGCCAGCCAGCAGGAGCAAATGGGGCAACTAACGCATGAGCCGGACGACGACATAGGGTGTTTCCTTGTTGAGATCCGGATAGATCTGACCGTTGCTTCGTCTGTCCATCACCTCGATCAGATACATCAGGTCCCACGTCGGCAGGACGTGCTCCGCGGGGATCACGGCCTGATAAAGATCTCCGTCACCGGTCGGCAACATGGCCAGCGTGCGGTACTCCTCACGTTGGCTCACACTGCGGTAGCGCAAACGGACCCATTTGACGCCAGACGGATCTCGCACCTGGGCAGTGATCGCTAGCGGTTGGCCTACGCGGGCCGTGGTGACCGCTTGGTGAATAACGGCCGGAGCTTGATAGTCTTTGTTGCCCGAAACGGCGGTGTAACGAGGCGTTGGCTGGGCCTGCACGGTCGGCTTCAGTTCGCGACGCTGCTTCTCCAACGCAGACCATCCCTTTTCCAGCGCGGCCAATTCATCCTGCCAATGGCCGCAAAGACCGGCGCCGCGCAGACCCATCATCAAGTCCTCCGTGTACACATCGCTGGCGGCACCCACGAGTTGCTGCCAAGCTTGGATGGCACGGCCTTCGTGGGCAATGGCGTCGTCGAGCGTCTCCAGGGCTTGGGTCCGCTCGAACAGCCGGTAGCTGACCGCGGCCGGGATTCGCCGCGCATGGAACAGTGCCAAGTAGGCCAGAATCCTCAGGTCGGTGACCGTAGCAACGAATTCCTCGTTTCGGCGATCACCGATGTGTTTCTCGGCCTCCGCCACCAGCGCGAGGATGTCGGTTGCCGTCTCGGTAAACCAAAGGCTGGTTTGCCGCGGGCGAGTCTTGGCGGTCTCGCCCCCTTCGATCAGCATCTGCGATTCCTCATCGAAGCTGGCGAACTGCTGGATATCGCTGCCCTCGGCTTGGGCATAGGCGGGTAAGTCTCCCAGACGCTGCTTCTCCGCCCAACCACGCGTCATCGGAAAACTGCTGTACGGGTAGCAGGAAGCGACAATTCGCGGCAAGACCCAACTCGCGCGGTGCAGGGCCTGCTCCACGTACGGTGCCGCGTTCTTGCCGAAGCGTTTCTCGAACTCCCGCTGCCATACTTCGGCGGGTGTGTTCGGATTGTAACCTAGGCGACCGAACGCCTGAAAGAAATGCCAGTAGCGTTCAAACTCGTAGTCGTAGTAGCGATACTTCGGATTCAGCAGATCGAAAGGCGGCTGGTCGTGCGGCTGGGCTTCCATCTTCGTACACAGCGGTTCGTTCACCTCGAAGCCCTGCCCCTGGTACAGGTGGGTGCTGTCGGCAAATCGCCGCGCGTATTCCGGATCACCCCAGAGCAGCACTCGGGTGGTGCCGCCGTTCCACAGCCGCCAGTGCATGTTGTAGCGTTGCGGATAGCGCAACAGGTCCGCATAGCTGTGTCGGCGGTCGAACTGGTTCTGCCGATTGATGTGGGTCGGATGAAACGGCAGGCCCATCTGCTCCATCCAGTACTTGGTCGTGATCCGCAGATTCACCTCCGCCTCCAGTCCAGCGTCGATCACGGAATCCGGCAACCCCTTGGCGCGGGCATCGAAGCGAACGTGCGGCGCCTGCTGCTTCACGATTTGAAACACGTTCTGCCAGAACGCTTCCTGCTCTCCCTTCTTCAGGCCGGACTCGTCATGCATGCGGAATTGGATAGCGTCCAGTTTCGGCACGAGCCGCAGGAACTTCCCCAGCGCCGCCAGGGTGTAAGCGGTGAGGTTCTGTTCCGTGACGCCCCAGACCAAGCCGGACGTGGGCTTCGCTGGGACCTGCTCCGCTCCCGAAATGCCGCCGCCCTGTACGCCGCCGCGATAGATGTGGTCCCAGATTCCGACGGTGAAGTTCAGACCGCGGGCGTGGGTCATCTCGATCAACCGATTCAGGGCGTCAAGATTACGCTGCTGCTCGGCGCCGGTAATGCCAACCATCCGCACGTCCGGGAACTGCTCGACGTCAAAGAAGTACGGATAGCACGGGGCCAGAAAACCTCCGTTCTCGTAGCCGAAGATCACGACCAGCGAGTTGAAACGGTTTCTGGCCAGCAGATCCAAGTAGCGCGCCCAGTAGTCCTGATCGTAGAAGCGGCTTTCCCAGTAAGCCCGCTGCATCGTGTACAGGGACAGGGCCCGCTCCGGCACAGCCGGCTGCTCGGACGTGTCCCGAACATCGACGAAGGGATCGCGGCCAGCGGTGCTCCAGCCGATGCGGTCCGCTACGTCAAGTACACCGTACATCAGGCCGCGATCGTCGGAGCCGGAAATCGCACAGACCGGCTTGCCTTGCCACTGGGTGCGCCGAATCACCAGCGCTTCGGGCCCTTGAGGAGCCGGGGGGTTGGCCGCCTTCAACAGCCCGCCTGCCGGCCCATCGCCGCCTGCCAACCCTGCTACGACGAGAAACTTGCCGCCGGCTTCGGCCAGGGTTGCGGCACTTTCGCACACAACGCCCTTGGCACGCAAAGCGGCAGTCAGGTTCTCCAGGCCATGCGAAGTGGCAGGGCCGGGCGCGCGATCCGTGACCACCGAGACCACCAGCGTTTCTGCGGATGCACCGTGAAGACCCGCCGACCAAGCGATCGCAATCGTTGCCAGCCAACTCAGCCTACACGCCCCACGGCCATTCCTAATGGTCCTTTGTGGCGCCGGATCACTTTGGTGAATATGGTTCTTGGTACCGTTGGGTTCTCGATAACGCAGAACACGATTCTTCATTTCGACTCCTGTCCTTGTCAGTCACCGGTGTCTCAGAGTTTCCCGCCATGCCCAAAGCCGGGCAGCGGCGGTGGCGTCTGTCAGGTACCCAGTAGCATACCCAGTAGCATCTGGCCTACCATCCGCAGTATTCTCTCCCAAACAGGCCCGTGCGCACAGCAGATGAACGGGCCTGGATCGCTAAGCTGGCCGGAGATTCCATGAGCAAGAGCTTTGACGTGCAGTGGTGTCGCAACCAATTCCCCGCGTTGGCCACAGAAGTCGCCGGACAACCGGCCGTGTTCTTCGACGGTCCTGCGGGAAGTCAGGTGCCACGTCGCGTCATCGACGCGGTGGCCGACTACTTCACCCAGTGCAACGCCAATCACGGCGGCCTGTTTCAGACGAGCCGGCAGAGCGATGCGATCTTGGCAGCGGCGCGCCACGCCCTGGCTGATTTCCTCGGCACAGCCGATCCGGACACGATCGCATGCGGGCCGAACATGACCAGCCTGACCTTCGCTTTGTCGCGAGCCCTGGCCAAGACCTGGCACCCCGGCGATGAGGTACTCGTCACCCGACTGGACCATGACGCAAACTTCACGCCGTGGATGTTGGCCGCCCGAGACGCCGGCGCAAGTGTGCAGTGCGTAGACATTCACTCGGAGGATTGCACGCTGGACCTGGACGATTTCGCGCGGAAGCTTTCCCATCGCACCAAGCTGGTCGCTGTGGCTGGTGTCTCCAATGCCGTGGGCACGATCAACCCGGTTCGCGAAATCGTCGAGGCTGCACACGCTCATGGAGCTTTGGTCTTTCTGGACGCCGTCCATCAAGCCCCGCACGTGAGGATTCATGTGGACTGCTGGGGCTGTGATTTTCTGGCCTGCTCGGCATACAAGTTCTTCGGACCGCATGTCGGTGTGCTCTGGGGACGCCGTGACTTGTTGGAGTCGTTGCCCGCCTACAAGGTCCGGCCGGCACCAGATACGATCCCTGACCGCTGGATGACCGGTACGCAGAACCACGAAGGGATTGCGGGCACACTGGCGGCGATTGAGTACCTGACCGACCTGGGCCGAACAGTTGCTGGCACGCCCCACGGCAATCGACGTGAGTGCTTGGATTCTGAAGAGACGAAGAATTGAATTAGGAGGTAACAACATGATGCAGACAGCTATTTTTCCCGGACGGTATGTCCAGTCCGAAGGGGCACTCGCCGACTTGGGTGACGAAGTCTCCCGGTTGGGCACACGAGCCTTGGTAATCGCCGGTGGCACCGCCCACGATTCGCTGCTCCCGTCGTTCTTGCCTCACTGGAGTGAACGACTACAGCTGACCGTCGAACGATTCGGCGGCGAGTGCAGTGACCAGGAGATCGAACGGCTGACGCAGGTCGCCAAGCAGCAAGCCTGCGAGGTCGTGGTCGGAATGGGCGGCGGCAAGGTTATCGATACGGCAAAGGCGGTCGGATACCAAGCCGGTGCCCGC
>JAPLNJ010000526.1 GCA_026692885.1 Planctomycetota bacterium | reverse complement strand
CAAGAACCGCGTCGCGGCATTCAATATTGTGGAAGTTGCGGATGATCGGCTCGGGGGGCGTCACCCGGCCGACGCTGCGGAAGTGCCACTGCAGATAGCCGATCCACAATACCAGTTCAGCGATCGCAGCGGCGCGCGGATTGACTTCGATCCCCAGGAACTGATGTGGGTCAATCGTTGCCGCAGACAGGACGAGCTGCCGTTCACCGAATTCCCGTAGCGAGTTGAGGACTTCGCCCTCCAGCCGTTTCATAAGTTCAAGCGAGACGTACAAGAAATTTCCGGACCCACAGGCCGGATCGAGAACCGTAATCTTGCACAGGTGGGCGTGGAACTCGCTCACGACTTGGATAGCTTCGGGGCTCTTTCCCAAAGCGTTCAACCTCGCCGCGGTCGCGTAGGCGATGTCCCATTCGGCCCGCAACGGCTCGATGATCGTCGGCATCACCAGCCGTTCGACGTAGGACCGGGGTGTATAATGCGCGCCCAGCTTGTGACGTTCCACCGGATCGAGCGCACGTTCCAGCAGCGTGCCGAAGATGGCCGGCTCGACTTCGGCCCATTGCGCCTCGGCGGCTTCGATCAGCAGTTCCAGTTGATCGGCATTCAGCGGCAGGGCTTCACAATCCGCAAACAGACCGCCGTTGAACTGTCGGAGCTGCTGCCGCACGGCCGCCGAAAAGCCGCCGGTATTCATCTTCTGCCACAGCTCCTCGACCAGCGGGCAGAAGTTGACCAGACTGCCGCGCAGGCTTTCCAGGAGCTGCTGGAAGCTGTCCTTGCCGATCAGCTCGACATCCTCGGCGAACATCGTGAACAGGCCCCGCATCAGGAACTGAGCCACCCGTTCCGGCGTGTGGCTCGGCTGTCCGCTCGCATCCTTCCGCAATTCGAGACTCTTTGCCAATTTAGCCAGTTGACCAGCGAGATACTGCGTGACCTTGGCACTTCTTCGGGTGGGGTCAAGCGAGTGCGGTTCGGTCCAGATCGTGCGGAGCATCTGGCGCACATCATCCTTGGCCAGATCGCTCAGGCGGAGACGGTAGTTCTGCGGATCAGGGAAGGGGATGTAGTTCTTGCCCGACTGCGAGAAGTCCGCGTACAAGTCGAAGCAGCAGCCGACATCAGCGACGATCAGAAACGGCGGCCATTCGGGCAGGGCCTCGGCGTAGCGCTTCGCTTGCTGCCGGGCCTTGACCATCGCCTGCTCCCAGGCCGCGGTCCCACGCGGCGCGGTGCCCATTTTCTGCTTCCGGTTGCGAGTGACGGTCGCCAACGCCTCCTCCGCAGCAGATGACTTACGTTCGCTCCCCTGCTTGGACTCCAGGACGAAGCAGTCCCGTTTGTACAGGTCGATGCGGCCGGGGCTTGTCGTGCCGTCACCGTTGTTGAAGGCGACGCCCTTCTCGAATACGTAGCTGTTCAGCGAGTCATCCTGCTGGGTCGGATCCGGGTGGGGCACGTTGAGCAGCGTGCAGAGTTCGTTCAGAAACGACTGCGAATTGGCAAGTTCCGCTCCAGCGGAATCCTGCCAGCGGGTAACAAATTCTTGCGGCTTCATTGGCATTTCCATTCGATCCGATCCGAAAGCAAGGTCGACAGGTTGCCAACGTACCGTCCCCAACGGGCGAAACAAGACCCGATGGGCGCAGAAAGGCCCCACCCAAAGCCGTGCGTGACGCGCGCGATGGCCGTGGGTAAGCGGTTGTAAAGAAACAACTCCGTAGTTTCGTAGTAGAGCGGACTTCAGTCCGCTCGGGCGGAATGAATTCCGCTCTACGAATTTGTTTCTTTACAGCCACTAAGGCGACGCAGCGTTCCTAATCTTGTTGGCAAAGGGGGAGGCTGTGTCAAATCGCGTAGAGCACGCGGCCTGGCGGTGGCTCTACTCCTTGGCCTGCTTGGCTCCCTGGGTTGCAGGCAGTCGCCCGACGACCCCCGGCTGGCCGCCACGTCCGGGAACCGTTCTTCCCCGGCCGCGGATACGGCAGACGGTCCCCAGGTACGTCGGTGCGGCGTTTGATGTACGCGATCCGCACCCAGGTATATCGGTGCGGCGTTTGATGTACGCGATCCGCACCCAGGTATATCGGCGCGGCGCTTGATGTACGCGATCCGCACCCAGGTACATCGGCGCGGCGCTTGATGTACCCTACGAGAAGGCCGCCTTCGACAGCGATTCCTGCGATCACCGATCAGCGCGACTGCCGCCCTCGACGAGCGTCATCCGGCGGTCGCTGGGTAGGTTCTCGTAGACGTCTGTGCCGCCGCCGATCCAACGGACCTCGACCCGGTCTACCCGCTCGTGCGGTCCGAGGCCGAAATGCAGCCGCGAGCCCCAATGGCTCTGGTAGCCCCGGCCGCTGTGGACCTCGTCGATCTGGACCAGGTCGCCGGCCGTCACCCGCACCCTGGCCCCCACGCCGTCGCGGTTGGTCGTCACGCCGTGGAGCCGCAGGTCGAGCCAGTGGTTTCGGCCGCCCTGTTCGCAGTACATACTCCGCAAGAGCGTGGGCCGCTCGCGGGAGTTCAGGACCACGACGTCGATGTCCCCGTCGTTGTCCAGGTCGTCGAACGCCACGCCGCGGGCGGCGTGCGGGGGCAGCGCGCCGACGCCACACAGGTCCGAGACGTTGACGAACTTCCCAGCGCCGGTGTTCTGGAGGACGATGTTGCGGCAGCGGTAGGAAGTCGTGGAATCGCGCTGCTCGATGTTGTCTTCGGTGTGGCCGTTGCCGATAAAGAGGTCGCGGTGGCCATCATTGTCGAGATCGACCAGGCCGCCGCCCCAGTTGACGAAGGGCAGGCAGCCGTTGCCGGCGTCGGTCTCGCGAGTCACGTCTTCGAACATTCCGTGGCCCAGGTTTCGCAGAAGCAGGGGCCATTGGCCCTGGTAGTTCGTGCTGAAGAAGTCGAGCAGGCCGTCGTTGTCGTAGTCGCCACAGTCGACGCCCATGTTGGCCAGGACCTCGCCCGCCCCGTTCACCGCCAGGCCCATCAGCAGGCCCCGCTCCTCGAACTTCCCGGTGCCGTCATTGTGGAAGAAGAAGTTCTCCTGGACGTCGTTCAGGACGAAGATATCGGTGGCCCCGTCGTTGTCAGCATCGGCGCAAACCATCCCCATCGCCCGGCCCGCGTACCGGCCAATCCCCGACTCTTCGGTGACATCGGTGAAAGTGCCATCGCCGCGGTTGCGGTAGAGTGTGTCTGGCACGGGGGCGTACTCCTTGGGCGAGGGGTAGGCGGGAAAAGCGCCAACCATGTGCGGGATGTGCTTCGAGAGGTCCAGTTGGATATAGTTCCCGACGTAGAGGTCTAACAGCCCGTCGCCGTCGATGTCCAGGAAACAGGCCCCGGCGCCGACCATGTTTCCGCGAGCGACCCCGGCCTGCAAGGTCACGTCCGTAAACGTGCCGTCGCCGTTGTTGCGGTAGAGTAGGTTGGGACCGAAGTTGTTCAGGTAGATATCCTGCCAACCATCGTTGTCGAAATCCCCGATGGTGACCCCCAGCCCATAGGCGTTCGACGCCACGCCGGCCTCCTCGGTCACGTCGCGGAAGCTCCCATCACCGAGATTCTTGTACAAGGCGTGCCGCGGCGGCCGCTCGTATTTCGTGCCGGGGAGCGGGGCTCCGTTGGGGAAGTAGATGTCGATCAGGCCGTCCCCGTCGTAGTCGAAGGTGGCGATGCCCGCGGACATCGATTCGACGATGTACCGCCGGCCGCTGGAGCCGTCGGTATGGACGAAGTCGATTCCCGTCTCCGCGGTCACCTCGCGCAGCTGGATCGGACAGTCGGAAATCGCTTGGCTACGGTGTGACCAGGTCAGCCACGTCACCACCAGGCCGATGGCCAGCAGTCCGACAAGACCGGCGCCCGCCATCGTCAGCCCGCGTTGCCTCATGGCCCTGGCCTCCCCTCGAGTAGCTCCTTAACTCGGCGGTACTCGGCATTCAGGGGATCAAGGGCCGTGGTGTGCCGGATTGCTGTCCGGGCGCCGGCCAGATCGCCCGACCGTTGGCAGACGGTACTCAGGAGGAAGTAATTGGACGCATTTGGCTCAAGGTCCACGGCCCGCAGCGCCAGGACCTTGGCCTCCCCCAGGTTCTGGCCCCGCTGAAGATACACGGCAGCCAGCGCCGCGTGGGGTTCGGCTCGGCGCGGAACGAGGGCGACCGCTTGCTGGAACGCTTCCTGAGCGTCCTCGAAGCGTCCTAATTGAGCACACAGAGAACCGAACGCGACATGCCCAGCAACATTGCTTGGGAACTGTCGGAGGAGTTCTCGCCACGTGGCCAGGGCTTCCTCGGTTCGTCCCTGACGCTCGAAGAGCCGAGCGAGGGCCTGGCAAGACTCGACAAAGGCGGGATCGATCTTGGACGCGCGGCGCAGGAGTTCCTCCGCGGTCGCCGAGTCGTTATGGAACAGGTAGACTCGGCTGGCGGACACACAGATCTCGGCCAAGTGCCGTTTGACCTGCCCGGCGCCGTCGGCCACCTTGAGCGAGTCACGGTACACTTGGTCGTGCTTGGCCCGCAAGGTCCTGAACCGCTCGAGACAGCGTTTCGACTGCTCGGTCTGGCCGAGTTGGCCGTAGGCTTTGGCCAAGACATAACAGGCATTGGCGCAGTCCGGATCGATCTGGAGGGCTCCTTCGAGGGTTTTCCGGGCCTGCTCGTACTCCTTGCGCTGGGCCTGGACCTCGCCCAGGAGGACCAAGGCGGGAACGCACCTCGAATCGACCTCCAGCGTCTTCCCAAGAACGTTCGCCGCTGCGTCCCAGCGGCCCAGCGTTTTCAACGCCTCCGCGTACTCGACGAGCACGTCGAGCGATTCGGGTTCCAGTTCCATCGCCCGCTGGAAGTACTCGGCAGCCCGCTCATGGTTCCCCTTCTGGACGGATAACTGAGCCAAGGCCTGGTACGCCGGTCCGAAACGCGGATCGAGGTCAATCGCCCGTTGGAGCCAGTGCAGCGATTCCTCGCTGCTGCCGAACCGGATATTGAGCTGGGCCGCGACTTCCATCGCGTCGGCACTGTCCGGAAAGTCCGCGAGGAGTTGCTCGACCAAGTCACACCCCTGCCGCATCCAAACCGCTGCTTCCGCGGGAGCCTGGGCGATCGCGTCGTCGATTGCCTGGTGGCCTGGCAGCGAGTTCCCCCGCCAGCTCCACAAGGTCGCAATTAGCGAACCCACGGAGGCCGCCAAGAGAACAGCCACCAGGAGACCATTTCGCCAACGCCGCGAACGGGCCTGACCGCCGCCTCGGTCGCGCGGCACGTCGGGGCTGGTGTCCGAGGCGAGTCGTGCCGCGGAAGGCTTTTTCCCCATCTTCCCATGTTGCTCCGTTCTTTCGGCGCCTGCAGCACTTAGGACCGGCGGATCAATAAGTGTCGGGTTTTCAAAGTAGTCATCACGCTCCGCGTGATGACATGTCGTCACGGCGCGTGACGACTACTATACTTGCGACAGTTATTGATTCGCCGGTCCTAAGCTCCAGCAGGGCTGTCCCGGAA
>JAPLNJ010000525.1 GCA_026692885.1 Planctomycetota bacterium | reverse complement strand
TCGCTTTCACGTTCCGCACTCCAAAAGCCGCCGACCAAACCCGGGCGGCTGGTGTCGGCCTGTCGCCTCGCGCCAGCGGGGCTAAACGCCGGCCGGCCAGGGCGACAGACCAACACGTAGCATGGCTCTCCAGAGCCGTGCAGGATACGCCTTACCGCGTCCTGGACCTTCGAGCCGGGGGCAGACATCGAGAGTGGGTTAACTCGTCACGGTCGAACCACACGGCTCTGGCGAGCCATGCTACGCCCTGCCCGCGCGCGTTGTGCCGCTGCCGGGAGAGTCGCTGGTGAGTCTGGTACGTCGCACCGCGGCGGCCATGGGATACGCAGGGCCGCACCGGCTGCGTCCTCTGCTGGCCGACGCCGGCAAGCTGCCAGCCAATGTTTCCCGTCTGCCCGAAGTGGTTGGCCGTTTCAGCGGCCCAGGTACGGCCGGAGGGATGGGTTGCGACTCTTCTGAGGTTGACCGGAAACCAGGCGACAGGCTTGCCGCTGTCGGTTCGCTCGACGACGGTCTCTAGGGTGTGCGTAAGGACCCGCAGTGGATAGGGCAGCGAACTGGCGGCGATCACCGGCCCATCCGGATAGCCTTGAATCACCTCCAGGCACTCGCCGCTGTGGGAGGAAAAAATCCCGTCGTGAGATCAAGCCGACATGTGCCCACCCCTACCATCCCAGGTGGTCTTACGTTCCGGACCGGGCTGCATCTCGGGCTGGTATCCGGATCGCCCTATTCAAAAGCATGTAACAATCCCCCTAAATACTGGACTGCCGGTGAAGGTGACTTGTCTGGACAAGGCGTAGCATCCCGGTCTCTCGGGATGTAGCCACGAGCATTTCGCAGCGTTACGATCAAAGCCTCGAAGTTCGTCGTCAAGGAACAAGCATGAGAACTTAATTCACGCTCCTCACCGTCCTGCTGCCAGCGCTGGCCCGAACCATGAGGGGCAGCCAAGAGGGGCAGGAAACACGGGAGGCGGATAACGACTGGAGGCCTCTGTCATGAAACTCGTCCTAACGTTCGTCCTCTTGGTACTGCCCCCTCTGGCCCTTCTGCACGCGGCCGACGCCCCGCCGCCTGGTAAACCGAACATCCTCCTCCTCATCACCGACCAGCAGCACGCAGGGATGCTGAGTTGCGCTGGCAATCGGTATCTGCAGACGCCGAACCTGGACAGCTTGGCGCGGACCGGTGCCCGGTTCGAGCGGGCGTATTGCGGTAATCCGGTCTGCGTGCCCTCACGGTTCTGCATGCTCAGCGGCACGCTGCCCAGCCGAATCGGCATGGAGACCAACGGGGAGATCGGCAATGCAGTCCCGCAGGAGATCTTTGACAACGCCATGGGCACAGTGTTCCGCCGCGCCGGTTATCAGACGGTGTACGGCGGAAAAACGCACGTTCCGGGGGCCGGGGCGAAGCGGGTGATTGAACGCTACGGGTTTGACAGCCTCACGGCCGACCAGCGGGATGAACTGGCCGAAACGTGCGCCACGTTCTTGCGCGGCAAGCACGAGCGGCCGTTTCTGCTGGTCGCCTCGTTCATCAACCCACACGACATCTGTTACATGGCCATCCGCGCTTGGAAAGACAGCGGCACGGTGGGCAAGGGCGCGAAGGTGACTCCGTTGAGTCCACCGGCAATCCAGTGTCTCGACGCAGCCCTGCAACTGCCAGCGGGTATGGCGGAGGAGGAGTTCTTTCGCCGCGTCTGTCCCCCGTTGCCGCCGAACTACGGGATTCCCGAGGGCGAGTTGTCGGTCTTCGGAGACAAGCTGGGTGGATTCCGCGGTTACGTGCGCCAGCACTGGACCGAGCGCGACTGGCGGCTGCACCGCTGGGCCTACGCGCGCCTGACGGAACGCGTGGACGGCGAGATTGGCAAGGTGCTCGCGGCACTGCGTGAGTCCAGTTTGGAGAACAACACGTTGGTGATGTTCACCAGCGACCACGGTGACATGGACAGCGTACACCGTTTCGAGCACAAGTCCTTGCTCTACGAAGAGGCGGTGCGTGTGCCGCTGATCGTTTCCTGGAAAGGCGTCACGCAGGCGGGCGCGGTGGACCGCGATCATCTTGTCTCGACGGGGCTGGACCTGATTCCCACGATGTGCGAGTTCGCGAGTGTGCCAGTGCCGGCGGCGCTGCAGGGACGCAGTGTGAAGTCGCTGGCGCAAGGCCAGCCGGTCGAGCCCTGGCGCAGCCATCTGGTGGTCGAGAACCAGCAGTCCCGCCTGGTGCTTGCCGACCGCTGGAAATATATGGTCGGCGCGGGCGGCGAGATCCGTGAGATGCTCCTCGATCTGGAGCGCGACCCCGGTGAGTTGCAGAACCTCGCGGCGGACCGGGCTCAGCGCGAGCGTTTGGAAACCGGCCGACGGCTGTTGAAGGAGTGGTATGCGAGCCACGGG
>JAPLNJ010000524.1 GCA_026692885.1 Planctomycetota bacterium | reverse complement strand
ATCTCGTCATGGCAGTAGACGTAGGCCCGGTCGATCCAGCCACGTTTCTTGGCCCGCTCGTAGAGTTCTTTGATTTGGGCTACCAACTCGGCATTGTGTTTCTGGCGTGCCTCGGGCGGCCCTTGCTGGAACCAAGCGTTGGCCAGGCAGAAGGCCGAGCCGCCTCGATCCAACTGTCGAGCCACCAGTCGCTCCATGTCGGTCTTGAAGTTAGGCCATTCGCACAACATCAGGCTGAGGCGGTGGTCCACGCAGAAGTCAATCCACTGCTCGTACATTTCGATGGGCACGGCGGGCAGCTTGTAGAACTTCTGCAACTCTTCCGGCCGCAACAGGAAGCAAGACTCCAGGTGCTGCTGTTGGGGCACGGTGAAGTTCCACACCCGGACCTCCAGGGGCACCGACTGGGCCTGCCCATCGGCCAGCCGAAGCGTGACGGTGCCGCGATATAGCCCAGGCTTGGCTTCGACAGGAACTTGCACGTTGATCCACAACGGCTGCACTTGGCCGGTGGGCACGTCGAACATGGCTGGCGGCAAGAGCGGATCGGGCCACGAGCCGACCTTGCGGACGGGGTAATTGGGCTGTTCGGTTTCCACGTAGCCGACGACGTTCCACGCTACGTTCGTCTTGGGGATCAGCCCGCCAGCATCCCCGGTCAAGTCGCTGACCTCCAAGGTAGCCGAACGGACGTTCTCCTTGTCGGCCACCACGACAAGCTGGATACCTTCCACCTCACTCCTGGCGGCCTCGATAGTCAGTCGGGTGGCCGGCGGCCGGTTCCACGGTTCGTCCCGAAAGACTTTCTCCATTGTGTCGGCACTGCCCAGCACCGGCGGGGCCGCGACCGTCCGGCCCCCGTAGGTCAGGACGGCCATGTACACAAACACCGCCACCCGCATCGCTACGATCAGCCTTGCAAAACCCATCATCTCCTCCCCTATTCCAGGACGCTCTTCCACGTCTCGCGTTCAACCTGATGTCGATCCAAGATGCCTAGCGTTGCCAGCGTGGCCGCCCGTACCGGTGGGCGGTGTCCACCTCTTCCGCCGTCTCGTCCACCACTACGCCATTCACTTGGTGGACGGTCCACGTCGCCGTCCAGTATAAAGGACACTGCTGGCCGGCACGACCAGCCAGCGACTGTGCCCTGAACGCTGACAACCAGCCTCCGCCATTGGGAATGAAGCCATGAACCGAATCCTGCCGCTGTCCGTCGTGGTCCTGGTTCTCCACGTCGGCCTGCTCTCCCATGCCCTGGAGCCAGCCAATCCGCAAACCAACGCCAAGGCCCGGGCGATCCTTGTTTCCTAGGAGAATACCAGATGTTTTGTCTGAACGCCGTGCTTTTCTGCGGAGCAATCGCGATCGGAGCCGACGTGCCGGCGGACTTTGCTCTTCCGCCGCCGCCTGGGAAGTGCGTTGCGGCCAGACCGGAAACGGCCACTGGCCCGACGTTTCGTTCCAAGTCGCCGTTGGTCGCCACGAGTTACTTCTACTGGTACGACGCCGAGAGCAAGGCCCACGTACTGAACGGCGACGGCACGGATGCCTTGACGGACCATCCCCCGACGCTGGCGGGCTTCAGCTACAAGAGCGTCGACTGGCATGTCCAGCAACTGACCGACATGATTCCAGCGGCCATCGACGTGCTCTTGCCGGTGTACTGGGGCACGCCCTTGAGCAAGCAGCACTGGAGCGACGAAGGGCTGCCCGCGTTGGCCGCGGCCCGAGAGCGGCTCATCAGCGACGGCAAGAACCCGCCAGCGCTCGGCATGTTCTACGACACCAGCACCTTGCAGTACAACGAAGGCGGCTATCACGTCGACTTGACGACCGCTTCCGGCCGCCTGTGGTTCTATGGCACCATCCGCAACTTCTGGAGCCAGATCCCGCCCCAACACCGGGCCAGGATCGACGGCAAGCCGCTGGTGTTCCTGTACGCCTCGGCGTTCGCCCGG
>JAPLNJ010000523.1 GCA_026692885.1 Planctomycetota bacterium | reverse complement strand
GCGTCGTAGGTGGCGTCCGTGCTGGTCGGATCGCCGGTCAGGATCGTGTAGGCCACGTTGCCGTCGATGATCACGTCGTCCACGCCCGTCACCGTGACCTGCACGCCCGTCTGCCACTGCGTCGGCGTGATCGTCACGTTGGCCGCGACCGTGCCTTCCGTCAGGTCGCTGGAGGTTAGCGGGATCGTAACGTTCCCGCTGGGCTGGCTGGCCAGGGTTACCGTGAAGGTCGCCGTCCCGCCGGACTCCGTCGTCGGACCGCTGATGGCGCTGACGTTGATCCCCGTGACCGTGAAGCTGACCGTCGCCGTGCTGGTCAGGAAAGCGTTCACCCCGTTGGTCGTGCCGTTGTCCTGTAGCGTGTAGACGAAACTGGCCGGCCCGTTGAAGTTCGCCGCCGGGGTGAACTCCACGTTCGTCCCGTTAATCGCCACCACCCCGCCCACCGCGCTGGTCACCGCCGTGATCGTCAGCGTCTGGCCGCTCTCGTTCGCCGGACCCGGCAAGTCGTTCGTCACCAGACTCGCGAAGCTGATCGTCCGTGTCCCCGAATCTTCCGCCACCGCCGTCAGTCCATCATTGACGCCCGTCGGCGCATCGTTGACTTCCGTGACCGTGAGGGCCAGGTTCTCGGTCAGCGTCTGGACCGGCGTCCCGTTGTCCGCCACCGTCCAGGTCAAGTTCCCGGTGCCGTTCGCGTCCGGCACCGTCTTGTACTTCAAGCCTTGTAGCCCCGCCAGGCTGAGCGTCGCCCCCGTCGTCACCTGCGCGGCGCCGTTCCAGACCGTGATGAACGGCGGAATAACCGCCACCCGGTACGTCAGCGTCTGCACCGACTCGTCCGATCCACCTCCCCGACCATACCCCAAGCCGTTCAGCCCCAGCGTCATCTGGGCGCTGTTGGCGCTGTCCTCTGGCACGCTGATCGGCGTCACCGTCCCCGCCGTGCGCACCGGCACGTCGTTCACCGCCGTCACCGTGATCGCCAAGGTTTCGGTCAGGGTCCGCGGATCGGCTGCTTCGTTTGTGGTCCCGTTGTCCGTCACCGTCCAGGTCAAGTTTCCCGCCCCGTTCGCGTCCGGCATCGTCTGGTACGTCAACTCCTGCAGCACCCCCAGGCTGACCAGCGTGCCCGCCGTCACCGGCGCGGCGCCGTTCCAGACCGTGATGAACATCGGAATCCCCGTCACCTGATATGTTAGTGTCTGCGGCGACTCGTCCGCTCCACCTCCCGGACCATAACCCAAGCCGCTCAGACCCAGCGTCACCGCCGTGCTGTTGGCGCTGTCCTCCGTCACGCTGATCGGCGTCAGCGTGCCCGCCGTCCGTACCGGCACGTCGTTCACCGCCGTGACCGTGATGGCCAGGTTCTCGGTCAACGTCTGCACCGGCGTTCCGTTGTCGGCCACCGTCCAGGTCAGGTTCCCGGTCCCGTTCGCGTCCGGCACGGTCTTGTACGTCAATCCACGCAGCCCCGCCAGGCTGGTTGTCGCGCCTGCCGTCACCTGCGCGGCACCGCTCCAGATCGTGATGAAGGACGGAATCGCCGTCACCTGGTACGTCAGCGTCTGCAGCGACTCGTCTGTTCCACCTCCCGGACTATAGCCCAAACCGCTCAGGCCGAGCGTCCCCGCCTCGCCGATGGCGCTGTCCTCCCGCATGCTCATCGGCATCAGCGTGCCCGCCGTCCGCAGCGGCGCGTCGTTGAACGCATTGACCGTGATGGCCAGGTTCTCGGTCAGCCGGTTTACGTTCGGGCCAGTGCCGCTGCCGCTGTCCGTGACCGTCCAGGTCAGATTCCCCGTGCCGTTGGCGTCCGCCAGCGTCTTGTACTTCAGGTTCTGCAACTCCGTCCCACTCACCGTGCCGTTGACCAGCACCTGCGTGGCCCCGTTGAATATCTGCACGTAGGCCGGGATCGCCGTCAGCATGTAGGTCAGTGTCTGGCCGGCCTCATCCGCCCCGCCGCCGGGTCCGTACGTCACGCCGCTCAGACCCAGCGTGACCGCCGTGCCGTTGGCGCTATTCTCCGCCACGCTGATTGGCGTCAACATCCCCGCCGTCCGCACCGGCATGTCGTTCACAGGCGTCACCGTGATGGCCAGGTTCTCGGTCAGCGTTTGAGCCGGCGTCCCATTGTCGGCCACCGTCCAGGTCAGGTTCCCCGTGCCGTTGG
>JAPLNJ010000522.1 GCA_026692885.1 Planctomycetota bacterium | reverse complement strand
GACCTTTTTCTTGGAATTGGTGGGCCGCGAGTACTTGGCCCACCCTACCGTGACTCGTGTTCCCACAATTGGAAACCACATGTTCTGCCGCCTGCAAACACTCGCGTCCTGCGTCTTGATTCTCGTGCTGGCCACCAGCGTCTGGGCTGCGGAAACCGCTCCACCGGTGGCAGGAACCGAGCCCAACACCCTGAACTGCGAACTGGCCGTCATCGGCGGCGGCAGTGCGGGCTTCGGCGCGGCGCTGGCGGCGGCGCGCAAGGGTGTCGCTGTGATCCTGGTGGAGCAGGCAGATTGTCTGGGCGGCAATTCGGTACGGAGCGGAGTCAACTGCTGGGAGCCAGGGGCCGGCGGTACCGGAATCCCGTTCGACCTCTACCAGCGGCTGAAGCGACAGCCCGAGGCCATCGGCATTTACTCGTACGGACGGCACTTGGCCTGGTTCGATCCGAAACGCGAACCCTATCGCTATCCGGGCGGCGAGACGGTGATCGACCCGGCGCGGCGTTACCTCGACACGCTGCAACGGCATGGTTCGCGCGGCCTGGGTGCCGATCAGACTCTCTGTCGGGAACGCTGGCACGGCCTGCCGTTCGAGCCCCAGGCGATGGCCCAGACGATGTTGACGATGCTGCAGGAAACCGGCCACTGCCGCGTGTTGCTGAACACCAGCTTCGTCAGCGCCAAGGCCGAATCGGGCCGCGTCCGGCGCGTGCATCTGTCGGACGGCAGGACACTGCGGGCGGACTATTTCGTGGATGCCACAGGGGATGGCGTCGTCTGCCGCGCGGTGGGTTGTCAGGTCCTGACCGGCCAGGACTCGCGCGAAGCGTTTGGCGAGCCAGACGCGCCGCCCAAAGCCACCCAGCGCGTGAACGGCGTCAGCCTGCTGTATCGCGCCACACCGGTCGAGGTGCCGGGCATCGAACCGCTGCCCGACGGGATCGCGGACCGCTGCTGGTGGGCCGGCAGTTTCCCCGTGGCGCAGATCAATCACTACCCCAACGGCGACCTGAACGTGAACATGCTGCCGACGATGGACGGGGCGGAGTTCCTGCGCCGCGGCTACCGTGACGCGCTGGATGAAAGTGGTCGGCGCGTGCGGGCACACTGGCATTATTTGCAGACGAACTACGCGGAGTTCCAGAAGTTCCGCCTGAGTTGGATCGCGCCCGCCTTGGGCATCCGTGAATCCCAACGCATCGTGGGTGAATACGTGCTGACCGAGCATGATCTGTTGGCCGGGGTGAGCGGGCAGAAGCATCCCGATATCATCGCTCTGGTCGATCACCCGATGGACACGCACGGCAGCCACGCCCGGGGCATCGGCGAGTTGCGTGAACCGTACGGCGTGCCCTACCGCTGCCTGATTCCCAAAAGCCATCGCAATTTGCTGATCGCCTGCCGCGCCGCAAGCTTCAGTTCGTTGGCGGCGTCGAGTTGTCGGCTGTCGCGCACGATGCTGCAACTCGGCCAAGCCGCCGGTACCGCCGTCGCGCTCGCTCACGAGCTGCAAGTGGAATTGCCCGCTGTACCCACCGACCGTCTACGTGCCGCGCTGCGCGAACAGCACGTCCAACTCGAACATCCCTTGCCGGACACCCTGCGGGCCTATCTGGAGCAAGAAGAATGACCCTGGCTGGGGTCTGTCGTTCAAATTTCATTTTTCGCGGCGACGATGCTCCCCGTACTGACGAGACGTCTCCGCCGCGAAGAATGAAATTTGAAGGACAGACCCTCGTCTTGCGACGCGACCCATGCCGAACCACCAAATCTCATTCTTGACGACACCCACCCGAAAACCGTTTGGTGCTAGTAACCAGAACGATCCAACCACTACAATACCGCGTCGCGGCCGATCATTGGTCAGCTTTTTGCTGAAGACGACTTTCAACTTACAATCAAGGATCACGCTGATGAAACACCCTCCCATTCTCACCGTCATGCTGGCTGTGTTGTTTTCCCAAGGCAGCGCAGGGAATGAGCCGGCGGACACGACCACGTCGCAACCGGAGCACCGTGTGCTGTGGTACGCCAAACCCGCGAGCGTCTGGTCGAACGAAGCCCTGCCCATCGGCAACGGTCGCCTGGGCGCGATGCTGTTCGGCGGCGTGACGGTCGAGCGGTTCCAGTTCAACGAGAACTCCCTCTGGTCCGGCGACAACAACTGGGACGGCGAGTACGAAACGGGCGACCACGGCTTCGGTAGCTATCGTAACTTCGGCGACTTGTCCGTGGAATTCGGAACAGCGAACGAAGTGCAAGTGACTTCGCCCAGCGGCCATGAACGGGGCGACGGCAACGGCGTCGGGAATGCCGTGGACGGGCGCGAGGACACCAAGTGGTGCATCGCCAAACCGGGCGAGTTGGTCGTCTGGCAGGCCGAGTTACCGACAGCCAAGGCGGTGGCGTTGTACGCATTCACCAGCGCCAACGATATGCCCGCCCGCGACCCGCAGGAATGGGTGCTGGCCGGGTCCAACGACGGGAAGACGTGGACCGAACTCGACCGCCGCGTCCTCGACCAACCGTTCGAGTCACGGCATCAGACAAAGCAGTTCACCGTCGAGAAGCCGGCGCCCTTCCGGTTCTATCGCTGCTCGTTCGTCCCGAAGATCGCCGCCCATTTTCAAGTGGCCGAGATCGCATTGGCGGGTGTCGCATTCGCCACGGAGAACTCGGTGGGCACGGCCGTCGATTACCGCCGCGAACTTGACATTTCCACAGGCGTGCATCGCACGACGTTCTCGCAGGACGGCGTCACGTTCACCCGCGGGGCCTTTGCCAGCCGACCGGACCAAGTCCTGGTCTTCCACTACACGGCGGAAAAAGACGGCAAGCCAGCCAAGTCGCTAACCGGCAGATTGCGTCTCAAACCCGGCCAGCCCGACGTCCAAGTCCTCGCCGACGGCAACGGGCTGTCGTGGGATGCCGTCATGCCGAACGAGCTCAAACACGCCTGCCGTGTCCGAGTGCTGCACGCCGGTGGCAGTCTGACGGCCGACGGGGATGTCCTGGTCTTTGCCGGTTGCGACAGCCTGACGCTGCTGCTTGCCGCCCGCACCGATTATGCCCCCAATTTCCAGACGAACTGGCGTGGCGAACCGCCTGCTCCCGCGATTGCCAAGGAAATCGCCGCCGCGGAAACCAAATCGTTCGACGCGCTGCGAAAGGCACACCTGGGCGATCTCGCGTTGCTGCTCGGCCGTGTACGCGTCGTGTGGGGCCGCTCGGACGCGGCCACGCAAGCGCTGCCGACCGACGAGCGGCTGGCCGCCTATGCCAAGGGAGCCAGCGATCCCGATCTGGAGCAGACGATGTTTCAATACGGGCGGTATCTGCTGGCCAGTTGCTCGCGCTCCGGAGGTTTGCCCGCGAACTTGCAGGGCTTGTGGAACGACAGCAACACGCCGGCCTGGGCCAGCGATTACCACAGCAATATCAATCTCCAGATGAACTACTGGGGCGCCGAGCCGACCGCGCTAGGTGAGTGCCATCAACCACTGCTGGATTTCGTCACCGCCTGCGCCGAACCCTGCCGCATCGCCACGCGCAAAGCCTTTGGCGAGAACATTCGCGGCTGGACCGCGCGCACCAGCCAGAGCATCTTCGGCGGCAACGGCTGGCAATGGAATATCCCGGCCAGCGCCTGGTACGCCCAGCACATGGCCTGGCATTACGCCTTCACGCAGGACCAGGAATTCCTGCGTCAGCAAGGCTACCCGCTGGTCAAGGAGATCTGCCAGTTCTGGGAGGACCACCTGAAGCAGCTGCCCGACGGCACGCTCGTCGCCCCGCATGGTTGGTCGCCTGAGCACGGCCCGCGCGAGGACGGCGTCATGCACGACCAGCAGATGATTTGGGACCTGTTCCAGAACTACCTGGAGATGGCGCAGGCACTCGGCGTGGACGCCGATTACCAGAAGAAGGTAGCCGACCTGCAAGCCCATCTGGCGCCGAATAAAATCGGCCGCTGGGGCCAACTCCAGGAATGGCAGGCGGACCGCGACGAACCGAACGACACGCACCGCCACATTTCGCACCTGTTTGCCGTCTACCCCGGCCAGCAGATCAGCCTGGGCCAAACGCCGGATCTGGCCCGAGCGGCCATCAAGAGTCTCAAGGTACGCAGCAACGACCACCAGGAGACGACGGGCCAGCCGTTCACCGTGGAGACGACCATCGGCGACAGCCGCCGCTCGTGGACCTGGCCCTGGCGGTGCGGCGTCTGGGCCCGGCTAGGCGAAGCCGAGCGGGCCGGCATCATGGTGCGCGGTCTGCTGACCTACAACACCCTGCCAAACTTGTTCTGCAACCACCCACCGTTCCAGATGGACGGCAACTTCGGCATCACCGGGGCGGTGGCCGAAATGCTGCTGCAAAGCCACGCCGGAGAAATCGCCTTGTTGCCCGCGCTGCCCAAGGACTGGGGCCAGGCAGGCGCGTTCGTCGGCCTGCGCGCCCGCGGCGGCTACCGCGTGGATTGCGTCTGGAAGGACGGCCAGGTGAGCACCTTCCGCATCGTGGCCGACAAGGCCCGAAACAAGGATGCGAAGGTCAAGGTGCGGGTCAACGGCGAAGTCCGCGAGATCTCTCCTGAGCGTTAGCTGCGTGAACCGTGTGGATTACTCTCCTCGTTCCCAGGCGCCGCCTGGGAACGCACCGCCCCCGAGGCTCCGCCTCCTACTCTTCTTTCCCCTCGTTCCCAGGCTCCGCCTGGGAACGCACTGCCCCCGAGGCTCCGCCTGTTACTCTCCTTTCCCCTCGTTCCCAGGCTCCGCCTGGGGTGATGCAAAGTTGGGGTTAGCGCATGAAAGCCATCGGGCAGGTATTTCTTACGGAAGTTAGGCGGTAAAGACGGTGGATGTTCCTGGTGTTCTCGCCCCGAGGAGGCCAAACAAATCAGCCCAGTTGGCTAGTGCTCTGTCAAGCCTAAGATCGTGGATTGTGAGCGGCAAGGCGCTAGCCGCCGGTGGCATGGGTCGTGAGCGGCAAGGCGCTAGCCGCCGGTGGCATGGGTTGTGAGCGGCAAGGCGCGAGCCCAATGCCACTTACTTTGGGACCATTGGGGGCGTTTTCTGTTAGCGGAGTGGCGCAAGCCGCCCGGTTTTCCGACGGTAATACCGGACGGCTCGCGCCGTGCCGCTACAAAGTAAGTGGCATTGGGCGCTAGCCGCCGGTGGCGTTCGGAACCGGCGGCTAGCGCCTTGCCGCTCACGCATCGCGCCCCCAACTCGGGGCGAAAACCTGGGATCACGATCAGGGCGTTGTCCCGTGCTGTCATGCACGCCCCTGGCCCGCGTTGCTACGGCGAGAAGAGCTGAGCGTCGGGGGGCAACTGGCGGATGCTGGGCACGTAGGGGTCGAGTTCGCCGGGTTCGAAACGGCACAGGCCGATGGTCCACCAGAAGCGGCCGGCGGAGTTGCCGGCGAGCTTGTAGCGGCCGTCGGGCAAGACCACCGCCCAGCCGCCATCAGGCAAGGGCAGCAGCGTCGCCAGGCACTCGCCCGTGGCGACGGACCAAATCCGGATCGTGTTGTCAGACGAGCCGCTGGCCAGTTGTCGTCCATCGGGGCTGAAGGCGACGCTCCTGACAGATCCCTGGTGTCCGTTGCAGACGCGGAGTTCCTTGGCGGAGGCGACGTCCAAGAGGCGGACGGAGTTGTCGTCCGAGCCACTGGCCAGTTGTCGTCCATCGGGGCTGAAGGCGACGCTCCCGACATAGCCCTGGTGTCCGTTGCAGACGCGGAGTTTCTTGGCGGAGGCGACGTCCCAGAGGCGGACGGAGTTGTCGTCCGAGCCGCTGGCCAGTTGTCGTCCATCGGGGCTGAAGGCGACGCTCCTGACAGAGCCCTGGTGTCCGTTGCAGACGCGGAGTTCCTTGGCGGAGGCGACGTCCCAGAGGCGGACGGATTTGTCGGACGAGCCGCTGGCCAGTTGTCGTCCATCGGGGCTGAACGCAACGCTCCAGACACAGTTCGTGTGTCCGGTGCAGACGCAGAGTTCCTTGGCGGAGGCGACGTCCCAGAGGCGGACGGAGTTGTCGGACGAGCCGCTGGCCAGTTGTCGTCCATCGGGGCTGAAGGCGACGCTCCCGACATAGCCCTGGTGTCCGTTGCAGTCGCGGAGTTTCTTGGCGGAGGCGACGTCCCAGAGGCGGACGGAGTTGTCGTCCGAGCCGCTGGCCAGTTGTCGTCCATCGGGGCTGAAGGCGA
>JAPLNJ010000521.1 GCA_026692885.1 Planctomycetota bacterium | reverse complement strand
CGATGGCAGCGTGCGGTTCATTGGGGACAGTATCGATATGAACACGCTAGCCTTTCTGTGCGTCCGCAACGACCAACAGCCAATCCCCCAATATTAGTGTTTCTTTGTGAGAAGTTGATTCAAGCCCTGCATTCTTTCTCAAGAGTGCGGGGCTTTTTTGCGATTTACGCTCCTCGCGGCTAAAACTCATATTTGGAAAACGAAAGGAGTCCTATTTCATGTCGATTTCTACCATTTCGGGTGTCTGCCAAAAAAGCTTGATCGCTTGTCTTGTGATCTTGACTCTCGTCGGATGTGGCAAAGCCGGTTTCTCTGGTCCGACAGGTAAGGTCAGCGGAAAAGTCACCCTCGAGGGGGCACCGCTTCCTGAAGGCTCCATAATCACGTTGATCGCGACAAAAGGGTATATGGCTTCGGGTGTAACCGCAGCGGATGGCTCTTTCAAGTTGACTTACGCCGGCTCGGAGAATATTCCTGCCGCGACCTACAAGGCGCAGTTGAGTCCTCCCGCCAGTGCGGCTCCGGCTGAGTTGATGGATCCCAGCAAACCGCTCCCGCCGGCGCCTCCAGAGTCATTCCCCTCCAAGTACGCCGCTACCACGACTAGCGGACTTGAATTCACGGTCAAAGAAGGCGAGAATCCGCCGCTTAACATTGAATTGAAATAGCGTCAGGGAGAACTCTGCGACGAGCTGCGTCAACAACTCGCCACCTCCGCGTTGTGGCTTTGGTTACGACGCTCTGCCCCGAAACCCGCTGCTAGTGAGGCTCGGTCTCACTAGCAGGCCGGCGATGCCATGCGTTGGCCTTGATCGTAAAGTTGCGCACTGCGGTCAGTGCTGGCCACGGTCCGGGTGGCTGGCGGATGAGCCTAAGTGGCTGTAAAGAAATAACCTGGCAGATCGGTGGTGGGACGGATTGGCACTTCGGCCCCGAAACATCGGGCCGAAGTGCCAATCCGTCCTACGGTCAAACTGCGGACTTGTTCTTCTCCAGCCGCTAAGCGAAGCTCCAGTACCCGGTTTCTGGGACATCGCTGCACTCTACTCCAGCCACCTTTGACCTCCTGCTGCTAGCGTTTTGCGCGACATTCCGATCAAGGCCCTTGAGTCAGCACCTCGTCGTTCTACACAACTCTTCCGCCCCAAAGGGGCATTAACAAATCAGCCCAGGGCAGAGCGTAGCGGCGACAGCCGCGGAGCGCCGCCCTGGGTACTGGATCGATTCAACGCGGTAGCCCTGTAAGGGCGAAACAAATCGGTTCATCCCACACCTATCGTTCGTCTTCCAACAAGATGGACGTAGTTCTTGACAAAGGATTGTGGCGCGGTTGTGCTACGCTGGTTTGTTTCGCCCCTTCAGGGCTGGCGTTCTCATGCTCTCCTAACCCAGGGCGGCGCTACGCGGCTGTCGCCGCTACGCTCTGCCCTGGGCTATCATGTCGCTGCCCCTATCGGGGCGAAGAATTTGTGTATAACGATGAGGGGCAAGCCGAGGGCATTCTAGGACTTGTAAGCAGCCTCCGTTGGGTCGCGGTTAAACCACACGAACTAGAACGACAGCAGCAGCTGCCAGATATAGGTGTAGGCGAAGGAATCCGTCCCGTTCCAGATGCGGGCCAACAGACCCTCGTCCCCCTCGACCTCGGCGTAGTCCTTCCGTTTCTCTTCCCAGGGGAGGAATGTGCCGGGCCGTTTCGCGCTCGGCGAGCCGGCCGGAATCGGGCTGCCAGCGGCTGGCGGTCGAGCGACGTCCTTGGGCTTGATCGGCGTCGAATGGCCCGCGGAAAACTGTCCGTACTCGCGAGTTGCTTCGGTCATGGCCCGGACGTTCTCGACCTTGGACTCGTTCTGCATGATCGCACTGGCGTCCATGATGTACCCGCCGTCCTGGGCGACGCCGGCGATGACTTTCTTGACATAGGCCCGGACTTCGTCCGCTGGCTTGAACGCTAGCAGTACGTTCGGAATACCGCCGCTCAGGCAGAACTTGTCGCCCAACGCCCGCTTGGCCTTGAAGATATCGCCCTGGTCCACGTGGTACACAATGCTGCGTTCGGGCAGCGTGGCGAAAGCCTCCAGGTGATGGTCCCAGTTGCCCTCGGCGTAGAACAGCGTCTGGTGGCCGTCGGCCCAAAGCTGCTCAACAATCGGCTTGACGGTGGGCCAGTAGAGGTTGTTGAAGTGATCGAAGTTTACAAACGGCACGCAGCCGCGGTGCATCCAGTACCCGATGGGCACGTTGCACTCGGGATCCGCCGTCGTCTTGGCCACGTGGTACAGGTGCGGCATCAGGGCCTCGCAGGCGGCCAGCACTTTCTTGGGTTGTGTTTGCAGATCTTCCAGCAGCCCCAGATAGCCCCGCAGTTTATCGGCCAGAATATCCATCGGCGCCTTGAAGATCCCGGCGATCGCCGAGACCGTGCCCGACTCGCGCCGCAGCCGCCCGATCTGTTCCGGGAAGGCCATAAAATACTGCAGCATCGCCATCCCGCCCTTGAGGAACGAGAGGTTGTTGGCCGCGGTGACCGGCTCGCCCAGCCGTTGGACCGGTGCGACCCGCGGCAGCCAGACGTGGAACAGGAAACCGGTCGGATCTTCGATCAGTTGATCGTACTCGTCGGGCTGCATGAACGCGTTGTGTTCTTCGGGCTCCCGATACTGAAAGCCCACATTGGGCGGCACGCCCAGTCCGGGCACGCCGTAGTATTTCAGCCCGATGGTCTCGGTCAGTCCGGTCCACACGTAGACCATGTTGGCCACGACCGCGTCCCAATCGAAGTCCTGGGCACACCGAAATCGTGGGCCAAGGCCTGGCAGGTGTAGCCGGCGTGGGTACCCACAAACTCAGCCACAAACGGCCGGATCGGGACCATGTCGGGTTGCTCATTTCGCATCGCCGTCACGTACCGGCTGAGACGCTGCTGGTACAGTTCTTCCATCTTCGTGAGGGGCTTCGGGGTCGCGTCTGTCGCCATCGTGAATTCTCCTTTTCGGGCATCGTTACGGACCGAGCGAGAACAGTATGAGCTCACCGCCACAACCATGCAAGCAGGCCAAGCTCAGAGCTTCAGCCAGCGCTGATACAGCGTCTCAATCTGCTCCTGGCCGACCTTCCCATCCCAGACCGCGATGCCGTAGCGGGCGGCCAGCGACTTGCCTTGAGCCAATTCCAGCGGCTCCTTCCAGATGTTCGGCGTCGCGGACAGGTAGGAGAACGGTTGCAGCATGGTGAACATGCCGGCCGGGTGGCGAACGTTGTGCGGATCGTCGAACAGGGCAACCGTGACGGTCCTGCCATCGGCCGGGGCGGTGTAGGCGGCCCACTTGTCGAGCGTCACTCCTTCCGTGCCGCGAACGATCGCCCCAGGCGCGCCCGCAGCGTACTGGAACTGCCCGACCTGGTCCATCGACTGGACGAAACGGACGCCCAGCCCATCGTAATGACTGCCGGTCAGTTTGACCGCGCCGGCGTCTTTGGCGGGCTGCAGATCCAGGTGCCACGTCAGCAGCGTCGCTGACAGATCCGCAGCGCGATGAACCTGGAGCAAACGCCGCTCGGTCAGTAGCGGCTGTTTGGCCTCGGGTGGAATCCACTCTACGCATTGTGCCAAGCGACAACTGCTGACGTCATCTTTCGGATCGCTTACGACGGCGGAAAGCGCCCGGTGGACTTGCTTGCCACACTGGGGCGTCTCGGACCAGAAATCGACCCCGTTCGCGAAGATGCCGTACATCACGCCGCGGTGATGCACATGGTCCGCCGGGGAATCACGCAGGATCTGGACACCGCTGGGAGTGTAGAGTTCCTGGATGTACGGCTTGAACGGTGCGTCACCGTAGCGGTACTTCAGGACGACTTGCGGTCCGGCGGCGACGGTCACCAGCGAGGCGTCCTGTTGGACCTGCAAGGCCGGCGGATCGGCCGCCTGGAGTTTGCTGGCGCCGAGCGTCAAGAGGCCGATCAGCAAACTGCTGACGAAAGAACAGCGTGACATGGGCAGCTCCTTTTCTGGTGTCGATAAGCAATAAATCCGGTCTTCTCCGGCGTGCGGGTAAGCAGCCAAATTCCACGGCGGGGGGCGAGCGCGGCCTCAAGGCACTTGGCGGTCAGGGACCTCACCCTCTCCCCGATACCCCGGGGGTGGCCCGCGCAACATTGGGGAGTTCGGGCGTCAACGGATGGTTCTGTTTTCGTTCCGCCCCCATCCGGGCTTGCCCCGGTGGAGCGAGGTTTCTGGACTACGCCACGGGTCCGCAACCGCCTCACTTCTTACGCCGCCTCCCGCCCGCCGCCTCCGGCGGCGGGCGGGAGGCGGCGGAAGACAGCACGGCTAGCGTCTGCCGACGT
>JAPLNJ010000520.1 GCA_026692885.1 Planctomycetota bacterium | reverse complement strand
GCGACGCGGTTCTTGCGTGGGACTCCATCGAACCCGCGTTCGACGACGCAGGGGAACCGATTACACGTTGGGACGGACGCACGACGAAAGCGCATCCCGTCACTGGCGAGGAGGTTCCTGACGACACGGCCCGCGTTCAAGAATCACGTTACATCAAGTCCGGCAAAGCTGAATGGCCGAAGGCTGATTTCATCGTCGGGAACCCTCCTTTCATCGGCAATAAGCGGATGCGATTTCACCTTGGCGATGGGTACGTCGATGCGATTCGCAGAACATGGTCTGACGTACCTGAATCGGCCGACTATGTGATGTATTGGTGGCAAATGGCAGCCAGGGCTGTCGCGCCGGCCACGCCTCCCGCCGTCGTCACCGCCGCGGTCCCGGGCATGGTCCCGGACGCTGCTCCGGCCGCGGCGAAGCGGTTCGGCCTAATTACTACGAACAGCATTTCGCAGAGTTTCAATCGTCGCATTATCGAGAATGCCATTTCCGACAAGTTGGTGCGGCTGGTCTTTGCCATCGACGATCACCCGTGGGTCGATGCGGAACTCGGCGCGGCGGTACGCATCTCAATGACGGTCGGGGCTGGCGCACAGACGGCGGATATTCCGGTGTTTGGACGAGTTATTAACGAACGACCTGTTGTTGACGCGGATACTGTTGTCAGGACCTTCGATATCTTGTTCCGCTCCGTGGCGTCAATCAACGCCGACCTCACATCAGGCGTTGATGTCACGGATGTAAGGCAACTGACGGCGAATTCCAACCTGTCGAACCAAGGCGTGACACCCCTAGGCACAGGGTTTCGCGTGTTCCCTGAAACACTTCAAGAACTTGAGATTTCCCCAGATCGTCTACCGCACGTTTTGCGACCGTACCTAATCGGCCGTGACATTGTTCAACGCAACGAACCGAAGTTCATCATCGACTTTTTCGGCCTATCCGCCGCTGAAGCTAGAGAACAGTATCCTGCACTCTTTCAGCGTGTCCTGTCGCGAGTAAAGCCGGAGCGTGATCAGAAGAAACGGCCAGCGTATCGCGATAAGTGGTGGATTTTTGCGGAGCCAAGAACAAGACTCCGCCCTGCATTGAAGGGCCTACGGAGATACATTGCGACATGCCGAACGGCGAGGCATCGCGTTTTTGTTTTTGTCGGTGGACCTGTCATTCCTGACGCGAAGATCGTCGCCATCGCTTTGGATGATGCCTTCTTTCTGGGGACGCTGTCGTCCAAGTGTCACGTTGTCTGGGCGATGCGTAGTGGGGCGTGGCTCGGCGTCGGAAATGACTCCAACTACAACCATTCCGACTGCTTCGCCAGATTCCCGTTTCCTGATCCGAACGAGGCCACAAAGCAACGTATCCGCGACCTCGGCGAGCAGCTCGAAGCCCACCGGAAGCAGCGGCAGATGCAGTACGCAGAACTGACAATAACGGGGATCTACAACGTCCTCGAAAAGCTTCGCGCGGGAGAACCGCTGACGACGACGGAACGCCAGATTCACGAGCAAGGGCTCGTCTCAGTCCTACGGCAGATTCACGACGACCTGGACGCCGCCGTCTTTGACGCTTACGGTTGGCCGCACGGCTTGTCCGACGAACAGATCCTCGAATGCCTGGTAGCCCTCAATCACGTACGGGCCGATGAGGAGCAACGCGGCCTGATCCGCTGGCTCCGCCCCGACTTTCAGAAGCCGCAAGGCCCGGTCGCCACGCAACAAGAACTGGAAATCGAAGACGAAGAACCCGTCGCACCGGCCACGGCGGCGGCGAAAGAACCGTGGCCGAATACGCTGCGGGATCAAGTCCGCGCGATTCGCGAAACTCTGGCGAAACTAGCCACGCCGGCCACGTCGGACGACATCGCCAATCGTTTCACCCGCGCGCCGAAAGCTACGGTGGCCGAACTACTCGCCACCCTGGCTGACGTAGGGCAGGCTCGGCAGACTGAAGATGGCCGGTATGTGGCGTGACACTTCAGGAAATGCCGCCGGCCTGAGGACAGCCACGTTTCGTGACCGCGGCAGTGAGATTACCCAGTTCACCGAACCCTGAACGGCGTGACGGGAGAATGCGAGAATGGCCAACCCGAAGCATGTTGAAATCGTTAAGCGGGGCGCGGACGCGATACGGGAATGGCGGAACAAGAATCCCGTGAAAAGCCCCTTCCTCCCCCGCCTCGCCGCCGCGGGCGAGGCGGGAGTGGGATCCGCGTGTGGGTAGCAAGAAACGGAAGTATCCCCAGGGCAAGCCCTCGTCGTTATACATAAGTTCTTCGCCCCGATAGGGGCAGCCACATGACAGCCCAGGGCAGAGCGGAGCGGCGTAGCCGCATAGCGCCGC
>JAPLNJ010000519.1 GCA_026692885.1 Planctomycetota bacterium | reverse complement strand
GTCGTCGGAACCAAAATGCGCAACTTCAAAGACATGGGTCAGTCCTTCAAACAAATTTCAGTTCTTGCGGCTTTTGGGCAACGAGGGCGGAGAGTCTCGCCGCCGCAAAAACTGAAATTTGAACGACTGACCCTGGCCAATGTTTCCGCCCAGTTTTGCGCGGCCCAGGTCGGGGGTGAGGGACGCGAAATCGGGGCGTCGGGCTTCAAATGTATGGTCCTGTTTTCATTCCGCCCCTATCCGGGCTTGCCCCGGTGGAGCGAGGTTTCTGGACTACGCCACGGGTCCGCAACCGCCGCACTTCTTCCGCCGCCTCCGGCGGCGTTGGGTTTCACCGTCGACACCCGCAAGCGGGTATCCAGCTTCGGGTCAAACGGTGACACACAAAGATGTCGTTTCGAACTGCTTGTGGCATAAGGCGTTACAGCTGCAATAATCGGCATCGCTGGTGCCAAGACCAGCGGTTCGGGTTGACGTCCGGCGAGTGTCCGGCAGGTGATGGTTGTGAAAAATCGCCGGCATGGCGGAAGCAAACCGGGCAGACTAGGCATTCTCTCTCTGTTGAAACGGTTGTATCCGGTCTAACCATATCAGTGATTTGGGACCCCGTGACGGATCGATCAACTATTGCGCAGATCGCGTTTGGCGCGAGCGTAACGGAGGGGATGCCCGGCGAGCGGTGGGCGTCCGAATCTACTCGACAGCAAGGATGGGCGCAATGTCTCGCAAACTTCGGCCTGGACCGCAGGCATTGATGGTGGTCGTTGCGATGGTGTCTTCGCTGGGCGGCTGCACCGGTCTGCACGAGTATGTGCACAACGGGTTCAAGGTGGGACCCAACTACGCCGCGCCGGAAGCTCCCGTGGCCGAACAGTGGATTGATTCGGCAGACTCCCACGTTAAGTCGGATTCCTACGATCTGAGCCATTGGTGGACCGTGTTCAACGACCCTGTGCTCAATTCCTTGATCCAGGAAGCCTATCAGCAGAACCTGCCGTTGCGGGAAGCGGGTTTCCGCGTTCTTCAGGCGCGGTATCAACTGGCCATTGCCAAGGGGAACATCTTCCCCCAGAAACAGGATGCTCTCGGGAGCTACGAGCATTCGCAGGGCGTCGGTGGCAGTTCCGATAATTGGAGCACCGGCTTCAACTTGGCATGGGAGCTCGATTTCTGGGGCCGCTTCCGCCGGGCCATCCTAGGCGCGGAGGCGCAGTTGGATCGTTCCGTGGAGGACTATGACGCCGTGTCGGTCACCCTGTTGGGTGACGTAGCCACCTACTACATCCAGATGCGCGTGGCCGAGCAACAGATCAAGTGGACGAAGGAGAACGTAAAGATCCAGAAAGACAGCTGGGATGCGATCCACGAAAAGAATGTCGAAGGCGTAATTGGCATAAGCGATATTGATGACAGCCAGCTTCTGGCCCAGTTACGCAACACCGAAGCCCAGATCCCGGCGCTAGAGATCATCCAGCGGCAAGCGGCGAACCGGATCTGTATCTTGCTCGGCATGCCGCCCAAAGCTCTCCAGGACCGCGTCGGCAGCCAGGATATTCCGATGCTCAATCCCGACATCGCGGTCGTGATTCCGGCGCAGCTGCTCCAGCGCCGCCCAGACGTGCGGCGTGCGGAGCGTGAAGTGGCCGCACAGGCTCAGCAGATTGGTATCGCCCAAGCTGCTCTGTACCCCGCGATCTCGATTTCGGGTAACATGGGCTACTCTGCCGCCCAGTTTGGGGATCTCTTCTCGAGCCAAGCGTTCAATGGCAGTGTGGGTCCGTCGTTTCAGTGGAATGTCCTGAATTATGGCCGGCTGGTAAACAACGTGCGGCTCCAAGATGCCAAGTTCCAAGAAATCGTGGTGACCTACCAGCAGACAGTCCTGCGAGCGGGCGAAGAGGTCGAAAACGGTATCATCTCCTTCTTGCGTTCGCAGCAGCGTGCTCAGTTCTTGGGCCAGAGCGTCGAAGCCTCAAAAATGGCTGTCGGCACCTCGGAGGTGCGGCTGGGTAAAGGCTGGCTAGGCGCCGATATCAACCGCTTGGCCACGATCCAGCAGGACTTAGTCACGCGTCAGGACGCACTGGCCCAGGCCCGCGGACAAATCGCCTTGGGCCTGATTGAAGTCTATCGGGGACTGGGTGGGGGCTGGGAGATCCGGCTCAACGGTGGCGAAACGACAGGCGTCCTGCCGATGGCAGTGCCCCAAAACCCGTAACGCTGCCGAAGGCATCCCGACGCCCGCCGCCGAGGAACCGGTGGTTCCCGAATCGGCGTCCTGACGCGGGTCCCGGTCCAGGACGATGCGTTACCGCCGGAAGTGACGATCGGCGAACTTCAGGTACTGCTCCCAATCGTAATCGGTGACATCATGCTTGCCGGTGCGGATGTGGTAGCCGATTCCGTCGGTCACCGGGTGATTCACCTCCGGCATGTCCGCCGCGGGCAAGCCGCCGGCTCCCAACAGACGATAAACCGGCTCCGCATGTTTGGCCGACAGGAACTCGCCACGGGGGTCGGCCCAGCGGTCGTCCTGAGCACTGGCCACGTACACCGGCCGCGGCGCGATCAGGGCGATCAGCATGTGCTGGTCGATCGGGAGGGCCTGTTCGTGGTAACTGTACTGTTTGAAGTTTTGGCAGAACCAGTGGGGAAACACGGTGTTGATCCGACCGACGGACTCGCCGAACCAGCGCCGGCTGAGCTTCGCGCCGCCGCAGCCGGAGTCGTTGGAGATCACCAGGGCGAACCGTTCATCCTGAGCGCCGGCCCACAGGGAGGTCTTGCCGAGCCGCGAGTGGCCCAGCACGGCCACCTGCTTCGCGTCGATGTCGCGATCGGTCTCCAGGTAGTCCAGAGCGCGGCTCAAGCCCCAGGCCCAGGCGCCGATCGAGCCCCACTCGTCCGCCGCCGGCTTGGTTTGGCCCGGCTGATAGGACAAAGGATGCACGCCGTTCTGAAAACCGTCGTCGAAATCCGGGTCGATGTCGCCGTAGTAGATCGTGGCCAACGCATAGCCTCGGCTGAGCACCTTCTCCACCGCCCATTGGCCCGCGCTCTTGCCACGCGAGGTTTCGGGGGCGACGCTGCTGACGAGTCCTTTGCCGTCCGGAGCGCGGCCCCAGACTCGCCCCAGCGGGATGCCCGGATCCGCATGGACGGATTGATTGCCCTCGAAGTTCAGGCCCAGAAAGGCGGGCACGGGCCGCTTGGCGGCCTTGGGCAGGTAGATCAGCAGATCCATCCGCGGCCCGTCTTTCTTGCCGGCGAAGTACACGGAGACTAGCTTGCGAACGGCCTTGCCGTCGAGCGCCTGTTCCTCCACCGCGGTCACTTCCGACGTTAAGCTTTGCGGATGTCCGGGGCTGCGGCCGTACATCTGCGTTTCGAACAGCTGCAGGATTTCCGGACGCCGCTGTTTGCGCCACATCGGGGCGTCCGCGACCGGGCGGCCGTCGGCCATCACCAAGGGGTCCGGCAGGGTATAGGGTGGCACCTTGGCTTCGTCGTAGTTGGCGTCCTTCGGCTGGGCCAGGAGGGCAGACGTGGTTGACAGCAAGGTCATTAGGGAACTGAGGAGCATTGCGAAGCGGATCGTCATGGCTGGTGATTCCTTTGCTTGGTGGGTGTGGGACAGGGACTGGAAATCCGACGAGGACTCCAGCATCCTAACGCGGCGGAGGGCCGCAACCAAGTAGGTCAGGTCATCACAATCACCGTGGCGTCATTCACGCCGCTGAACCATTTCCGACTGCGTCTCGTCGCCATTCGCCACCAGCGATCTCGCAGCCCATACCGCGCACCCGGTGCCGGCAGCTTCGTACATTCTGGAGTGCAGAGACTCGTCTCAGCTTTTTATAACACTTATGGTCTCTAGCACCCAACAGTTTTCGGGGTTGTCGGTGTCAAGCATGGGGTTTTGCGGTTTCGCATAGACGGACCGCCAGCTGGGGTCAGACGTACAGATTTCAGTTTTCGCGGGCAGCAGGCTTTCCCTAAACTTGGGCACACGACCGCGAAAACTGAAATCTGTACGTCTGACCCCTTGTCTCACGCCCCGTCTCTGCTGAACCGTTAAGGCGAACGGCAGGGATCTTGCGCGCCAGGAAAGCCCGAGCCTAGGGCACAGCAGGGTAGTTGCCAGATTTACTTCTTTGATGCCGGTGGAGATGATCAGCATCTTGCGTCCGACACGCCGCAGTGCCTCGGCCATCGTGGATCCTCGACGCATCAGATACTGACTGATCCGGAAAGTATACACCCAAGAGCTTCCCTGATGGGAATTCGGAAAGCTGAAGATTGTGGCCGTGCTAACCACGAATCACTGGACACGTACCGCACGTGTTCGTTCGGCGCCGCGTCACGCACGCTTCGGCTCACCCCTGAGGCGATATGACATCCTTGATACGGATGGCAAACGAATCGCCTACCACTACGACTTCGCCGCGTGCCACCGTCAGGCCTTGAACCACCAGATCCACTGGCTCGGAGATGGTACGATCGAATTCCACGACCGAACCGCTGCCCAGTTTCAAGATC
>JAPLNJ010000518.1 GCA_026692885.1 Planctomycetota bacterium | reverse complement strand
GTAATACCGGCGGCTAGCGCCTTGCCGCTCACTTGGCACCTGACACTTATTTCTCGAACGGTGCTTAGCGACAATACACTCTAGGAGCACACCATGCATACCTTTGATCGTCGACACCTGCTCACCGCCGCCGGCGCGGGGGCCGCCTTCGCACTCGGACGGTGGCTCGAACCAACGGTCGCCGCGGCCGATGCTCCGAAACAGCGGATCAAGATTGGCCAGATCGGCACGGGGCACGAGCATGCTTCGGGAAAAATGTCCACCTTGCGGAAGCTCAGCGACCACTACGAAGTCGTCGGCATCGCCGAGTCGGATCCCGTGTTGCGCAAAAAGGGCGAGAACGCTTCAGTCTACCAGGGCCTGACGTGGATGACCGACGAGCAACTGCTCAGCACCAAGGGACTTCAGGCCGTGGCCGTGGAAGTTGATTCCGCTGACGACGGCATCATGGATATCGCCGGGCGTTGCATCGGCGCTGGCATGCATCTCCACTTGGACAAGCCGGGAGGCGAATCGTTTAGCAAGTTCAAGTCGGTGCTGGACGAAGCCGGGCAGCGGAATCTGACCGTGCAGCTCGGTTACATGTATCGGAACAATCCGGCAGTCCAGTTCTGTCAGCGCGCCGTCCGCGAGGGCTGGCTCGGACAGGTCCTCGAAGTCGACTGCGTCATGAGCAAGTTCTCCGCGGTCGGCTACCGCAAGTACCTCTCGCAGTTTCGGGGCGGGACCATGTTCATCTACGCCTGCCACCTGATCGATCTCGTGGTGAGCCTGATGGGCAAACCCGAGCGCATCGTGACCTTCCCGCGGCAGACGCGGTCGGACGTGGGCGTCGAGATGTGCGACAACGGACTGATCGTGTTCGAGTATTCGAAGACGACCGCCACGATCCGAACCTGTTCGCTGGAAGTCGACGGTTATCAGCGGCGGCAACTGGTCGTCTGTGGCGACGGGGGCACGGTCGACATCCGCCCGCTAGAGACATTCGACCTCCACCCCCCGCAGCAACTCAAGCTCCAGCTGGCTCTGTCCCAGGATCGCGAGGCTTACAAGCAGGGCTATCAGGAAGTCTCCTTCCCACAGCCGCCGGGACGCTACGACCTGCAACTGATCGAATGGGCTCGAATCCTCCGCGGCGAAATCGAGAATCCCTATCCCCTCCAGCACGAGTTGCTCGTTCAGGAGTGCTTGCTGAAGGCCTGCGGATACCTTCCGGGCTAATTCACTGGGATGTGGACCGCGTGCCCGCTTCGAGTCCCGCCGCCACCCTGCTAAACTCAGGACCGTCGGCGGGCAACGCAATCTATGTCACGCACGAGCGGAGGTACACCATGTCTACGGACAAGCAAATCACGAGGCGGCGGATGCTCAACGATGCGACGGCTGGCGCAGCGGGGGCGATCATCGCGACTTTGTTACGGCAACCAGCGCGCGGCGCAAACGTTCTGGCTGACGCCGGAGCAGCCCCGGACCCGAGGATTCAAGGCCCGTTTCTAATTCTGTCGACACCCTTCACCGTAGCGGGCGCCGTGGACTTCGACGCGCTGGCCCGCCAGGCCTGCTACGTCGACTGGTGTGGGTGTCCGGGCATGATCTGGCCGCAGTCGGGCGACAGCGTCGACCTGCTCACGACCGACGAGAAGCTGCAGGGCATGGAGGTGCTCGCCAAGACGGCTCGCAAGCTGAGCACGACAGCGTTATGCCTGGGCGTGCAGGGCAGGGACACGGCCGAAATGCTCAGGTTTGCCGCACATGTCGAGAAACTGGCACCGCCGGCGATCATCTCGCGACCGCCGGACTCGGGCAAAACGGAAGACGATCTGCGCCAGTACTGGCAGGCCCTGGCTGCGGTCACGAAACGGCCCGTCTTCATCCAGACGACGGGCGGAGTGGCCTACAAGGGGCCCATCCCTTCCGTGGACCTACTGGTCGAACTCGCCAAGGACTTCCCCAACTTCGGTTACGTCAAGGAGGAAGCGGGCAACGTGATCGCTCGCACGCGTGCCCTGCTCGCCGCCAAACCGCCGATCCGGCGCGTCTTCAGCGCTCGCGGGGGATTCGGCTGGCTTTACGAATTGAGACTCGGCTCGGAAGGGTTGATCACCGAGCGAGCCATCTACGCCGACGTGCTCACCCGCATCTGGCAACTGCACAAGAGCGGGTCGGATCCGGCCGCCGTGCGTGATGCGTACAGCAAATTCGTGCTCATGATCAACCTCGCCACGACCCATCCCGGCGACTTGCGCGGCTACCAGTTGTACCTCTGGAAGAAACGCGGAGTGTTCGAGACGATGGTCTCGCGTCACTACGGGCCTGGTGGAAGTATTCCCACATCGCCCACCTACTCGGAACTGAAGTTGAGCCCAGAGGAGATCGCGGAAATCGAGTACCGGTTCGAAGCGTTGCAGCCGTACCAGAAGCCAGGATCGCCCGACTTCGCTGCGGCCGTCCAGTAGCTTCACGGTTCGCGTGAGGAGCTTACTGCCCCGCAACCATGAAGATCCTCAACGACCCTCAGGCCGACGCGCTCATCAACCCTCCCTATCGGAAAGGATGGAGTCTCCAAATCCTGAAGAGAAAGAACATCCTCTGGCGCTGGTAAACCACTACGGCAAAGGCCGAGTGTTTCTCTGCGTCCTGGAACACGACGTAGCAGCCATCTCCGTGAACGCTGTTCAGGACATCTACCGACACATACGTCGCCGGAGGCGGCAGTCGGGCCACGGGGCGGAGCAGCGTTTTCTTGCGCGCCGTCGTGGTTTCCCAACCGACATCCGCCGACGCGTGGTCGGCGGGGCGTCTTCCACCTACCGAAATGCGTATCCCACGTGCAAGCCGATCGTGATGGCCATCGTTTCGACAGTGCGCCGCGATGAAGTCTCATGGACCTCGCGACTCCGATTCGCCACACACCGCAAGGTGTTTGGGTCTGTCAGACCCAAGCGCGCACGTCCGCTGTGAGAACTTGCTTCAAGTGAGCGCCACCGACGCGGGGAGAGAGCGGGATTCACCAACCGGCAGCGCTGACGGCGCGGGGATTCGACGACCGCTTGTCGAGGCAGGAACATTCGCTTTGATCACAAGCACAAGATGGGAAGGGCGGAGGAATGTGGGGCATGGGAATAAGAGAACGAATGCTGGTTGGCTATTGCCGCGTCTGCCCTCCCTTCCCGATTCCTCTGCCCAACATTCCCTTGCCCAAGAAATGTGTATCTTGGTAAGCGTCGTGAAGCCCCAGAACGATCGTGGATCGACTTGC
>JAPLNJ010000517.1 GCA_026692885.1 Planctomycetota bacterium | reverse complement strand
CCCGACTCCCCAATTTTGCGTGGCCCAGGTCGGGGGTGTGCCTCGCAAGATTGGGCGGACGCTTGGCTGGCCCGTCACGGCTCCGACCAGCGACCGACCGCAGATCGAGGTCCAGACCAAGTTGGCAGGGCGCCACGTGCTTCGAAGAGCATGCTCCCACCGCTCGGATTACCCATGCTCCCCGGGCCGTTCTTGTCGCGTCGATCGGCCGGGCCAGCCCCTGATCGACAGACCGAGCGGCGACACGATACACTGGTGGCAAACGTCACCCGTAACGGAGGGCTACTGCGATGCGTCCCACTCTCGCGATCATCTCGTTCGGGCTGCTGCTCGCCTTGGCGCAGACCTCGTCCTTGGCCGCTGCAGCGGTCGGCATCTACGACACGAACACCCCGACGGCGACCATTTTGTCCGGTTCCGCAGTGGCAGGCCAGGCGGGATGGACGTTGGTTGTTGAGGACACCACGGACCACCAGTTCCGCGGCGACACGGTCCTGGCGAACGAACGCTTGGCGCTCGTCTTCCGGCGCGGGGGGCCAGGTGCCGAACTGTACGCCCGCGGCCCTAGCGGCGTTGTTTGCCGCGCTGTGCTGGCACCGGCGGGAACCAAGGCCGGGACGCGGTGCGTGGCCGTCGCAATCGTCGAGAACACGGCCAGCCAGGCGACGGTCGATGCGATCTTTCAGCCACCGGACGCTGCGGCGGCCACCTTCCGTTTCGAACTCCAACCCGGCCAAGTGTTCGTGCGGACGGAGGCGCGACAGGCCGGCCAGCGGCTGCGGATCGAAGCCCCCTGTCGGTTTGCGGTCCTGCCCGACTTCTTCGCGGACGACATCGCGGTCAACGCCACGGAACTGCCGGTAGACCGGGCGGAACTGCCCAGCGAGAACTTCCTCCTGCAGCTGGCCGGCCATGGCGAGTCCATCGTGCTGGCGATCTGGAATCAGCGGGAGGAAGAAATCCAGGTGACCCTGTCTGGCCAAGGCCCGGAGCGTCGCATCCAGGCGTCGGAGATTCCGTTTGGCAAGCAGGGCAAGGTGTACGTCGCGGCGCTCGAGAGCACGGGCATCTGGCACGTCCACAACCTGGAGAAGACGGACGCTGACAAGGTTCTCCGCTTGGAGTGGAAGGCCCCGTTTCCCGCTCAGTGGCGTGCCGACTTTCGGCAGGACGACGGCTTGACCGACAGCTGGGAGATGCTCCACCAGCGGCCGGACGGCAAGTACGGACGCGCCGACTGGTTCGGGCAGTCCGACGCCTACGGCACGCCCGATTGGATGCAGGCTGATCGGAAACGGTGGACGACGGTGCTCGGGTCGTTCCGCTATCCCTGCTGGATCGACAACGACGGGCAGGGATTCCTCCAACCGTTGAAGAAGCCGGGCAAGTTCCAGGGGCCGACCCTGATCTACCCGGTGAACCGCGTGACCGCCACGCCGCTGTCGCAGTTCACTTTCGTCGACCTGGTGCGGGCCACGCTCGGTGTCGGGCCGTGCGAGTATGTCCTGGATGTCGAGGGCCAGAAGAAGCGTGCGGAGGGGATTCCAACGTGCGCCACGCGCACCAAGCTGAACGCCATCTACGCGCTCAAACAGCAGAAGGCCAAACGCGCAGAGGTCGAGCAGTCGCTGGTCGATGTGCTCGCTTTCGTGCGGCACATTCGCGGCCGCATCGACAGGTACGGTAAGTTCGGTCACGACGTGCTGGCCTATCTGGAGCAGCAGCAGAAAGCCCACCCCGAGTTGGCGGGTTTCGTGACGGAGTTGGAGACGCTGACGCGGCGGATCGACGAGGCGGTAGCCAAACGGATCGGCCCGATCGGCACGCCCGAGTACGCTACCGGACTGGCGGACGAATTTCGCCGCACGGTGTTGGACAACGACGGCGACGAGGCGTTGGAGAAGTGCTACAGAATCACCGCCGCCTTCGTCCAGATCGGCGGCAACCAGGACGAGTTGGTCGGCGAATGCCGCGGGGCGGTCAAAATCCTCCGCCAACGCGCCGGCCTGTCGATGGCGACGGACTTGCGGACGTCGGACATTGCCCAAGAAATTCGTCGCCGCACCCAGACGATGCTCCGAAATCCCGTCAGCTACGAGGCGCCTCGGCATTAGCCCTTGGGATCAAATATCTGATTCTTCACCTGCCCACCAATCCGCCTCGCAACCCGTACTCGCACAAACTGCTCCTTGCCCCAATGCAGAATGGGAGCGGGCGAGTGGGACCGGGTGGGGCGACGGGGCGGGATCGTCCCGGCCCCAATACCTCGTTGCCCCCCATCGCCACCCGTTCTCCACAGGGGCCGCCTGCAGCTTGACCAATGGCCCTGCCCGCCAGGATGCGACGGGCGGCGACGTGAACCACGTGGGCGGAAACAACGGGTTCAGCCGGCCATCGCCACCGGCATCAGAAAGTTCACGGCCGGTGCCAGTCGCACGTTCTGGCAGCGTTCCAGGTAGAACTGGCGGGGTTCTTCACGACTGAGGCACAGCGCGAGAAAGCGGTCCTTGCCCAGGAACCGGATCGGGCTCACGACTCGGTGGGTCGTGACACCCTTGGAGTCGCAGTAGTCGAACGTGACGACCAGATCGTCGGGCTG
>JAPLNJ010000516.1 GCA_026692885.1 Planctomycetota bacterium | reverse complement strand
GAATAGCCAAAAAATGAGCGTGTACCAATCCACTACCGCCAGCATGCCGATTACCTCTCGTCGCCGATCTGTGCGGCCTGCGCAACCTTCGAATCCGACTCGCTCGCCGCCGCCGACTCGTCCGCATCACGAACCGGCCACACCCAGCCTTCCCGCACTCCCGCACGGCCACTCGCCGTTACCGGAGCGATATCGTTCAAAGACGGCAGTCCGAACAACTGCCATCCCACAGCACCCAGGAAGCAGACGGCGGCCAGCGGCACACAGTACTTCAAGCACATCGTCATCACCTGATCGATGCGCAGCCGCGGCAGGGTCCAGCGGGCCCAAATCATGACAATCACGCCCAGTGTCCCTTTCAACAGGACATTGAGGCATCCGCCTAGATTCGCCAGATACCCCAGTATTCCCCAGTGTTCGGCGTTCGGTGCGTACGTCCAATCCAGGAGATGAAATACCGGGATCGGGCCATTCCAGCCGCCGAGGAATAGGATCGACGCGAGAATGCTCACCAGCAGCATCGACCCGTATTCGGCCATGAAGAAGTAGCTCCAGCGAAGGCCGGAATACTCGGTATGAAAGCCGCCGACCAGTTCGCTTTCGGCTTCGGCCAGATCGAACGGAGCCCGGTTGACGCTGGCCAAGGCACAGGCACAGAAGATCCAGAACGTGCAGAATGTGAACGGGTCGTGAAAAATCAGCCAGTTCGTGACCCAACCGGCCTGCATATTGCCGATGGCGACCAAGTCCAACGTGCCGCAAATCAGCACCGGCACCACCACGCAAAGTCCCAGCGGAACCTCGTAGCTGACCACTTGAGCCGCTTCACGCATGGCACCGAACATGGACCATTTCGACCCCGAACCGTAGCCGGCCAGGATGACGCCGAACACTTCCAAACCCAGCACGGCCACGATAAAGAAGACGCCAATGTTGATATGCTGAACCACCCAACCGTTCGAGAATGGCAGCGCCAGATAAGCACAGTAGCTGGCCGCGAAACTGACGTAGGGGGCCACCTTGAACAGGATCGCATCGGCCTGGGACGGCATCAGATCTTCTTTGGTCAACAGCTTGATGCCGTCCGCCAGACTCTGGAGCCACCCGAACTTACCGCCGACGCGGGTAGGTCCCAAACGATCCTGGATCCGGCCCGCGATCTTTCTTTCGCCCCAGATAAAGAACATGGCACCCGTCGCCACCACGCCGATGATGAGCGCGGCGTGAATCAAGGCCGCGACCAAATAGGCCAGCGGCACCGGAAAACCCAGCGAGTCCAGTAGGAATTCGGCCACGGTACTTGATGAAGGGTGGGCAGCGCCACCAGTTACGGATACAGGTTTGCCACATTACTTGAGAAGGCGAAATTTTCTACGAACTCCGCACGATCGGCAAGCCCCCGAACCTCAGTTTTGGGCACAATCCTCGGTGTCAGGGGCGATGGACCGACGAACGCGAGTCGCAGAGAACCTGTTGGAACTGATTCCGATGGCCATCTTTGACGCGAGGGGTGGCGAAGGTCACTCCCCGCGGGCCACCCTACAGCGATGGCGGTGCGACAGCATTTTGTGGCCGAGTTGCTCCGCAATTCGGCTCGGTGTCGCGGAGCGGGCCTTGATCATAAGATTGCGCATCGTAAC
>JAPLNJ010000515.1 GCA_026692885.1 Planctomycetota bacterium | reverse complement strand
GAACTCCCGGTCTCGGAACTCTGGGTGGCGGTCCAGCCACTTCTCCAGAATGGCGTCGATGTCTGGCTCGGTCAGGCGGCCATCAGCGGTGAGTTTGCCGTGGAGAAACGGGATGATTACGATCCGACCTTCTGTCATGGGGAACCTCTCTTGCTTGCGATGTTGCATCGTTGAAAATGAGGCCGGGCCGGTCATCGTTCGGCAGTGGTTGCACCTTCGATCATCTCTGCTCTTCCTCCGCACGCCGAGGCACCTGCCATCACAGCACGTCACTCGATGGCACCAACTTCACCCGTGTCGAGACGGCATGAAGGGCGATGTTGTGGATCATCTCGTCCACCGTGGTGCAGCAGTCCACCAAGATGCACACGCTGTATTTCTCGGCTGCCTTCGAGATTGCCGTATGGGTCACGCAGTTCTGAGTCATCATGCCGCACACCAGCAACTCGTTGACACCGAGTTTGGTTAGCGTCTGCTCAAGTGTCGTCTTCTCGAAGCTGTCGGCAAATTCCTTCACGACAATCGGGGCTTTGGGAGCGGCGGCGAGGATGCGGGGGTGGATGTCGGCACCAGCCGTCCCCTGTTTGAAAAAGGGGGCAATCCCCAGCTTGCTGTTGGCGATGTGCTGGATGTGGATCACGGGAATGCCCTGAGCGTTGGCTTTTTCGATGGCCCGCTCGATGTTCTGAAGGACAACAGCTGTGTTCCACAGGGGGAACTTGCCACCTGGGAAGTAGTCGTTTTGGAGATCAATCACCAGCAGTGCTTTCGTCACGCATACGCTCCTTCTTGAACAGCTTCTGAATCACTCGATCTTCACTTCGCCGCCCGCTCCATCTTGATCCACTCGACCTCCAACTTGAACGGCCCGGCCTTCTTGTCGCCCAGGAGGAAGCCAAGTGCGTTGACCTCCGCTGGGTTCACCGGCCCGGCGTCCCGCACCGGGCTGCCGAACGAAGTCGCCTCGAATTTGTCCAGGGGGACTTTGACCTCAATCCACTCGTCCTTCTTGGTCGGCACCGTGGCCCGATAGGAGAAAGCGATCCGTAATTTGCTGACGTACAGGTTCAGCGTATACTCCCGGCCATCGCCCCGAACCTTGGCGACGAGCGTGTCGCCTTTTTCCAGGTCGAGCTTCTTTGCCTTCGTCCGAACGGAGGCAAAACCGCCGTTGTTCTCCAGCGACAGGTTGCCGAAGAACTCCAGGGTCTTGGCGTCCGTGATCTTGAACTTGCCCTCGGACACGCCGCCCATCACGCCATCGTTGACGGTCTGCCACTCCTTCGCAGCGTCGGCTCCGGTAAATTCGAACAACAGTTGGGGGGAATCGTCGGCCATGATGAACGACGCACAAAGAAGAACAGAAACCCAACCCAAAACCAGGCCCTTGCTGACCATGTTGTACTCGCTTTCTTGAAGACTGAGATTCTGGAACCAGTACCTATCCCGTGCCACCACCGGTGAGGTTCGTGTCGGCTTAAGCCTTCTGCTGGCCCTTGCACCGGGCCGCTAAAGTCCGTTTCCGTTCCGGCGTGTACTTCCACCATGACTTTGCTGGTTCCCCAGCCATGAACCGGACGGCGGCCATGAACACGTCGATCACGCACGGATCTTGACGGACTCCTGTGGTGAGGCACAAGTCATCGTACATCGTGTACGGGTCTTTGCCCAACAGGTCTTGCGGGGACAAGACGCCGATCAGCCGCAGATTGGCAGCAATCGAAGGGCCGATGTTGGGGATCTGCTGCAAGTCAGTGATTTTGGCCCTGCTGACGGTTTTCATCATCGCCCCCAATTCATCCAGGTGATGCTCAGTTGCAGCACCGTTGCCAGCGACACCCAGATCAAATACGGCACCTGAACCACGGCGACCCAACGGTAATGCGGCCAGACCACGATCATGGTGCCGATGATCGTGGTCCACACCACCAGGATGTCCACCGAGGCCAGCGGTAGGTTTCGCAATCCGAACTGGATCGGTGTGAAAATCAGGTTGGCAACAAGGTCGATGGCAAACGGCAGGGCCACCCACCACGGCACCTTGCCCCGGAACCCCTGGACGAACACAAAGCCGAAAGTGACCAGGATGATCGGATACAAGATCTGCCAGATCAACCCGATGGTTGCCGGAGCAGGCGTCCAACTCGGTTTCGTCAGGCTGTTGTACCAATCCATCCAAGACATGCGGCTTCCCCAATCAGCAAATTGTCACGCCAATCGCAACTGCGGCCATCACGACCGCCACCACCATGCCCAAGCACCCGGCCCGCTGCGTCACAATCCCGTGCCTTGCCGCCAGCGACTCGACCGCCTGCTTGGCTTCGAGCAACGCCACGCCCCGCTGGTCCTTGTACAGCTTCACCGCCTGAATCTTCTGCCCGTCCCCCAACAGCCGCAGTAATTCGGCTTCCAGGTCGCCGCCGATTTCTGGCGGGGACGGTGGGCCAGCACCAGCCTGCATCGCTTCGACCGCCTGCTTGGCCTCCCGGAGGCTGGCACCGGTCTGGCCCTTGTACAGCTTGACCGCTTCGAGCTTCCGGCCCTGATCAAGCAGCGACCGGACCTGTTGTTCCAGGTCGGCATTGGGCCTGTCCATCAGAGCACCGCAGTGCGGGCACTGGCCGATGCTAGGATGAACGTCGTAATCGCAGTTGGGGCATTTGGGCATGGTTGTAATCCTTCGTCAGGCTCCGGCAAGTCCGGCAGGCAACTTCGCCCGCATTAGCTCGAACGTCTGAGGCGTCAGTGTCTTGACCAGAAAAAAGATGAAGAACACCAAGCCGACGATGAAACCGGCCACAAGCAGAACACCGGCGACAATCAGGTAGGTGTTGACGGTTTCAGCCGTCCAACCCTGCTCCTCCAGCAGCTTGACCTTCGGTTCCGTGCCATCGGTGACGTTCAGGTAGGTCTTGTCGCCGATGGTGGACGGGAACAGCAGCAGCGAGGCCAACTGTTCCGTTGTGCCATCCGGCTTGCGACTGCTGCCCGCCACCCGCATAACGGACGCAGGAAGTTTGCCCCCGGCAGGGGCAAAGCGGTAGTCGTTCACCGAACCGTCGTCGTTTCGAAGCTGCCAGTTCCCCGACAGCCGGTCGTCCGCCTTGGACTTGCCTGGGTCCGACAACGCCAATGATGCAACTCACGGGCAGCGGCCATCGGCATCGGGTCTATCGGAGGCCACGGGTCGAAGCCATCCCGTACATCGGCAACCGCCAGAAAACATGGTTCGGCGGCAGCCAGTACAATCTGGATGTGCGGGGCGACGGCGGGTACATCATGGCCCCCGGCTCGATCCAACTGGTGTCGGCGATTTCGCTGGGTGGATTGAGGTTGGCAACCAGCGTCGATTCAACGAGAGTCGCCAATCCCTTGCCGATGATGGCGACCCGCCAGGGAGTCAGCCAAGACAAGGTCGAGGAGGGCTGTTCAGGCAGATGAAAGGCGAGGATTTCGCCTTTCGCCTCCGGGAATCTGAGGCGAGCACCAGCATACGTCCCATCGATTGCCGCCTCGGTCACATAAACCCAGTGACCCTTGGGGGTGTGGAACAGGGCCGGGACTGCAACCTCGTAGTCAATCCCCGTCAGGCTCGTGTGGGCATCGTAGTACCACTCGTAGTGCGGTTGGGTATAGCGGGCAAACCAGCCCTGGGAACCTGCTGGGACGTGGAAACTGGAGTCCTCGTTCAATACGGTGTCTTGGCCCGACCCGTGGATTTGGTAGCGATAGGCGACACCATCGTCGTAGGCCCGGAGAATGAGGCTTATCGTCCCGCCCGTTTCGTTGGTGAAGTCCAGGACTAGCTCGTTCGCCCGGTTGAAGCACTCGCTCTTCTTTCCCACCGGCATTGCGTACCGCTCATCGACGGTGCCAGTGGACCTGCTGACGAACCGCAGGTTCCCCGCAAACTGTCCGGCCTGCTTGAGCGTTATGCCCAACGGCGCACTTGGCAGCACCTCGGAGTTGTCGCTCAGCACCCGGCAGGAAAGGCCGGTCGTCCCGGAGCCCGAACCGGCCGACTCCTTCATCTCCACGACAAGGGAGGGGTTTCCACTGGGAGATGAGACGGACCAGGGGCCGCTCTCGCCAGCCGAAGTCGATGTCAAGGCATCGCCCCACAGGAGTGCAATCGAGAAGACCAGCAGTTTCATGGACCACTTGCCAGGGATTGGCCGGGCGTCGAGTTGTTCGGCGTTCATCCCGGCCACGGCGGCACGGCGCTTCTGGGGACCGGCCAAGTAGTCGTCGATGAGTTGGGTGTAGTCCATGATTGTCCTCCCGTTGGCGTCATCATACAGTGTTGCCGGTGGGCAATGGGGTGGCTGCCGTTGGCGGATCAGCACGTTCCAGCGATCTACGGCCCGTCCGGTGATGTGAAGTGGAGCGAGGCCGACCCGACCTACTCCGTGGAAGCCGCCAAGCGTGGGGTGTAGAACTGGGGATAAATCTCCGAGCCTATTTTTCCAGCGGAAACGCCTTCCACCGTCTCACTCGCTCCTCGTGTTGCTTCCGAAAAAGCTCACATCTTGGGTCAACGGGCCGTGGCGGAACGGAGTGGACCTCACGGCGAATCACCACCGTTTCTTCGACTTCTTCGATGTGCCGCTGGGCCGGTTCGTGGACGTGAACGTCCGAGTGGTACGTCACGTCACCTGTCCGGTAATTGAGGACCACGCTGTTGCCCGTGATCGTCACGGGCCTGGACTCCGGGACGACGGGGATTGGTGGCGTTGGCTGCGGCAGTGACGGCCGGGGATGCAAGTCAACATCGACCGTGGCTCGGCTGATCTCTGCGGTGTGGGCCTCCGACGCCGTGGAGTCCGTCTTGTTCCCCCGCTCAACTTCGACCCGTGCGGAGCAGCCAGCGGCAACCAGCACCAAGCACGCCATCAAGACCACGACCGAGACTTTGAGCAAGCTTTCCAGGTCTTTGAGGAGCCGGACGGCCTGGGCCTTTTTCAAGGCGATGTTGTGGGGGTGAAAACTGTTCGAATGGGGCCGGACGGTGATGATTACCACTTCCTCCGTGTTTGGTGGCCAACCCGTTTGATGCGGCCCGGATTCTTTGAGACGGGAAAGGCCGTGAGGGTCTCAGATTCGCTGAACTGCTACCCCGCCGCCTGGGCAGCCCTGCCTCTTGTGATCCCGCCCCAAGGAAGCAAAATAG
>JAPLNJ010000514.1 GCA_026692885.1 Planctomycetota bacterium | reverse complement strand
CTCCGCTCTGCCCTGGGCTGATTTGTGGCTGCCCCTTTGGGGCGAAAACCTGTGGATCACGATCAGGGGTGCCCCAGGGGCCACTCGGTCATCCTGGATTTCGTAATCACTCCGCGAAGACGACCGGTCCTCGATCTCCCGGCCTCGGCCGTCCCGCGCCGACTCCCTGCGCCGGTTCGAGCTTCCCTTCCAGCGCCGCCCAGCTGGCAGAATTCACGATGTTATGCTCAAGATGGAAGGGTGTTGCCGGATGCAGCTCGGCCGGGTAAGTTACCCTCCGATCCGTCGGCGGCCGGAGGCGAAGCGGAAGGAACACGCATGGATCGTTCAGTCGTAGGGTGGGCTGTGCCCACCACAACTGCTTGTGCTTGGTGGGCACAGCCCACCCTACATCTTGTGTAAGCATCTTCGCCGATGTAGGACAGAGGGACGGAAAGTGCCATCCGCCGTTGCCGCACGGTTCAATCCATGCCATACTGCGTTTGACGGTTTTCCCTGCGATGGTTGGAAGTGAGGAAGGACCAGCTGCCGATGCAGACAGAAATCCAATACATCTCGGACGGTGAAGGCAATCCGGTCAGCGTGATTGTGCCTATCGAGTTGTGGCGCGAGATCGCGTCGGAACGCGAGACGGCTTATTTGCTGAGGAGCGCAACCATGCGGCAACGCCTCCTGGACGCCAAGGATCGGACAGAGGGGGTTTCGTTGGAGGCGGCCCGTGCGCAACTTGGAATTTGATTCGGCGGCGTTAGCGGACGTCGCGTGGTGGGTTCAACGCAACCGCAAAGTGGCGTTGCGGATCCTTCGGCTTGTCCAGGAAGTCCAGAAAGATCCGTTTCAGGGAATCGGCAAACCCGAGCCCCTGAGACACGAGTTGGCTGGTTGCTGGTCGCGACGCATCGACGACGAGCACCGGCTGGTGTACCAAGTTCTCGCCGACAAGATTCGCATCCTCGCGTGCCGTTATCATTACTGATGCGACCCACCAACTGAAACCGCGCCATCGTTGCCGGAATCGCCCTATCCGCGTTCCGCCCCTGTTCAGAGTCCTTTCACCGCTCGGACGAGTTACCGTCCGATCCGTCGGTGGCCCAAGGCGAAGCGGAAGGAACTCGCATGAACCCTTCAATAGCCGGGAAGAAGGGTGGCGATTCCTCGGTCGTCGATCGGCTGGAATTCCACGCCGATCGCATGCCGGATCGCGTGCTCTTCACGTGGCTGGATGACGACGGCCACGTCGCGCAGCAGTTCACGTTTGCCCAGCTTGCGGCGCGGGCCAAGACCTTGGCCGCGAGGTTTTCGGAGTTCGCGCGCCCAGGTGAGCGGGCGTTATTGTTGTATCCGCACGGTCTGGAATTCATCGCCTCGTTTCTCGGTTGTCTGTACGCGGGGGTCGTGGCGGTCCCCGCCTACCCGCCCCGGCGCAATCGGTCCCTTCTTCGCCTGACCGCGATCCAGCGTGACGCGCGGCCGAGCCTCATCCTGACGACCTCCGAAGTGGCCGCTAATCTGGCGGGACAATCCGGCAATGGCGCGGCCTGGAGCACGCAGGTGCTGACCGACCAGATCGCCACCGAACGCGCGCCGACTTGGAGCCGCCCGCCGCTGGCTGCCGATGCCTTGGCCTTCATTCAGTACACCTCGGGTTCCACCGGCGAACCGCAGGGAGTGATGGTCGGGCACGGGAATATCATGGCCAACGAGGTGGCGATAGAAACAGCGTTCCGGCACTCCTCGGAGAGCACCGTCGTCGGTTGGCTACCCATGTTCCACGACATGGGGTTGATCGGCAACGTCCTGCAGCCGCTGTATACGGGCTTTCCGTCCGTGCTTCTCTCGCCGGTGACCTTCCTCCGCGAACCGATCCGCTGGTTGCGGGCGATTTCGGAGTTTCGCGCCACGATCAGCGGTGCGCCGAACTTTGCTTTCGATCACTGCGTCGATCGCATCACCGAAGAGGAGAAAGACACTCTCGACCTAAGCTCGCTGGCGGTGCTCTACAACGGCGCGGAGCCGGTGCGTGCCCGGAGCCTGGAGCGGTTCGCGGAGGCGTTCGCCCGGTGTGGGTTTCGCCGCGAGACCTTCTTTCCGTGCTACGGACTGGCGGAAACGACGCTGCTGGTCACGGGCGGCCCGCGGCAACGCCCGCCGGTCATCCTGCCCGTCCGCTCGGGCGCGTTGGAGACGCATCAGTTGGTGTCGTGTGAACATCACGAACCCGACGCGCAGGTGTTGGTCGGTTGCGGCCGTACGGCTCACGGAACATGCCTGGAGATTGTCGAACCGGACACCTGCCGACGCGCTGCGCCGGATGCCGTCGGCGAGCTTTGGGTGTCGGGTCCGAGTGTGGCTCAGGGCTACTGGAACCGTCCGGAAGAGACGGAGTTGACTTTCCGTGCCCGGCTGGCCGACACGGGCGAGGGGCCGTTCCTGCGGACGGGCGACCTGGGATTCATCCGCGACGGCGAGGTCTTCATCACGGGACGGATCAAGGACTTGATGATCATCCGCGGCCGGAACATCTACCCGCACGACGTCGAAGCGGCCGTCGAACGGAGCCTGCCTTTCGTGGCCGCGAACACGTGCGCGGCGTTTGCCACCAGCCACGATGACGGCGAGCGGCTGACGCTGGTCATCGAGGCGGATCGGGCGATGGTCAACATCGTGCGCAAGGCGGGACAGGACGGGGATCGCGGAGACTCGATCCCGGAGCTGGGAGCGCTGGTGGAACAGGTCCGGGAAGCCATCGCCGACGAATTCGAGGTCACGCTGCAGGCAGTCGTGTTCGTGCGACCGGGTTCGTTCCCGCGCACCTCCAGCGGTAAAGTCCAACGCCGGGCCTGCCGCAGGGGCTTGGAAAAGGACGAGTTGCAGGTGGTCTACGCCTGGCAGGCCGCGGGGACGGGAGCCGTTTTGGACCCGGGGTCCGACCCGGTGGCCGAGCCTGCCACCGACAACGAGGCCCGACCCGCGACACGCGTCCACGGCGAGTTGGTGGACTTCATCCAGTCCCTGGTGACCGACTTCGTGCGGAGCCAAATCGACGCGAATGCTCCACCGGTGCCGGTGGATCGACCGTTCGCGGCGATCGGACTGGATGATTCGTTGGGGGCCGCCTTCGTCGGCTTGGCCATCGAAAAACGGACAGGCGTCCGCTTGACCGCGGAGCATCTGTGCGAGTATCCGAACGTCAACTCGCTGGCAGGCTACGTCCTGCAGTGTCAAGAAAGCCGGCCGCCCGGGCCGTGTGAGGCGGTCTGCGAATAGCCGCCCGGTGAACCTCCGCCGTCCGCGTCACGATTGAACGCCACTGCGGTGCACATCGTTGCAGTCCGCCAAAGCGGATGAATACGAGCACGACGCGCCAGCGAGTGAGTCGACGAGAGCCCGGCAAGCGAGAACCGGACACACTCGCTCGCGCGTCGTGCTCGTATAATTTGGGCCTTCGGCTACGTCGCTGCAGGCACGCGAACGCTCGCCTCACATCCCAGTACAGGGTAACAAATCCCGGAGACTCTGAAATAGACGGGTCTCGCCCCCCAATCTGTCTAATGGGGAGAATTATTTATCTAAGAACGAGGGGGAATCAATCCGCGTCGTTGCTCTTCGGCTGCCATCGCCGACGGCGCTGGAATCGCCCTCGGGGCCTTCGTCCCAACGAGCCCTCGCCGGTCAGCGGCTAGCAACGCCCACGAAATAACTTCCCCGTTTGTTCTGGGGGTGTCGCGAATACCGGCCGCAACGGGTGAATGCCCCCGGCTTGCCCCTCGTCGTTATACACAAGATTTTCGCCCCGATAGGGGCAGCCACAAATCAGCCCAGGGCAGAGCGGAGCGGCGTAGCCGCGTAGCGCCGCCCTGGGTTATGAGAGGATTGAGAACACCAGCCCTGAAGGGGCGAAACAAGCCTTGGTCACATCTGACGAACGATGCGCGTGAGAGGAACCGATTTGTTTCGCCCTTTCAGGGCTACCAGGTTGCTTCGATACCGTACCCAGGGCGTCGCTCTGCGGCTGTCGCCGCGACGCTTTGCCCTGGGCTGATTTGTTAATGCCCCTTTGGGGCGGAAGAATTGTGTATAAGGACGAGGGCTTGCCCGGGGGATACTTCCGTTTCTTGCTACCCACACGCGGAGCCCACTCCCGCCTCCCCCGCCTCGCCTGCGGCGGCTTCGCCGCCGCAGGCGAGGCGGGGGAGGAAGGGGCGCGTTGGGCCGCCTGGTGTAGCGAGAAAGGTGAGCCTCCACGGGGCGAGCCCGTGGCATCCAACTCGCAGAACCGGGCCCTTCGGCCAGCGATCAACGGCTGGCCTGTTGGAATGAGGAAGCT
>JAPLNJ010000513.1 GCA_026692885.1 Planctomycetota bacterium | reverse complement strand
CCGGAGCCACGTTTACGATCACCCCTAACCCGCTGACCGGTGTCATCGGGACCACGCTGTTGGTGGTCGATGGTGGCCTGAACGACGCCGACGGCGTGGCCAACGGCGTGCTGAAAATTAACGACGTGCGGCTGGGCACGTACACGATTACCGAAACAATCGCCCCGACGGGCTACGCGATTGACGACGTCGCCAGTCGCAGCATTACCGTTACCAGCCTGAACCTGAACGCGGTGATCGGTACCCAGGGCAGCGATCAGCCGGGCAACACCAACGCGTCCGACTTCCATAATCGCAAATACCGTGTGATTGTCATTGGGATGAGCAAGAGTCCGAGCACGCATCAATCCGTCCAGGTGATTGATGAGGAAACGGGGGATGTGTTGTCACAGTTCGAGCCGTACGGGCCAACCTTCCAGGGTGGCATTCGGATCGCCACCGGCGATCTCAACAACGATCGTATGGATGAGATCGTTACGGCTCCGGGATGGAGCATTCCTGCGGAAGTTCGCGTGTACGCCCAGAATGCCCAGGATGGAGATCCGCCGCTGACGTCGTTCTACCCGTACGGTTTAGGGTTCGACGGCGGTGTCCAGGTGGCGGTCGGTGACGTCGACGGCGACGGGTGGAACGACATCATCACGATTCCCAGCTGGGGGCCTGCCGAGGTGAAGGTGTTCCTGAATAGGCGTGACGGCGTGCCCACCTTCGAGGCGTCGCCTCACTGGGATTTCCTCGCGTTCCCAGCGTCGTTTATCGGCGGCGCGGTGGTTGCCGCGGCCGACATGGGAAGAACCTTGCCAAACGGAGCATTCGACACCACGCAGCCGGACGGGAAGGCGGAAATCATCGTCGGGAGTAACGCCGGCATGCAGACCACCGTGAAGGTGTTCGACGTTAGCGGTGTGCTCACGACCGCTGGGAGCTTCACTCCTTTCAGTACGACAACCGGTTACAAAGGGGGGGTGTCGCTCAGCGTGGCGCGGATCAGCGTCGATCCGAACAACGTCGATTGCCCGAACAACGTCGATTGCATTCCGCGAATCGTGGTGGGTGCCGGTGTCTTCGGCAATTCCCTGGTGGACGTTTGGGCCTGGAACCTCAGCTCGTCCGCCACGTTGTCCAGCTTATCGAATGGCGTCGGCTTTACTGCGTTCGACGGTGCGAGTCAAATCGCGCCGGTTCAGGTAGCGGCCCTGGACACCGATGGTGACGACTTTGCGGATGCGATTCTTGCCGTGCAGGGACCGGGTGGAACCACGGACAAGATTCGCGAGTTCAAGATTATCAGCGTCTCACCGCTCCAGGTCTCTTTGTCACCCACAAATGTCCCTGGCAGCTTCCTGGGCCCCTACTTCATCGAGACAATCAAGAATCCGTCTCCCAACCTGCCTCTGGTTCCGCATGTCGCAGCGGAGGCCGAGAGCAACGTCGTCGCCAATGCTTGGCACAACCACGCCAATCCCTGTGACGTCAACGGCCGCGACGGTGTCACAGCCTCGGATGTCTTGATTCTGATTAACTATATCGACTTCCAGCCAAGCTTGGCGTTGCCCTCTCCGTCCGCAGCTCCACCGCCCTACTACGATGTCAGCGGAGGTGCAAATGGCGAGGGCGACGGTTATGTGACTCCACTCGACGTGTTATTCGTAGTCAACTACATCAACACTCTTCCACAGGGTACAGCTGGCGAAGGTGAAGCCGTGACGACGGCCGCTGCCACGTCCGTTCCGGAGATTCCCTTGGTGCTGGCGGGATTCAACTTGCCTGCGATGGAGTCTGACTGGGGCGACGCGAAACCGTCTGCTTCCACGCCGTCGGTGGGCCAGACAGATAGCGGTCCGGTGCGAGTCTGGAGCATACCGAACACGAGCGTCGCCGCCTTGCCTGTCCGTGGTTTCCTGCCAACTGCTGGCGATCACGAGGAGCCGGTGGATTTGGCCACCGAACTCCTCGAACTCGATGCGGTACTACCTGACATCGTGTCGGACATCGCCCGCGTCTGGAACCCGTCAGCTTGAGGCACAGCCGAGAAATAGCTTGGCAATTGCTCTCTCACCCCTCACCCCACTGATGTGCACATCTTCAAACGGGCCGGAGGCCGGTATTTTACGAGCACGACGCGCAAGCGAGTGAGTCTGGATTTCGCTTGCCGGTCCACCCGGGACTCACTCGCTTGCGCGTCGTGCTTGTATTTCCAGCCTTTGGCTGGCTGCAAAGATGTGCACAGCAGTGCCTCTCACCCAACCCTCTTCCCGGACAGATTGTCCCACTTTTAAGCTGCCATTTCTTCCAGACTTACGTCACTTTGAGGCTGGTTGATTTGGTTCGGCAGTGCCTTCGCGATGGTCAATCCGTTATGTTCCAGCACCATCAGGCCTAG
>JAPLNJ010000512.1 GCA_026692885.1 Planctomycetota bacterium | reverse complement strand
GTATCCCCGTGCGTTCCGCCCAACTCGCATCCACTCCGCGCCGGTTCGGACCAGCAAGGCCAGAACCGGTTCCGCGGCCAGATCGGGCGTGTGACGATGTTCCGTGGCAAAGTACCGCCGCAAATGATTCAGGACTTAGCGGCCGGCGACCGCTCGAAGCCCGTCGAGTCCCCGCAGGTCGTCGGCTGCTGGCTGAATCCTCATCCGGGCGACCCGCTGCCGACGCAGGCCGAGGATTTTTCCGGTGCGGTTTCCTTCGAGGCTTGGATTCTGCCTGCGGAGGGCGAGTCCGGGCGCGTGCTCGACAAGCTGACCGCCGGCCGCGACGACGGCTTCCTCCTGGACGCCTGGCCGAAACTGAGCCTGCGACTGATCGTCGGAAGTCAGAAACGGGACTTCCCGGATGTGTTGCAGGTCGGGGTCTGGCAGCACGTTGCCGTGGTGATCGATCGCGGGATTTCGCGAGTCTACCTCGACGGGCAGCTGGCAACGAGTGGTGGATAAGGCGCAGAAGATAAGACGCTGTCAGGAAATAAGCTGCCGAATCCTCGTGGGACGGATTGGCAATCCGTCCCACAGCCAAGTGGTTAAGTTATACTGCGCGCGTCGCCTGACATCCCGCAAACACACCTTGGAAGTCCGATGGAGAAAACGGAAAATTGGGCACCGCTTGCCCCGGCCACCAGTGGTACCCCTCGGCAGCGACGTAGTGCGTGACCGCGATCCCGTGGGTTTGCGCGGGCTCGCTGCCAAAGCCGCTGTCGGAAGGGCAGAGAAACGCGGGTACCACCGTGCCGCGGATCGCTTGATCCCAGATCCGCAGTCGCAAATCGACGGAATCATACAGAGGCTGCTGCTCCATGAATGGCAGAATCATCAGGCACCAGGTGTGGTGATAGGCTGGCTGTGGGCTGCCAACCGGCTTGCCGAAGACGGCCACGGGCGGGAACTTCTTGTACGTGTCGTGGTAGTTCGCCAACGCGATGCCGAGCTGCTTGAGATTGTTGTTGCAGCTGGTCCTTCTGGCCGCTTCGCGGGCCGCTTGGATCGCAGGCAATAAGAGAGCCACTAAAATACCGATGATAGCAATGACAACCAGCAATTCGACGAGCGTGAATCCTCGCCCTCTTCCCCACGAACGCTTCATGACAAATCTCCGTTTGGCGCCGAGGAACCCTTAGCGCGACCCTAATTCCTAGGCTTGACAAAGCACTAGCACCAAACGGCTTTTTCAGGTGTTGGCATTCACTTTGGCATTTGACGAATGCCTCCGGCTTGCCCCTCGTCGTTATACACAAGTTCTTCGCCCCGATAGGGGCAGCCACATGAAAGCCCAGGGCAGAGCGGAGCGGCGTTAGCCGCGGAGCGCCGCCCTGGGTTAGGAGAGTATCAGGAACGCCAGCCCTGAAAGGGCGAAACAAGCCAGCGTAGCACAACCGCGCCACAATCCTTTGTCAAGAACTACGTCCATCTTGTTTGAAGACGAACGAACCGTGTGGGAACAACCGATTTGTTTCGCCCTTTCAGGGCTACCGTGTTGAATCGATCCAGTACCCAGGGCGGCGCTTCGCGGCTGTCGCCGCTACGCTCTGCCCTGGGCTGATTTGTTAATGCCCCTTTGGGGCGGAAGAGTTGTGTAGAAGGACGATGGCTTGCCCGGGGGAGACTTACGTTTGTCGCTACACACAAGCCCTACTCCTCACTCCCCCGTTTCGCCCGCCGCGGGCGAAACGGGGGAGTGAGGCGACGCGGGGGAGCGCCTTGTGTAGCTGCGAACGTGAACCTCCACGGGGCAAGCCCGTGGCATCCAATTCACAGAACCATAAAATCTCATTCTTTACGCGAATCACCCCAATAACCGTTTGGTACTAGGACTCCGTAGCGCGAGAACGGTGCCAAAGTCAACCGCGGGCGACGCGTCGAACTAGGGCGTCAGCTCCCAATTCTTGGTCTGTTGGCCGGCCGTGATCGTGTAGGTCAACCCCGAAGTGTCCGGCATGCGGTAGCGATCAGGAATCGCTACGTAGGGACCCGACGAAGCGGTCGAAACGTCCGTGGGCATTGGGCTCTGGATGGCTCCGGGAACGGGATCCTGTTTGATCTGGAAGGTGACGACCGTGACTCGGACTTCACCCACCGGCGCACTGGGGATCGCATACGCACCCGCGGTGATATCGCGCGCGATCACGGGCTTGTTGCCGCCTTCGCAGAAGAAGGAGATCTTTCCCGCGGGCAACGGTTCGCCCCGGAACAGCACTTTTCCCGCGATGTCTCCCGACTTGGCGTTACAGCCGGCGCAGGTAAGCAGCACCAAGGTCACTCCCCAGAACTTCCCCAAGCGACCGAATTGTTGATGGAACATGGCAGATTCTCCGTGTGCTAGGGAAGTCTAAAAGCTTCCGAACCGCCGATCGTGCAGGACGCCCACCAGACCGAGGAGTCGACGCTGAAGGCCACGAACTTCACGGCGCCGTCCAGCATGCCGACGTGCAGTCCGCCCGGATGCAGACTGGTGGTTCGGGAGGGGTCGCAATTGGTGGCCCAGGGATTGGGATTCTCGATCGGCTTCGACGCTGGCCCGACGACGCCGGGCGGGTTCGAGTTGGAAGTGTAGCCGGTCACGCCCGCTCGGTCGCCATAGGCGAACAAGGACATCCAAGGCACGTTCCAGTTTCCGTGTCCCCACAGGCTGCCGTAGCTGCCGCAACGCCGCAGCTTCTCTGCGACACCGATCGTGTTGCTCGTACCGTCAGTCACGGCGGCCAGGCTCGGCCTGTTACCGTCAAAGTTAGCGCCCGCATTGTTGCCCGCATCGGGGTTGCCAAACACCTGGAAGTTGACCCCGTAGTTGCTGAACGACCACATCCCAACCTCGGTGTACCCGGCCGGTACACCGCCGCGCGCCCACAAGCCTTGGTCGGGTGCGGTCGGATCGGAGGGACACAAGTAGGCTGGAATCACGAAGTTGCTGACGCATTGCACTTGGTTGGCGCTGGTGCCCGAAATCACCCACGTGTAGACGCTGCCGTTGGGATAGCTGTTGCCTCTCGCCGCGTCGCTGTCGATCGACTGCTCAAACAGTGGGCCCTGCTCCAAATGCGGCAGAATGTAGTAGAACACGGTCCCATTCTCGCCATTGGGCGCTCCGATGGCCCGGTACGCGGGCGGCAACTTTTTCGCCCGGTCGTGAAAGTTCTGCACGCCCAAGGCAATCTGTTTCACATTGGACCCGCATTGCGAGCGTCGAGCGGCTTCGCGAGCCGCTTGGATCGCGGGCAACAAGAGAGCCACTAAGATACCGATGATAGCAATGACCACCAGCAATTCGACGAGAGTGAACCCTCGCCATCGTCCCGCCGAACGTTGCATGACAAATCTCCCTTTGGCGCCGAGGAACCCAGCCTGAACTACTGCTTCGCAGGTGAGCTCCTGAGCAAGAATAGAAAGAACGAAAGCAACAAGAAGAGAACGCTTACTGCGCATTCACGCGCGGCGCGCAATGTACTCAAAGGTGAGGTGGAATGGCAATACGTCCCACCCGAAAGAAGCGGCAATTACCGTGGAGCCATACTTTGACGGAAACGGGCCCGTGTCCTGCCGTTTCTGCGAACCGGATTTCAGGTTCACTTGCGAGACCATCTTCACCGGGTCGACCGGCTGGTTGGCGCCGCTCGAATCGACGACCACAGGCGTTAACAGATGCACCTTGTAGTCGCCGACCGGCAGCCCTTTGCCGCCCCCGTAGACGAGCGTGTAGCGGCCCTCACCCCCGGTCTGGGCCGCGCAAAACAGTGTCGCGAGTCAGGCCAGAGTTTGTTCCACTTCTGTTCCGCCCGCAGAC
>JAPLNJ010000511.1 GCA_026692885.1 Planctomycetota bacterium | reverse complement strand
CTCTATTATCTCGCCCGACTCCCTCGGCGGCTACCGGCGGGGAGCGCGTCGCACAGCCACGCGCTCCCCGCCGCAAGCTGCCGCCCAACGTCGCTCGCGATGGTGACGCCGACTCGCGGCAGCTTGCTCTGGGTCGCGGTTAGACTGCCACTATTCTCAACATGCCCGCCTGTGTGTCCATCGGCCATCGCGCCGGTTTCTGCACGCGGCAGGAAAGAGTCAACCGCACACGACGGACATTGACTCGTTTAACCGCGACCCAGAGGTAGCCGCCGCCGAGCGTCTCTAGCATCTCGCCCGACTCCCTCGGCGGCTACCGGCGGGGAGCGAGTCGCACAGCCACGCGTTCCCCACCGCAAGCTGCCGCCCGACGTCGCTCGCGATGGAGACGCGGACTCGCGGCAGCTTGCTCTGGGTCGCGGTTAAACGACCAGCGTCACCGACGTGTGGTGTATCATGTTTTTCCCGCCGCTCACCTTGTCGCGCACGGTTCGCACGGTTCGCACGGTGGAGTTGTGCGAAAAACGATTCGCAGGTCATAATGGCGCGCTTTCCAAGCAGAGCTTGGGAACGCGGGGAAAAAATATGCACTTTCACGATTACTTCCTGTTGATTGGCGCGGCGATCGCCGCCGGCGCGGTGAATGCCGTCGCGGGGGGCGGTACGCTGCTGACGTTTCCCGCCCTGTTAGGGGCCGGCCAGTCGGCGATCATGGCCAACGCCACGAGTACCGTGGCCCTGTGGCCCGGAGCGCTGAGCAGTTTCTGGGGCTACCGGGCAGAACTGCGCAGCGGCCGCTGGGAACTCGCGGCGCTGGCAATCCCTAGTTTCCTCGGCGGCCTGCTGGGGGCGATGCTCCTCGTAAACACCAACTCGGCGACGTTCGCCCTGCTGGTTCCGTATCTGATCCTGCTGGCCACCGTGCTGTTCATGGCCCAGGGGCCGCTGGCGCGCTGGCAGGCCCAGCGGACCGCACGAACGGCGGGCAGCAGCGAACTTACGCCCGCCGCCGAATTGGAGCACGACCAGCCCGCCACGCCAGCCCGCTGGATCACAGTGCTGCTGTTTCAATTCTGCGTGGGCGTGTACGGTGGATACTTTGGCGCAGGGATTGGGATCCTCATGCTGGCTGCGTTCGGCTACCTGGGCTTCAAGAACATTCACCACATGAATGCCTTGAAGAACCTGAACGGGATGTGCATCAACGGACTCGCCGCGGCTTTGTTCATAGTCCACGGCCTCGTCGACTGGCGCGCGGCGGCCGTGATGGCAGCCGGCGCGGTGTTCGGCGGTTACGCCGGGGCCGGAACGGCGCGGCGCATCGGCCAAAAGGCTGTCCGACGGATCATCATCCTGATCGGCCTCGCCTTATCCGTCTGGTTGTTGCTGCGGCAGATGCTGTAGGGTGGGCCAAGCGATTTCTCCTTCCAGCCCGGCCGGTGAGTTGCGTGGCCACTGCCGCGCAACACAGAACGGTCGTTCGCAAAGCGGCGGCCCACCAACTTGTGCTGGCCACGAGCGAAATTGTTTCTGTCCGCTTGCCTGAGACCCGGGGTGAGACGCGCAAAATTGGGGAGTCGAGCGTCAAACGGATGGTCCTGTTTTTGTTCCGCCCCCATCCGGGCTTGCCCCGGTGGAGCGAGGTTTCTGGACCACGCCACGGGTCCGCAACCGCCTCACTTCTTCCGCCGCATCCCGCCCGCCGCCGGAGGCGGCGGGCGG
>JAPLNJ010000510.1 GCA_026692885.1 Planctomycetota bacterium | reverse complement strand
CCCGGATCGGCGGAAGTCCGTGACGAGACCAGATCGCGGGCGCGTGTCGTCGCCGCGGGCGACAGATGGTGGGCGATCCCTGCGGCTGACGTGTCGTCGGCGACCGTCATCGACACGCCTCCGAATCGCCCCAAGCACGCGGTGGGATCGTCTTCGCCTTCCTTTGCACGGTGTTCTGGGTAAGATAGTCGCAACTCACAATGCAGCCCGATGTTGCGTCAAATTGCGCAGACGCATGAATAATCCGGGATAGTTTCGGCGGGGACTTTGGGAGGCATGGGCGCGGTGGGAAATTACTGTCTGGGCCCCCATGACCTTGATCGGAACTTTGCGCAAGACGCTAGCAGTGGGGTGTGGTAACCCGACGCGTCAGCGAGGAAAACGCCGCTCTTCCTTGCTGACGCATCGGGTTACAATGCGCAACCTTTACGATCAAGGCATGGCCAACCGCAGCATCGAGTCCCCATGGTGCTGGATCAGCCATTTGCTGCTCTTGTCGTACGGTTGGTGTTGGTCCTTGATCATGGGCATCTTCCCCTCCGTCGGTGAACGTGATCTCGGCGTGTCGCTTGGGTGCCCAGATCATACCACAGGCCCAGCCGCGTTGCCGCCCGTGGACCGCTCGTATCGCAAGACTGTGTCCATCAGAGTGTTCCACATCAACCTGGGCAAATCGGGAATTGGCCACTCCGTTGGCAGACGCGGGTTTCGGACAGGGTATGCAGACGTTCGACCGACTTGGCCGCCGTGGGAAGGGCGGTACAAGTGTCAGCGGTTGCTGAGCGTTTGGTGAGCGTTTGGTGCCACCCATCAATTAAGACGCTGTGGGTGGCCCCTTCTGCCCGCATCCATTCTGCCCGCCTGGATTTGGAAAGAACTTTGGAGACTTGCGGATTCTATACTGCCCGCGGACAGCTTTGTCCCTTCGTAGAGCGGAATTCATTCCGCTTTTTACTGAACGGATTGAAATCCGTTCTACGACAAAGCTGCCCACGGGGATTCTAGTTCGCCCACGACAATTCTAGTTCGCCCATCCGCTTGCCCCAGCCCCGCCGCTGCCTTAAACTACGTGACCTATGGCATTCGTTACTATTGAAGATCGCGTGGATCGTTTGGAATCGCTCTTTGGTCAATTCCTGACCGAAATGGCGCTCCTGAACCATCAGGCCCAGGAGCGAAACAAGGCGGCCGAGGAACGCAACCGCCTCGCCGAGGAGCGTAACCAGGCCGCCGAGGAACGCATGGGGCGATTCGAGCAGGAGATGCGCGAGTTCAAGGAGGAATCGCGCCAGGCACGCCGGGCCATGGACAAGCAGTGGGGTAACCTTGCCAACAAGATGGGCACAATCATCGAGGACATTCTCGCCCCCAACCTGCGGCGGCTGGCCAGGGAGCACTTCCGCTTTGGCACCATCGGCCTTGATCGTAGCGTTGCGAAATGCCAGCAGCTAGCGTCGGGGCAGGGCGGATAAGGTCGGAGTGCCGCGAGCGATGATTCGACGTGTCCAAGAGGAATGGCGCAGGGTATCCCCGCCGGGCCCTCGCGGGTCCGAAAAACTTGATCGGCCGT
>JAPLNJ010000509.1 GCA_026692885.1 Planctomycetota bacterium | reverse complement strand
ACGGTGACCGGGGCCTGCCAGTGCCGCAGGTCCTTGCTGGTGTAGCACTCCCAGCCTTTCGTTCCCCGCTGTCGATTGCTCATGCTCGCGACCATGATGTACCGGGCGTTCGGGACGTCCGTGAAAACGAACGGATCGCGGATGCGCAAGTCGGCCACATCAAGCAGAGCGGCGGAGTCGGCCAGAGTATCGCCGCGGTTCGTGTCCGCGGCGCAAACCAGCAACACGATCGTCCACACCGCGCGCGTGGATCGACTCATGGCTCAGCTCCTGGTTCATGTTCGTTGGTTCAAACGGAGGTGATTCTACCGCAATGGAGTCCGGGATTGAACCAACGCAAGCCAAGACGCTACATTCGTCCCGCCAGCAGAAGCTGCCGAACCGCATGCTGCCGGAAGGCGAAGATCCGACCGACCTGCCAACGGACCAGCGGATACGCGATCTCCCCCAGGGGGAACAGCGGCAGGTGGTAGTCAACCTGGTCGTCGATCACGGTCTGCCCGTCAGATTCAGAGAAGCGACGCGTATGCACCCACCGCCTGTACGGCCCGCGCAGCTGCTCGTCCACAAACTCGTGCGGCGGGTCCCAGTGGGCGATGCGAGTCAACCAGGAAAACGGGATGCCGAACAGTCGTAGCCGGTACTCGATGAGCGTCCCCTGCTGGATCTGGACCGGTTGCGGCGTGACGATCTGAAAACGCAGTTCCGGCGGGGTGATCCGCTCCAGGTTCGCGGCGTCTGCGAAGAACGGGAACACCTTGTCAAGCGGCAGGGGCAAGGTCATCGAACATCGCAGGATGTGCATGGCGGCTCCGGGCGGTGCGGTGGATCGTACTCCTCTCGGCGAATTGTAACGCCCGTAGCCAGCCGCCGCGACGATTTCTGACGTGGTCGAGTAAGGTTACAATGACAACGCAGACGACTGGTTGAGATCGCCCTCGCGGAGCTTCGACGATGCCTGCGCACACGCTGACGACAACATTCAGGTTGCTGCTGGTGGCTCTGGCCGGTTGGTCAGCGGTAGAAGCCATGGCCGGCGATTCCCCGGACAGCACAGTCGATCTGGGGAGGCTGATATCGCCCGTCGTGATTCAGGGCGACGACGACAACGGGTACCGCGACCCGGCGGCGGTCTACCACGACGGGATGTTCTACCTCTACATGACGCTCACCACGATCGACCCTGACGGGCTGATCTATGCCCAGACGGCCTGGAGCAAGAGTCAGGACCTGTTGCATTGGACCGAACCCAAACCGTTCACGCCGAAGGATCGCTCCAAGAACTATTCCAGTCCGGGGAATGTCATCCGCGCTGGCGAAGATTTCGTCCTCTGTCTCCAGACGTATCCCACGCCGCAGAAGCCGACGCCTTCCAGTAAGCCCGGCGCCCCGCGCTGGGTCATGCAGTACGGGGATCATACGGCCCGGCTGTGGACGATGCGCAGCCGCGATCTGGAACACTGGGGCGAGCCGGAGTTGCTGCGGGTCAAGGGACCGGATCTGCCCCAGGAGCAGATGGGCCGACTGATTGATCCTTATCTCCTGCGGGACAAGGACGACACGTCGCGATGGTGGTGCTTCTACAAG
>JAPLNJ010000508.1 GCA_026692885.1 Planctomycetota bacterium | reverse complement strand
GCAACGACTGGCCTACCTGGAGAAGATGACCGCACAGCTGTATCGGACGCTGAATCGGGACGAACACTGGGCCGCCTTGGCGGCCATCACGGATGAGTTGCTGGCCCACGAAACGCTCGACGGGGAGCAGACCGAGGAGATCATGCAGCTGTGGTTGCCGTAGGAGTTCTCATGCAGGAAGGCTGGGAAACAGCAGAGTTCCGCTTCTACGAGGAACTGAACGACGTTCTGCCCGCGGAACGCCGCAAGAGGCCCTTCGCCTACGCGTTCCACGGGACGCCGGCCGTCAAGGACGCGATCGAGGCGATCGGTGTGCCGCACACGGAGGTCGATCTGATCCTGGTCAACGGAGTGTCGGTCGGCTTCGAGTACCGGCTTCAGCCAGGCGATCATGTCTCGGTCTATCCGGTCTTCGAGTCCCTGGACATCGGCCCGGTGACGCGCCTTCGACCGCAACCGCTCCGGCAGCCAAAGTTCGTCTGTGACGTCCACCTTGGCAAGCTGGCCCGCCGCCTGCGGCTCTTGGGATTCGATGTGGCCTACCACAACATGGCCACGGACCCGGAACTGGTGGAGACGGCCTTGGCTGAGCAGCGAGCCATCCTCACCCAGGACCGGGGCATCCTCAAGCTGAAAACAGTCAGCCACGGCTACTTGGTGCGGTCACCGAACGTGCAGGAGCAGGTTGTGGAAGTGATCAGGCGGTTCGACCTGCTGGCCCGCATCGATCCGTTTTCCCGCTGCACGCATTGCAACGGCTTGATCTTGTCCGTTGACAAGGCGGACGTGCAGGCTGACCTGCCGCCGAAGACGCGAGGCTACTACCACGAGTTCTTTCGGTGCCAGGCGTGCGGCAAGGTCTACTGGAAGGGTACGCACTTCATCCGCCTGGAAGCCGAAGTACGTCAGCTGGTAGTACGGAGTGCTGAACCGCAGAATCGTACCGCGATGACTGCCCCGTGATTCGAGAGGACTACCTGATGTCTAATAGGCTTAAAGACCACGAGCGGATCGTGGTTGGCCCCGAACAGGCCCCCGCGACGATCATCCTGGCGCACGGCGCCGGAGCCGGCATGGATACCGACTTCATGAACGCGTTTGCCGAGGGCCTCGCGGATCACGATTTCCGAGTCGTCCGTTTTGAGTTCCCGTACATGGCCGAGCGCAGGCAGACCGGCAAGCGTCGGCCACCCGATCGCGAACCCGTCCTGCGGCAGACGTGGCTAGACGTGATTGCTTCAGTCGAGGCCAAGACGCTGTTCATCGGCGGCAAGTCCATGGGCGGCCGGATCGCCAGCTTGATCGCGGATGAGGCCAGCGTGGCCGGTCTGATCTGCCTGGGCTATCCTTTCCATCCCACCGGCAAGCCGGATCAACTCCGCGTCGAGCATCTGCAGGCGATCAAAACACCGACTCTTATCCTGCAAGGCGAACGTGATTCGTTCGGCAACGCCGGCGAGGTCCGCGGCTACGAACTGTCCAGCCAGATCCGCTTGCACTGGCTACCGGACGGTGACCACAGTTTCAAGCCGCGAGTTTCGTCTGGCCACACCCAGGAGGAGAACCGGCGCGACGCCATTTCGGTCATCGCGAGCTTTGTTCGGCGGCAGGTTAGGTGACCGTTGTTGGCAATCGGTTTCGACGAGGAACTTGGCCATGCGTATCAGGTTCGACCTGGATGCACATTGACCTGTTACGGGGTCCGGCCCTCCAAACGAACCGCCACTTTCCCTGTTGCTGCGGCGTTAGCAATGTCGGGCTAGAATAGTCGCCACTGTCGTTGACTTACTGCACACACGAGTTGAGCCGGTACTGGCAAGGAGCACATCATGTCCCAGACTGCGTTTACACGGCGAGGTTTCTTGAGAACTGCGGGAACCGCCGCGGCAGCCTTCACGATCGTGCCGCGGCACGTCGTGGGACAAGGAGCAACCGCGCCCAGCGAGAAGCTGAACATCGCCTGCATCGGCTTGGGCTGGCCCGGGTGCAAGGATGTGGACGCCCTGGCGCCGAACAACAACATCGTCGCCCTCTGTGATGTGGACGCCACCCGCGCGCCTGATTTCCGCAAGAAGTACGCCACGGCCAAGCAGTACCAGGATTACCGCCGGATGTTCGACGAGTTGGACAAGAGCATCGACGCCGTGATTGTCGCCACCCCCGACCACTCGCACGCCATCCTGGTGCTGGCTGCCATCAAACGGGGCAAGCACGTGTACTGCGAGAAGCCCTTGGCGCACTCGATCTACGAAGTCCGCCAGATGATGCAGGCCGCTCAAGAGCGCAAAGTCATTACTCAGCTAGGCAACCAGGGGCACTCGTCCGACTCAATCCGTCTGCTCTGCGAGTGGATCTGGGATGGCGCCATCGGCAACGTGCATACGATTCACGCGGGCTGCAACACCCAGAACTCGGCGCTCAACCGCCTGGCCGACCTCCAGCAGCAACACGCGGTCCCGGCTACCCTGGACTGGGACAAATGGCTCGGCCCCGCACAGCAGCGGCCGTATCACCCGCACTGTCTGCACGAGAAATGGCGAGCCTGGATGCCCTTCGGCAACGGCACGATCGGCGACTGGACCTGCCACGTCATCGATCCAGTGTTCTGGGCTCTGGATCTGGGCGCACCCACCAGCGTGCAAGCTCAAGCCAAGGACTATGATCCCAAGGCGCACGCCGATACATTTCCTTTGGGAGACGTGATCACTTACGAGTTCCCCGCCAAGGGCAAACGCGGGCCGATTAGCCTCATCTGGCACAGCGGCACAGAGCGCATTCCGCGTCCCAAGGAATTGGAAGCCGATCGCCGTTCGGTCGACACGGGCGCCGTGGTCTATGGCGACAAGGGGACGATCACCTACGGCTCGCACGGCGCCGGCGGCGTGCGGATCATCCCCGAAACCAGGATGCGGGAGTACAAACAGCCGCAGCGCACCTTGCCGCGTGTCCCGGGCGGCGGTCACGAGCAGGATTGGGCGCGGGCCGTGCGAACCGGTCAGAAGGCGTGTTCCGACTTCTCGTACGGCGGCCCGCTGACGGAAGTCGCCCTGCTAGGCGTCATTGCCATCAAGTTGCTGGGGACCAAATTGGAGTGGGACTCGCAGAAGTTGCAGTTCACCAACTGCGCGGAAGCCAATCTACTCATCAACCCACCGTACCGAACCGGCTGGAGCCTGTGAGCACCTGACCGTCGGTTCTCCGAGGCAGCGAAGCCATCATACAGGGTTCGCGGTGCGAGCTGCAGCGGGAAGGGCAGGGCAGGGGGGGCAGATTCCGGATTGCAGCGAAGGGCTGCGGCTATGCGTGAGCGGTCGCGACCGTCTGCCCCTCAATCTCTACAGTGTTCGCATTTCCGGTGCCATCAAACCACGGATCGGCCTGCTCGGCGTGATCGCGATTGGGAAAACGGTTCGGCGTTGGAAGGAGCGGCGGGGAAGGGCTGGTGATGACTCCTGGCTGATTATCAGTTGATTGGTTTGAGCGATAGTGAGCGGAGGTCATCCACCTCTTTCCAGTTGAACTGCCCTTCCTTAGGTTCCAGGACCGACCATGCCCAGCGGGTGTATCCGACGCTGATGTAGTCTTGGGTGTACTTGTCGGCCCCGTAGTATTGGACCCAGCCTTTGCCGGGATTGAGCAGCATGGCGTCGTCCCTGGCCGGCGTAACGGTAACGGTCTCAGCGGCGCTTCCCGGCAGAGCGAGCTCGGTAAATAGGATTGCCAGTAAAGCCGTTGTGCGTCGCATGCTCGCTTCCTTCCAAACCAGGATCAGCTCTCAATTAGGTATCCGTCTCTGCCAGCTTCGATCTTCGCGGATCACGCCAACGCCGCCCGCTTCTCCTCGATGAACTTGACGTGGTGCGGAATGTGGTTCGTGATGTTCGTCAGTAACTTCTCCAGCGTGATCGGCCCGGCCTCGGAGTGAATACGTCGCCGCTGGAAATCTCCCGGCTTCAGCGACCGCAGGATCGGCCCCATGTGCTTGCGTGCCAATGCGATGAAGTCCAATTCCACGGCAACGTCCCGCTGGTCGTAGGCCAGCGTCGTGGCGAACAGGTCGGGGTCGCCGCCGAAAATCCAGGGATCGTTCTCGGCGATCACTCGTTTCATACGATCTATGTACACCGGCTCAAAATCGGCGATGTGGCAGATGACGTGCTTGGTGGACCACTTGTCGGCGATGGGTCGGGCATCGAGTTGTTCAGAGGTCATTCCGGCGACGGCGGCACGCAGCATCTGAGGACCGGCAAGGTAGTCGTCGATCAGTTGGGCATAGTCCATGTGTGTTCTCCGAGACGGCGAAACCATCATACAAGTCTTGCTGTGCAAGCTGCGGCGGGAAGGGCAGGGGCTGGGGGGGCAGAGACGCAAACCGGGATCGCGGTGGTGTCATGCGACTATGCGTAAGCGACCTTGAAGGCCGTACGCGACCCACGTTGGGAGAGTTCGAGAGACCGACTGCTTGTCGACGTGCGCGGGTGATTGTCGAACCAGGAAAACGGCGACGGCAGAGGAAGCCGCTAAGGCCCCGCAGAACGCCTGAAAGTCGAGATGGCTCCTTTGGTCGAGTTGACTGCGGGCGCTTCTTGGAAGCGAAATCTGAGCGTCTGGCAGGGTCTGGTCCTGCTTGTCTGGTCAGGTCAGCGCCGGGACGAAAATTGTACCGACCGATGACAAAAAGGTATCTCGAAAGGTATCTCCGAACCCAAGAAACGACCACGGCCCCTTGAGGGGGCCGTTTCGTAAGTCGTTTCACTTCAATTTGTTCTGATCAGTCGGGGCGACCGGCGATTGACATTTCCTAACGACGTGGGCGGAACCGGACTCTTTCAGCTTGCCATCGCGCAAGTGATTGAGTTCACGGCAGATACCTTTTTCAAGGTCGGCTCCCCGCAGGGGTAGCCGACCGGTATCGCCACGGTTTCGATCACACCTCCCTACCGGTTTTCCCTTTGGACCGGTCTGGGGGACATGGAAATGTCTACCAGTTCTAACAACCAGCACCACCAGCCGGAGTCGGCTGGGTGCAGTATTCCGAATCCGTCATCCTCGACGGACTGCCATCTCGACAAACGACGACCAGCTCTGGATCCGCAGTCGGGTGCTCCGCTGCCGCGCCCGAAACGCCGGGCGCGGCGGGCCAAGGCAGACCGCGGTCTGCCGCCCGACGAGCAGCTGGCCACCTTGGCCCGCGCTTACTTGGACCGGCAGGGCAAGCACTGGCCCGAGATGGTCCAGGCGGGCCTGTTGCCCCAGCCGACCGACGATGTTATCCACCGGATGGTCGAAGATTTCAAGCAGCGGCACCGCCGCGGCAAGGTGGAAGTCGAAGCCGTCCGTGTTTTCGCGAAGTTTTGCTCGAAGTTCGGCGGGAACTACAATCGCTTCTCGTGCGACAACAGTAGCCCGCTGTCCATCATCGACCAGATGGTCAATGCGTTGGACAAGGCCCGGGCCGAGAGCCGGTTCATCCCCTGGTCCTACGTCTTCTGCGATTATTCGGTCACCGGGCTGAACCCCGCCAGGCAGGGGTACTCCAGCTACAAGGCGATCATCGGCGAGGAGGACCACCTGATCGAGACGACCTACATCGACGACTTCACCCGTGCCAGTCGGGACGAACTGGAGTGGTGGAAGTTGGCGCACTTGTCGAAGCGGCTGAAGAAGCGGATGATCGGTGCGTCCGATGGCTTCGATGTCAACAGCCCTGACTGGGACGTGAAGATCACAATTTACGGCCTGGTCTCCCGCCTGTTCATCAAGGGGCTCCGCGAGAAGGTCCGTCGTGGGATGAAGGGGGCGGCTCGGCGGGGAACCTGCCTCGGCAAGCTGTCCCTGGGTTTCACACGGCAGATCTGCCGCGACGCCAACGGCGAGATCATCCGTCGGCCCGATGGCCGCCCGCGGCACAAACCCTGCATCGATCCGGCGACCAAGCCGTACCGGGTAGAGATGTTCGAGTTGTTCGTCCACAAGGGTTGGTCGCCGTACAAGATCGCCCGGCACTTCAACAAGCTCCGGGTGGACGGCTCCAACGGCTGGACGAGCTCCTCGATCAAGAAGCTGTTGGCCGGGATCGACGCTATCGGCGTCTTCGTGTGGAACCGCCAGCGGCGCGAATACGACTACGACCTGGAGAAGTACGTCAGCATCGAGAACCCGCGGTCCGAGTGGGAAGTCTACAAGGACCCGAATTTGGCGCTCGTGCCCAAGGAAGTGTGGCGAGCCTCTTGGCTTAAACTCCTGAGGACGCGGAAGGCGCACCCGCTGACGGGCAAGAAGCAGAGCCGCAACCAGAACTCGGCCACCACGCTCTTCAGTGGGACGCTGTTCTGCAAGCACTGTGACGACGAGTTGCGGCTCAACCGGTCCGCGGGGAAGTACAAGGTCATGTCCTGCCTCAGCGGTTCGACCGGTGTCCACGACTGCCCGCTGACCACGTCCAAGAGCACGCAGATCATCGAGGACTGCTTGCTCGGCTATCTCGGCGACTTCGTGCTGACGGAGCGCGTGATCGAGGGCCTGGTCCAGAAGGGCAACGCCTTTCTGGAGCAGGAGGCCCGCAAGCCGCGGGTCGATACTGAACCCATGAAGGCCAAGCTCCGCGATTACCAGGGCCGGACCAAGAAGCTGGTCAAGAAGATCGAGAAGGAGCCGGACGAAGCCCTGTGCGACGCCTACCATGCGAGGATCAAGGAACTCCAGAAGGAGGTCAACGAGTTGAGAACCGCGATCCGCGAGGCCGAGGCCCACAACCAGGAACCGCCGGCGCCGCTGGATGTCGAACGGGCCAAGGTGTACCTCGCCGACCTGCGGAGCCTCTTGAACCAAGAGATCCCCATGGCAGCCGAGGCCATCCGCGCGCTCACCGGCCCAATCAAGATCCGTCAGGAGAAGATCCAGGGCAAGCGGGGCGCCCGCTGGATCGCCGCGTTCACCCCGGACCTGGTTGCCTTGCTGAGGAAGTTGGCCGAGGACAAGGATTATCCCGACTCGTTGGCCTTGAAGGCCATCCCGTCCGGCACTCAGCCGGTGGAAGTGGTGATCGACAAGGTGCCCAAGTACGAGCAGTTGGCCCCGAAGTTCAAGCTCATGCGCGACAACGGGGCTAGCGTCGAAAGCATCGCCCATGCACACGGTATGTCGCGACAATACGCGGAGCAGATCCTGGAGTTCGCGGATACCGGTCAGCGACCGAACTGGGGGCCTGGCAAGAAGTCCGGCACCGGCAATGCCAACCAGCTCACGTATAAGGACATCGCCCCCGATGTCGTCCGCATGCGGGACGAACAAAAGATGTCCTTCGCACGCATCGCTGCGACCAAGGGGGTGGGCACGGCGACGGTTCGCCGGGCCTACGACTACGGCCGCCCCGAAGCTGTTCGCGAGGCGGCCCAACAGGGCACCGTGCCGCAGCGCGGCCGTTACTCGCATCTGGGCGAAGAGCTGTTCCAGGAGATGCGCAAGATGCTCCGCGCTGGGACCAAGCCCAAGGACATCGCCGCAACTCTCGGCTGCACTGCCAGCACCGTATACAGGGTTCGCCGCGAGATGCAGGGCGAGGCTGGAGAGGACCAGGCCGCGTAAGCAATCGCGGCCTCGGGTTGTGTAGCCGAGGCAGGAAGCCAGCCCCAGCATTGTTGGGGCTGGCTGAAATCAACCTTCCCTACCAAGCGTGCAGAACCCACTAAATTAGTGGGTTTTTTGTGGCATAATATATGTGAGGGGTGCGTTACCTATCCGCATCACTCATTCTTGGCGTTCTGAGGCGGACGAGCTTGCTCGTCCGCCTCTTTCTTTGCGCGTTCTGTAGCTGGTTCGTGTGTCGCCAGTCTTCACGCTGGCGAGAACCCCAATCCCGGAGACCCTGATCATGTCCGAGCAGTCCCATGAGGAACCCCTGAGCGACTCCCCAAAGCGGCTCCAGCCCTTTCTGGATTGCCTTGCCTACCTGCTGGCCAAACGCTGGTTGCGAGACCAGCGGCAGCAGGAGGAAACGCCGCCGCAGGACAGGCGAGAGCCACACCGAGAGCAGTCCGAGTCCCCGTAGCGGTTCAAGCGAGTTTCTGATCCGCATCCTCACCACCTTTTGTCCAAAGAGAGGAGAACTATTGCATGCCCAAGAGAATCTGCGTGTCGATGAGCCAGGAGATCGGCCTGCCGGAGGGCGGATTGCTCGGCGTAAGTTGCGCCTTGGAGTTCGACGGCGAGCCGTCACAGTCCCAGCAGGTTGGCACCATCGAAAGTGACGTCTGCTACGCCATCGGCGTCTGCCAACGAATCGTCGACGAGGAACTGGTGAGGCAACGGCGGACAGACGCCGCCGCTTGCTCAAGCCCTGACTCCAACATCGTTCAGTCTGACCAGTAAATGGTTCAGCTCTTGTCGGCTTTTGCGGTGCCTATGGACCGGCACCATCTTCGGTTGGTGCATACACGTCGGTCCAGTTCCAACCTGTTCGAATGGAGGTTTCATGACCAATTCTATCGTGTTGGCCAGCTCGGCGCTGGCCGTCGTCCTGGTCCTCGCGTTGATCCGCGAGGTGCGTTTGCGGCGGGCGCTTCAGGTATTGCTCCGCCGCCTGTTGGACAAGTGGAGGGCCCACACACATGCGTGACGATCATTGGCTAATGGCTGCCTGCACACTCCTCGTCCTGATGGTTGGCTGTCAAAGCGGAGGCGACCAGGTGGCAGAGGTGGCGCGCGAGGCGGCTCAAAGGCAGGCGGAGCAGAGCAAGCAGATGCTCCAATTGCAGAACCAAGTGGCTGAGGGCAGTCGGCGACTCGTCGAAGCGGAAGCTCAGGCCAGGGCCGAGATGGCGGCGATCCACCGCGACTTGCAGGAGAGTCAAACTGAGATCGGCCGTCAACGCGACCATTTGGAGACCGAGCGTCGGCAAATTGCGGTCGAACGTTACTGGGACGTCGTGTTGGGCAACGCCATCACCGCCGCGGCGGGGCTGTTCGCCTGCCTATTGCCCCTACTGCTGTGTTGGTCGCTGGTGCGCCGCCTGAATTTCGATTGCGAAGGGAACGATGCCCTGGCGGAATTCCTCCTGGAGGAACTGGCCAGCGATCAGCCAACACTGCTCCCAGCAAGCCGGTTACGTCCTCGACTGCAACGTACGCCGCGCCATGCCAGCGGGCCGCAGGATGGTTCAGACGCAGAGGACCCGGCGTCTGACCAAAGCTGAACACGTAGCCCATGACTAACTTCGCCAGACCACTATTCCAGATTGGTCTGGCCGTTGCCAGCCCAGCCGCACTTCAGGTCGTGCGGCAGGAGCGGGCATTCGCCAGGCCGTGACGCCAACGGCGTTGAGTCCGATCAGTAAACGACTCGTCCGTCGTCGACGGTCGTGGCCCCGATACCAGCCCCAAGGCAGCCGACGTCGTGCGGTTGTCGCGGGGTCGTTCTTGTGCGTCGCCCGTGCCGTCCGTCGCGGCACGGTGATCAGTTGATTGTGTGTTTCGCACCCTCGCATGTTGCGGGGGTGGCTATGTTTCCCAACATGGCCGCCCCCGCTTGGGGGCGGTCTCATTCCTTGGAGGTCGTCCCCAATGAAGAAGACAGCAAAGTCCGTTCGTTGCAGGAAGTCCCCGCCCGCTTGGCACGACAACTTCCTGGTCCTGCTTCCCGCCATCGAAACCCACGCCAAGATCGCCTTCCGGCGACTAGACCGCCTACGCGCGGCTGGTTGAGTTGAACAAGACGGACTTGGCCTATCCCAGCGCGCTGGCCAGGTTCGGCGTGGCTCAGGTGAAAGACGGGAGAAAAGTTGGCGGCAAGTTGAACTGCCGCGATGTTTCGAGTGACTACTGTCAGCAGAAGAAGAACCTCCTCGTCGAGAGGCTGGACCAATTTGACTCCGAGGAAGGAGCCTGGGAGGAAATCCTGGTCGAGGACCGGCACGCCGGGCCAGCGGAAACGGCCATGACCCGCATCGACTTCTCGACTTGGCTGCAACTGCTGCCGCGCCGTCTCCGGAAAATCGCCATGTTTCTGGCCAATGGCGAGACCACCAAAACCGCGGCCAGGAAGTTCGGCGTGTCGCCGGGTCGGATCAGCCAGATTCGCAAGGAACTGTTCCTGGCTTGGCACCGTTTCCAGGGCGAAGATCCCGCCATGGGCCTCGCATGATGGCCAACGGATCAGTAACGGTTTTCGGCCGCCCTGCCGCAACGAGCGGCAGGGCGGCCACAGAACAGAGAAAGGGACTTGTATGGAAGGACTGATTGTGCTCGGAATCCTCGTATTC